>DASWEZ010000243.1:0-13457 GCA_036394495.1 Burkholderiales bacterium
GGAGGCGGCCGTGGAAAAGCAAAAGGAAACCCCCACGGTGTCAAGTGGGAAAGACGGCTTCTGGCTCAGGTCTGCGGACAACGCGTATCAAATCAGGATCGGCGGCATCATCCAGTTCGACAGCCACTGGTATCCCGACAAAACTGCGCCCATCGGCGGCACGTCGAATACGTTTGTGCTGCGCAAAGTGCGGCCCGTGCTGGAGGGAGTATTCCTCGAAAACATCGGCTTCCGTCTGATGCCGGACTTCGGCAACGGCACGACCGTGCTGCAGGATGCCTATGTCGAATTGAGGCTCGACAAGGCCGCCAATATCCGCGCCGGGAAATTCAAGCCCCCGATCGGCCTGGAACGCCTGGTACTGGATTCCGAAACGGAATTCGTTGAGCGGGGGCTGCCGACCAACCTGGCGCCCAATCGCGACACCGGTATCCAGCTCGGCGGCAGCGTCCTGGGCGATACGCTTTCGTACCAGGTCGGCGTGTTTAACGGCATCACCGACAACAGCACCGGGGACGGGGATACGAACGATCAGAAGGACTTTTTGGGCCGCATATTCGCGGAGCCGTTTCGCAACGGCGATAGCTGGTTGAGCGGGCTGGGCATCGGAATCGCGTACGGCTACGGGGTGCAGCAGGGTACAGCCACGACTTCCAACCTTGCGACGTACAAGACCGTCGGCCAGCAAAACTTCTTTGTCTTCAGCACGGGTGCGTTCGCCGACGGCGAACGCGAAAAGATTGCCCCGCAGTTCTACTATTACATCGGATCGTTCGGCCTGCTCGGCGAATACATCGATTCCCGTCAGAAAGTAACGCGGGCGACAAACCAGAAGCAAGACTTCGACAGCAAGGCGTGGCAGGTCAACGGCTACTGGGTCGTGACCGGCGAAGATGCCTCGTTCCGCAATCCATCGCCACGCAGGCCTTATGCGGTAAGCAGCCCCGGATTGGGCGCAGTGGAGCTGGTGGCGCGATATGGCGTGCAGACCATCGACGCCGCAACTTTTGCCGGGTCTGCGACCACTCGCCTTGCCGATCCGGACGCGTCGGCACGCGAAGCGCGCAATGCCGGCATCGGCGTCAACTGGTATTTCAACCGCAATTTCAAGATCCAGCTGAATTACGACCAGACGGAGTTCGATGGCGGCGGGCCGGGGGGCACCGACATGAAGACCGAGAAGGCCGTATTCACCCGCTTCCAGGCGAATTTCTAGAAAGTACGAGACATGTATTCAATATCACGAATCGCAAAACACGCGGTCGCCGCCCTGCTTGCATTTTCGGGATGGGGCGCTTTCGCCGCGGATGTAGAACTGCTCAACGTATCCTACGACCCGACGCGCGAGCTCTACCAGGAATTCAACGCGGCATTTGCCAAACAATGGGAGGCGAAGACCGGCAACAAGGTCACCATCAGGCAATCCCATGGCGGATCGGGCAAGCAGGCGCGCACCGTGATCGACGGCCTGACCGCGGACGTCGTCACGCTCGCGCTCGCCTACGACATCGACCAAATCGCCGCGAAGGCGAAACTGCTGCCGGCCGACTGGCAGAAGCGTTTGCCGCACAACAGCTCGCCGTACACCTCCACCATCGTCTTCCTCGTGCGCAAGGGCAATCCCAAGCACATCAAGGATTGGGATGATGTCGCCAAGCCTGGCATCTCGGTGATTACGCCGAACCCGAAAACCTCCGGCGGCGCACGCTGGAACTACCTGGCGGCCTGGGGCTACGCGCTGAAGAACTACGGTAACGACGAAGCGAAGGCCAGGGAATTCGTCGCGAAGATCTACAAGAATGTTCCGGTGCTCGATTCCGGCGCGCGGGGATCGACGACCACGTTCGTCGAGCGCGGCATCGGAGATGTGTTGCTGGCCTGGGAGAATGAAGCCTTCCTGGCGGTGAAAGAACTCGGCCCGGAAAAAGTCGACATCGTCGTACCGTCGATCAGCATTCTGGCCGAACCGCCCGTGACCCTGGTCGACAAGGTTGCCGACAAGCATGGTACCCGCAAGGTGGCGCAAGCCTACCTCGAGTATCTGTACAGCGAAGAGGGGCAGGACATCGCCGGGCGCAATTTCTACCGGCCGACGGATGCGAAGGTCGCGGCGAAATACGCGACCCTGTTTCCGAAGATCAACCTGTTCAGGATCGACGAGGTATTCGGCGGCTGGCAGAAGGCGCAGAAAGCCCATTTCGCCGACGGCGGCGTGTTCGACCAGATCTATCAGAAGTAAACGGCCAGACGGATTGCGGAGGCGGACATGACAGCGCTGATCGTGGGCGGGGATTACGTGGAAAGCCTGAAGCGTGAAATCGTCGCGCACGGGCATGTCGATGTCGAGCACTGGAGCGGGCGCAAGTCGGGGTTCGCCCGTCGCCCAGTGCCGGAACATGCGCGGCTGATCGTGGTGCTATGCGACTACGTGAACCATAACCTGGCCATCGGGCTCAAGCGGCAGGCCCGCCGCAGCGGGGCGGCGCTGCTGTTCTGCCGCCATTCCGCCAATGAGTTGCGCCGGAAACTGGATGCGATGGCGGCGGCGACCGGAATTGCTGAAGGGCGCAACGGATAGGCGGATCGAAGTGGAGAGAACGACCATGGAATTTCTTGCGGACAAGGATGCATTGGCGCGCATACAAGCCGCCACCGATTATCCACTGCAGCGCGCAGCGGACGGCCGCGTCGTAGGCCATTTTTTTCATTGCCGCCTGACCAGCGTATTCCAGCCGGTGTTCGACATCAGCGAGCGGCAGGTTGTCGGCCATGCGGCTTACGTGCGTTCGGATGCAATCAACGATGGCGCGTTGTCGCCCTGGGGAATTTTCGTGCTTGCAGCGGAGGATCCGTTGCTGGTGCGCCTGGACCGGCTGTGCCGCACGCTGCATGCGTTGAACTATTTCGGCGCCGTTCCGGAACGCCAGATCCTGTTTCTGGCGGTACAGCCGCGGCTGCTGGAAAGCGTGAAAGACGGCCACGGCCGCGCTTTCGAAAAAGTGCTGGATCTGATCGGCGTGGAAACCTCGCGGGTCGTCATCGAAATCCCGCCGGAGGTGAACCAGGACCGCAGGCTCCTGAAACATGTGATCGTCAACTATCGCTCGAGGGGATATCGGATCGCGGTGAATCATGGCGGGGAAAGCGACGGCTGGATGGCGGATCTGGGCAGCCTCTATCCCGATATCGTCAGGCTGGAGGCGGGGCAGTTGAAGAAACGCCGGGAACGGCGGCGCTGGTGGATGCGATTCATCGGTTCGGCGCTACATTGCTGGTCAGAGACGTCGAGACCGAACAGGAAATGGCTGCTGCGGTACGCGCGGGTGCCGATATGCTGCAAGGGCACTACCTCGGTGAAGCGACGCCGGCTATCGAGGCGATATCGCGTAGCGCACAGGAACAGGGAACTCATCCGGGGTGCGCGTGGTAAATACCTTCAAGCGGCATAGCGTCCTGCCGGGGTTCAACCTCGCGCTCGGGTTCACGCTGCTCTATCTGGGCCTCATCGTGATGATCCCGTTGTCCGCGGCATTCATCAAGACAGCGGCCTTGTCATGGCCGGAGTTCTGGGCCACGGTGACCACGCCAAGGGTGGTGGCGTCCTATCGCCTGACCTTCGGCGCCTCGCTGGCGGCGGCCTCGCTGAATGCGGTCTTCGGACTTCTGGTGGCTTGGGTGCTGGTGCGCTACCGCTTTCCCGGCAAGCAAATCATCGATGCACTGGTCGACCTGCCATTCGCCTTGCCGACCGCAGTCGCGGGTATTGCGCTGACCGCGTTGTATGCAGGCAATGGCTGGATCGGTCAATGGTTCGAGCCGTTCGGTATCAAGATCGCCTTCACTCCTCTGGGTGTTTTCGTCGCGCTCACCTTCATCGGCCTGCCTTTCGTCGTGCGCACTGTGCAACCGGTGCTGGAGGATGTGGAGTCGGAACTCGAGGAAGCGGCGGCGACGCTGGGTGCCACCCGGCTGCAGACTTTCACGCGCGTGATATTTCCCACGATATTTCCCGCGCTGCTGACCGGCTTCGCATTGGCGTTCGCGCGAGCGGTCGGCGAATACGGGTCGGTGATTTTCATCGCCGGCAACATGCCGATGATTTCCGAAATCACGCCACTGCTGATCATCACCAAGCTGGAACAATACGACTACGTCGGCGCCACGGCACTGGCGGTGGTGATGCTGGTCATTTCCTTCGTCCTGCTGCTGATCATCAACGGGCTGCAATGGTGGAGCCGGCGGCGCGGAGAAGCCCTTTGAGGACACCCCGATGAGTGTCGTTGCGCTTCCCCTGGTCAGTCCGCGAAACGCAGTACGCGCCACCCAGGAACCGGCTTGGGTGCGCTGGACCCTGATCGGCCTCGCGCTGGCTTTCCTGACGCTGTTCCTGTTCGTACCGCTGATTTCGGTGTTCTACGAAGCATTGAGAAAAGGCGCCGGCGTCTACTTCGCCTCTATCGTCGAGGCCGATGCATTGTCCGCCATCAAGCTCACGCTGATCGCCGCTGCGATCGCCGTGCCGCTCAATGTGCTGTTCGGCGTCGCTGCCGCGTGGGCGATCGCCAAGTTCGAGTTCCGCGGCAAGAACCTGCTGATCACGCTGATCGACCTGCCGTTTTCGGTTTCCCCCGTGGTATCGGGACTGATCTACGTATTGATCTTCGGCCTGCAGGGTTGGCTTGGTCCCTGGCTCGCAGAGCATGACCTGAAGATCATCTTCGCGGTTCCGGGCATCGTGCTGGCAACCATTTTCGTGACTTTTCCTTTCGTCGCCCGCGAACTGATTCCGCTGATGCAGGCGCAAGGCAGCGAAGAAGAGGAGGCGGCGGCGGTGCTGGGCGCCAGCGGCTGGCAGATTTTCTTCCGCGTGACCTTGCCGAATATCAAATGGGGATTGCTCTATGGCGCCATTCTCTGCAACGCGCGCGCGATGGGCGAATTCGGAGCGGTGTCCGTCGTGTCCGGACATATCCGCGGAAGCACCAATACCATGCCGTTGCACGTCGAAATCCTTTACAACGAATACAATTTTGCCGCCGCCTTCGCGGTGGCGTCGTTGCTGGCATTGCTGGCCCTGGTGACGCTGGTGCTCAAGAGCGTCGTGGGCGCCAGGGCCGCGACGGACAAGGAGATAGATCGTGACCATTGAAGTCCGTAATCTTTCCAAGCAATTCGGAACGTTCTCCGCATTGCGCGACGTCAGCCTGCAAGTGCAAGACGGCGAACTGCTCGCGTTGCTGGGGCCCTCCGGATCCGGCAAGACCACGCTGCTGCGGGTCATCGCGGGGCTGGAAGTGCCCGACACCGGCCAGGTGTTGTTTCATGGCGAGGATTCCACGGACCGCCATGTCCGCGACCGCCGCGTCGGCTTCGTGTTCCAGCACTACGCGCTGTTCCGGCACATGACCATATTCGAGAACGTTGCGTTCGGCCTGCGTGTGCGCCCCAAGAACATCCGGCCCGAAGAAGGGGATATCCGGGAACGCGTATTGAAACTGCTCAAGCTGGTACAGCTCGACTGGCTCGCCGACCGCTATCCACACCAGCTTTCCGGCGGACAGCGCCAGCGCATCGCTCTCGCACGGGCGCTGGCTGTCGAACCCAAGGTATTGCTGCTCGACGAACCTTTCGGCGCATTGGATGCGAAGGTGCGCAAGGAGTTGCGTAGCTGGCTGCGCCGGCTGCACGACGATATGCATATCACGAGTGTGTTCGTTACCCATGACCAGGAAGAGGCGCTCGAAGTGGCCGATCGCGTGGTGGTCATGAACGAAGGCCGTATCGAACAGATCGGCACGCCGGACGAGGTCTACGACCATCCGGCCAGGCCTTTCGTTTACGAATTCCTGGGCCATGTGAATCTGTTCCACGGTCGCCTGCATCGTGGCCGCGCGCTGATCGGCGACATCGAGTTCGATGCACCGGAACACGCCGAAGCGGAACAGCAGCCCGCCGTCGCCTATGTCCGGCCGCACGACATAGAAATTGAACGCGTGGCCAATGGCGAGACGTTGCCGGTGCGCATCGTGCACGTGCTGGCGGTGGGTCCGGTCGTGCGGGTGGAACTCGTTCGTGAAGGTGCCGGGCAGGGCGATCCGATCCAGGCCGAGATCAGCAGGGAGCGTTTTCGTGAACTGAAGCTCGTGGCCGGAGATCGCGTGTTCATCCGGCCGCGCCGCTTCGACCTCTTTCCCAGTCAGCTACACTAGCCGGGATGCGATTCCTTTCATTGTCTGCGTGAGCAAGGCACCGGTTTCGGCAATCCTTCTGTTTGCCCACGGTGCCCGCGAGCCATCGTGGGCGGAGCCGTTCCGCCGGATCGCGGCGCGGCTTGGCAGGAAGCAAGCCGGCATTCGCGTGGAACTGGCATTTCTGGAATTGATGCAGCCGACCCTCGCCTCGGCCGTTGCCGGATTGGCCGCCGAAGGCATCGGGCACATCACCGTGGTTCCTCTGTTCCTCGCCCAAGGCGGGCATCTCAAGGAGGATCTCCCGAGGCTGCTCGACGACATTCGCAGGCACTACCCGGCGCTGCGGATCGACGTCACGAGCGCCATCGGCGATTCGGAAGACCTCACCAACGCCATCGCCGACTGGGCCTTCGCCCAGCATTTGTCCCGCTCCGGCTGATCCAGTCTCCATCCCAGGGCGCTAAAACCGCGCTCCGGTGAGCCGAAAGCCGCTAAAATTCAGGCTTTTGGTCGGTCGGACATGCGAGTAATTCGGGGCATCCCGGCGCGAGCGGACGTCCCCATCGCGCTAACCATCGGTAATTTCGACGGCGTCCATCTCGGGCACCGCGCCATGATCGCGCGCCTGACGGAAGTGGCGCGCCGGCACGGGTTGCCGGTTGTGGCGATGACTTTCGAACCCCAACCCCAGGAGTTCTTCGCGCCAGACCAGGCACCGGCACGACTGACCTCGCTGCATGAAAAGCTGGAAAACCTGCGTGACTGCGGTGTCGATCGTGTCCATGTCTGCCGCTTCGACTACGCATTTGCGCAACTGTCGGCAAACGAATTCGTTTCCCGGATATTGCATGACGGCCTGGCTGTGCGCTGGTTGCTGGTCGGTGACGATTTTCGTTTTGGCGCGCGCCGCTCCGGTGACTTCACGCTGCTGAGGGCGCTGGCTTCGCAGTCCGGATTCAATGTCGAGGCAATGACCAGCGTGGTCGCGGCTGGCGAACGGGTTTCCAGCACCGCGATCCGCGGACGGCTGGAGAAGGGCGATTTGGGCGGGGCGCAGCAACTGCTCGGCCGGCCTTATTCGATATCCGGCCGGGTGGTGGATGGCGACAAGCTTGGTGCGAAGATCGGCTATCCGACCGCGAATGTGCAGTTGAAGCGCTCCAAGGCGCCGCTTTCGGGAATCTTCGTCGTTGAAGTTGACGGGCTCGGACCGGTGCCGCTGCCAGGTGTGGCGAGCCTCGGTGTGCGGCCCACCGTCAAGGAGCGCGGCCGGCCGACGCTCGAAGTCCACCTGTTCGATTTCGACGGGCGCATCTACGGGCGGCGCATCGGCGTGCGCTTCCTGAAAAAACTGCGTGACGAGCAGAAGTTCGCCGGCATCGATGCACTGGTCTCGCAGATGGACAAGGATGCTGGCGCTGCGCGGGATTACTTCCGAACCGCAGAGGCGCAAAGGCGCAAAGGGAACGCAAAGGAAAGCAATTGATGGATTCGGATGGCCTCGACCGGCTTGGCAAAGAGGTGATTGGTGCGGCCATCGAGGTTCATCGCGTGCTGGGTCCTGGATTGTTAGAGTCCGCTTATGAGGAAAGTCTGGCCTGGGAACTTACGAGAATGGGAGCCCAGATTGAACGGCAGGTTGTAATTCCGGTTCGCTACAAGGAGTTGAGGATCGAAGACGGATATCGAATCGACATGCTGGTGAACAACGAACTTATCCTCGAGCTCAAAAGTGTCGAGGCGTTCCAACCAGTACACACTGCACAAATGCTAACGTAGTTGAAGATGATTGGATTTAGGTTAGGTTTGCTCTTGAATTTCAAGGTTGATGCCATGCGCAAGGGAATCAAGCGTGTTGTCAATCAACTCTAGGGTTTCCTTTGCGCCTTTGCGCCTCTGCGGTTATTTGAGATTTTTTAGAAATGGCTGATTACAAAAGTACCCTGAATCTTCCCGACACACCGTTCCCGATGCGAGGGGATCTCGCCAGGCGCGAGCCCGGTTGGGTGCAAAAGTGGCAGGAGGGAAAACTGTACGAGCGCATCCGCGAAGCGTCCCGGGGAAGGCCGAAGTTCGTTCTTCACGATGGGCCGCCCTACGCCAACGGCGACATCCATATCGGCCACGCAGTCAACAAGATCCTCAAGGACATCGTCGTCAAATCGAAAACGCTGTCCGGCTTCGATTCGCCTTATGTTCCTGGCTGGGATTGCCACGGCCTGCCGATCGAGCACCAGGTCGAGAAAAAGCACGGCAAGAACATTCCGGCCGCGCAGTTCCGCAAGCTTTGCCGCGAATTTGCCACCGAACAGATCGATCGTCAGCGCAAGGATTTCATCCGCCTGGGCGTGCTCGGCGACTGGATGAATCCTTACCGGACGATGGATTTCAAGACGGAGGCCGACACCATCCGCGCCCTGGATACGATCAGGCGCAGGGGTTATCTGTACCAGGGCGCGAAGCCGGTGCACTGGTGTCTCGATTGCCGATCGGCGCTGGCCGAAGCCGAAGTGGAATACGAAGACCGCACCTCTCCGGCGATCGATGTCGCATTCAGGGTCCATGACAACGCCGCATTGGCGAAGAGATTGCGGTTCACCCATATCTATGAGCCGGTGTTCGCCGTGATCTGGACGACGACGCCGTGGACGCTGCCGGCGAACCAGGCCGTATCGGTCAATCCGGAGTTCGACTACGTACTCGTGCATTTCTCCGCCGGGTTCCTGATCCTCGCCAGGGATCTTGCCGAGAAATGCCTGGAGGCTTACCAGATCAAGGAGCGCGAGATCGTTGCCGAGTTCAAGGGAGCGGACATCGAGAACCTGCAACTCGAGCATCCTTTCTACGATCGCATCGTGCCGGTGGTGCTCGGCGATCATGTCACGCTCGATTCCGGCACCGGCCTGGTCCACACGGCGCCCGCGCACGGGGTGGAAGATTTTGCAGTCGGCCTGCGCTACAAGCTGCCGGTGGAAAATCCGGTGGATGATGACGGCCGCTTCTTCCAGAAGATACCGCTGGTCGGTGGAATGACCGTGTGGCAGGCCAATGATGTCGTGATCCAGGCGCTCAAGGATCACGAGCGGCTGCTGAAGGTCGAAAGCATCAAGCACAGCTATCCGCATTGCTGGCGCCACAAGTCGCCGCTCATTTTTCGCGCCACCCGCCAGTGGTTCATCGGCATGGATCTCGGCGGCAGCCGCAGCTTGCGCCAGACCGCGTCCGCCGCGGTCGAAGCGACGGCTTTTTATCCGTCATGGGGAGAGGCGCGGCTGGAGGCGATGATTTCCAACCGGCCCGACTGGTGCGTTTCCCGTCAACGCAACTGGGGTACGCCGATGGCCTTCTTCGTGCACAAGGAAACCGGAGAACTGCATCCGCGCACCGACGAGCTGGTCGAACAGGTGGCCAAGCGCGTGGAGCAGCAGGGCATCGAGGGCTGGTTTTCGCTGGAAGCGGAAGAACTGCTGGGTGCCGAAGCCGCGACCTACCGGAAGGTGCCCGATACGCTGGACGTATGGTTCGATTCCGGCACGACCCACATGTCGGTGCTGCAGCGACGCGAATAACTGGCGAAACCGGCCGATTTGTACCTCGAGGGTTCCGACCAGCATCGCGGCTGGTTCCAGTCGTCGTTGCTGACCGGTTGCGCGATCGATGCGCAGGCGCCATTCAAGGGGCTGCTGACCCACGGCTTCGTCGTCGACGGCCAGGGCCGCAAGATGTCGAAATCGCTCGGCAATGTCATCGCGCCGCAGAAAGTCATGGATACGCTTGGTGCCGACGTCCTGCGCATGTGGATCGCAGCAACGGACTACTCCGGCGAACTTTCGTTGTCGGACGAGATTCTGAAACGCGTTGTCGAAGGCTACCGGCGCATCCGCAATACCCTGCGCTTCCTGCTGGCGAACGTCGACGATTTCGATCCTGCCGCGCATTCGCTGCCGGTCGTCGAATGGATCGAGATCGATCGTTACGCCTTGCAGATGGCGGAGCGGCTGCAGCGCGACGTACAGAAGGACTACGAGTCCTTCGAGTTCCACTATGTCATGCAGAAGTTGCAGGCATTCTGTTCGGAGGATCTCGGCGGTTTCTATCTCGATGTGATCAAGGACAGGTTGTATACGCTGGGGCGGGACTCGAAACCACGACGGTCCGCGCAGAATGCGCTCCATCAGATTACGCACAGCCTGTTGCGGCTCATGGCGCCGGTGCTTTCGTTCACCGCGGACGAAGCGTGGCCCATTTTCACGCGTAACGAGAAGGACAGCGTGCTGCTGCATACCTGGCACCAGTTCCCGGATGCAGGCGGCGACCTGTGCGAACGCTGGGATGCGATCCGGTTGGCGCGGTCCGAGGTGCAGAAGGAACTCGAGTCACTCAGGGCTGCGGGCAAGATCGGATCTGCCCTGCAGGCAGAAGTCGAGGTCCATGCCGACAGCGAACGGTTTCCGTTGCTGAATTCGCTCGGCGATGACTTGCGATTCGTTCTGAATACCTCGCAGGCCAAGGTCGTTCACGGTGCGGCGCAAATCGTGGCTCGTCCGAGCGAGCAGAAAAAGTGCGAGCGCTGCTGGCACTATCGCGCTGATGTCGGGGCGGACGCCGCGCATCCCGAGATCTGCGGCCGCTGCACCGAAAATCTCTACGGGGCCGGCGAGCGGCGTGTCCATGCGTAGCGTGGGCACCTGGCTTGGTTTCAGCGCGGTGCTCGTGGTACTCGACCAGATCACGAAATTCGTCATCCAGCGCGCGCTGGTTCAGGGCCAGTCCATCGACGTGCTGCCTCCGGTGATTACACTGGTGCTGGCCTACAACCCCGGCGCCGCATTCAGTTTCCTGGCATCGGGTTCCGGCTGGCAGCGTTACTTTTTTCTGGTTATCGCGCTGGTCGCCTCGGTCCTGATCATTTACATGATGATCAAACACCGAACGGACCGTTTTCTGTGTTTTGCGCTTGCGCTAGTCCTCGGCGGTGCCGTGGGCAATCTCATCGATCGTGCGGTGTCCGGCGCGGTGGTGGACTTCGTGCTGGTGCGCTGGCCTGGCGGCCCCAGGCTGCTGGATCCGTTCCCGGCCTTCAATCTGGCGGATTCCTGCATTACCGTCGGCGCCGCGTTTCTGATCTGGGATAGTTTCCGCCGCTCCCGGGTCAAAACTTCCTGAAGGTCACGAATATGCATTTGTGGGTCGAAAAGTATGAGGGATGAGACATGCCGAACTGGGTGAAGATGATAGAAGCGAAGGTCGCCTTGGCCAAACGCGGCGCGAAACCGTCCAGGGCCGGGGACAATCCCCGCATTCCGCCGGGACAGAAGGAAGTGCACGACTTTCCCATTCTGGATCTCGGACTGGAACCCGAAGTTTCGCCGTCGAGCTGGAATCTGCGCGTATTCGGCCTGGTCGAGCAGGAACTCGACTACAACTGGAAGACATTCAACGAATTGCCGCAAGTCGACCTGACCACGGATTTTCATTGCGTCACGCGCTGGTCCCAACTCGACATGAACTGGCGCGGCGTGCCGGCGCGGGAAATCATCATGCGCGTCCGTCCCCTGGAAAAAGCGGCATTCGTGACCCTGCACAGTGCCGACGAATACACCACCAATCTTCCCCTGGAAGCGCTGCTCGACGACGACGTGATCCTGGCGCACAGCGTGTTCGGCAAGCCGCTGCCCCCCGAGCACGGGGGGCCGGTGCGGCTGGTGGTGCCAAAACGCTATGCATGGAAGAGCGCCAAATGGCTGACTGGCATCGAATTCCACGAAGAAGACCGGCCGGGATTCTGGGAAGTGCGCGGCTATCACAACGAGGCCGACCCGTGGAAGGAAGAGCGCTTCTCGCACGGCAATCTATAGAGGGAATGCTCCGGCGTATAATTCCGGCGTCAATCAATCTGCCCACATCATGGAAGTCCTGCTCGCCAATCCCCGCGGTTTTTGCGCCGGCGTAGACCGCGCGATCGAAATCGTCGAACGTGCGCTCAAGCTGCACGGCGCACCGATCTACGTGCGTCACGAGGTCGTGCATAACAAGTATGTGGTGGACGATCTGCGCGCCAAAGGGGCGGTGTTCGTGGAGGACCTCGCCGAGATACCCGAAGGGGCGACGGTGGTCTTCAGCGCGCACGGCGTGTCGCAGGCGGTGCGTCGCGATGCCCAGGCGCGCAAGCTGAACGTCTTCGATGCCACCTGCCCGCTGGTGACCAAAGTGCATGTCGAAGTCGGCAAGATGCACGACGGCAAACGCGAGATCGTGATGATCGGCCATGCCGGCCACCCGGAGGTGGAAGGCACCATGGGTCAGATCGAGGGCGTGGGTCAGGTCGGCAGCGGCATGTATCTCGTGGAATCCATCCGGGATGTCGAGCGCCTCGAGGTCAAGGATCCGGACAATCTCGCATTCGTGACGCAGACCACATTGTCCGTCGACGATGCCCGTTCCATTACCGATGCGTTGCGCCGCCGCTTTCCTTCCATCATCGGACCCAAGAGGGACGACATTTGCTATGCCACGCAGAACCGCCAGGATGCGGTCAAGGCGCTGGCAAGTCATTGCGATGTTTTGATCGTGGTCGGTTCGCCGAACAGCTCGAACTCCAACCGGTTGCGCGAGGTCGCGTCCAACCTCGGCGTGCCTTCCTACATGCTGGACAACGCCTCCGACTTAAAACCCGAATGGGTGGAGGGGAAAAAAGTCGTCGGCGTGACGGCTGGAGCGTCGGCGCCGGAAATTCTGGTGCAGGCGGTCATCGCCCGGCTCAGCTCGTTGGGCGCCGGATCGGTCAGGGAAATGGATGGGATTCCGGAGAGGGTGACTTTTCCGCTGCCCAAGGCACTGGCGAGTACCTGAAATCCCGCACAGGCGAGCAATATCGAGGCGACCCGGCCGATTGTCGGACGGTCTTTGGGATCAGGAAGCTATTGTTCGTATCACAGCGGATTGGTAGTGGGATCGAAAGTAATTGCAATTGTCCTGGTCATCTTCACCGGCACTCCATCCTTTAGCGCGGGCGAATAGCGCAACTGCGTTGCGGCAGCCATCGCCGCCGCGTCAAAGATTCCCTTTGGTTCGGACGCGATGATCTCGACCTCGTCGACTCCGCCGTCCTGGTTGATGAAGAGCTTGAGTTTTACCTCTCCGGAAATGGCCTGCTTGTACGCAGAGGGTGGGTAATGAAGGAGGACATCGTTGATTGCCCGGGCAGGAACGTCCACTTCCCGGGTCTCGAAATAGCGTGACACGGGCGGCAGCGGTACGGGAACC
>DASWEZ010000244.1:0-10297 GCA_036394495.1 Burkholderiales bacterium
ATTTGCAGCGATTCCCCGGTGCGGGTGCTGAAGAAATGGGTCTGGGTTTCATCCAGTTTCGCCCAGACGATGTCGCCGGCCTTCGCCACGTAACCGGAGGGTGTGCGCGCCCGCAACATCTGCTTGCCGAACTTCAGGTCCACGATGTCGTATGGCCCAAGCGGCTCGATGATATGCGCCTCCACCGGAACATGGCCGGCAGTCTGGCTGCGCGCGACCTGTACGCCCTCGGGCCGGATGCCGATGGCCAGTTCATCCTCCACGTGTTTCTTGTCCACGATCATCGGATAGAGCTTCTGCGGAAAATCCAGGGTGGCGTCGTTGTCACCGAGGATCACCCGCGTACTGCTGTCGCCCGGCCGCACCGCGCCTTTGGTCACGTTCATGATCGGACTGCCGACGAACTGGGCGACGAACAGGTTGGCCGGGTGGCTGTAGACCTCGGTCGGCGTCCCGACCTGCTGCAGCACGCCGTCGTTCATGATCGCGATCCGGTCCGCCATCGACATGGCTTCGACCTGATCGTGAGTCACATACACGGTGGTCGCCTGGTTCTCGATGTGCAGTCGCTTGAGTTCGGTACGCATCTCTTCGCGCAGTTTCGCGTCCAGTGCACCGATCGGCTCATCCATCAACAGCGCCTTCGGCCGGCGCACCAGCGCACGTCCGATGGCCACGCGTTGCAAGTCGCCGCCCGACAGCGCGCCCGGCCGCTTCTTGAGCAAGTGCTCGATCCTGAGCGCCTTCGCCGCATCCATGACCCGCCTGTCGACGGTCTCCGCGGATTCGCGCATGGCCCGCAGGGGAAAAGCGATGTTCTCGTACGCGGTCAGATGCGGGTAGAGCGCATACAACTGGAACACGAAGGCGATGTCCCGGTCCGCGGCCTGCAAGGCCTGCACCGGCTTGCCGTCGATCAGGATGTCGCCGGTGTCGATATCCTCGAGCCCGGCGATGGCGCGCAATGTCGTCGTCTTGCCGCAACCGGAAGGCCCGAGCAGCACCACGAACTCGCGGTGCCGGATCTCCAGGTTGAGCTTCCGGATGATGTAGCTTGCGCCGAAGTATTTTTCGACGTCTCGGAGGATGATGTCGGCCATTTGAAGGCAGTGAACAGTGATCAGTAAACGGTGATTGGTTGTTAATGTTAGATTCGCTTTTCACTCAGCACTCAGTAAGCAGCACTCAGCACTCGCATTCAGTGTTTATGGTCCTTCACCTTGGTCCATCTGCCGCCGGCAGCATTGCTCTCCAGCGCGGTCTCGATGAAAGCCATGGTTCGCGCGCCGTCGACTGCCGTCGGGAAATCCTCTTCCACGCGGACACCCTTGCGGCGGGCGATGATCGCATCGGCGAAATTCCGGTACAAATTGCCGAACGCTTCGTAGTAGCCCTCGGGGTGGCCGGGCGGAAGGCGGCTGGCGCGCTTTGTCGCATCACACAGATACGGTTCGCCACGGCGCAACGTCCGCACGGGCTGTCCCGGTTGCCGGAAAACCAGCGATTCCGGTTCCAGTTGTTTCCACTCGAGCGCGCCGCGGGTGCCGTAGATGCGGAAATTCGGGCCGCCCTCCTCGCCCGCCATGACCTGGGACGCCGACAGGATGCCCCGCGCGCCGCCGCGCAAGCGCAGCAGAATGCTGATGTCGTCGTCGACCTTGCGGCCGTGAAGGTGGCCGAAGTCCGCGCATAATTCTTCGATCTCCAATCCGGTTACCGTGTGCATCATGTGCTGGGCATGAGAACCGATATCGGCGAGGCATCCTGCCGCGCCCGACTTCAATGGATCCGTGCGCCACTCGGCGCCTTTGTGGCCTTGTTTCTCGATCGGCTGCAGCAGCCAGCCCTGCGGGTAGTCGACGACCACTTTGAGCAGATCACCCAGCTCGCCGCCGGCGATCATGTGGCGTGCCTGCTTCACCATCGGGTAGCCGGTGTAGTTGTGGGTCAGCATGAAGACGATGCCGCTTTTCTCCACCACGCGACACACACTCCTTGCCTCTTCCAGCGAAATGCCGATCGGCTTGTCGCAGGCAACGTGAAATCCGCTGACTGCAAATGCCGCAGATACCGGCACATGCAGATGATTGGGTGTGGCCACCGTGACGAATTCGATGCGCTCCGCCGCCGGAAGCTTTTGTTCCGCTTCCAGCATCTCCCGCCAGGTTCCGTAGCCACGCGCCAGGCCCCAAGCCTTCGCAGCAGTGTGCGAACGCTCCGGCGTCGAAGACAAGGCACCCGCAACAAACTCCACGCGGCTGTCCAGCGCGACGGCTCGGCGGTGCAGTTCGCCCGCCATCGCATCCAGCCCGCCGCCGACCATGCCCATTCTCAATCGCATTACAGGTCTTCCTTCGGCAGGGGCCGGATCTTGGAGAACACGGAAAATCCAACCAGGCCGACCAGGATGATGGTCACACCATAGCGGTGCAGCACCTCGATCCACGGCTGGCACAGCGCGACGATGCCGAGAATCATCAGGAGCATCGATGCGGGCTCGAGGACGCGCACGCTCAGTTCGCGGAAATTCATGCGCATTGCCTCGCGCATCGCTCGGCAATCGTGAATGCCGTGAATGTCGTGAATGTCGTAGAAAACGAATGGCCTAAGGCTGGGCGCCCTTGCGCCTTTGCATTTTCGATATTTACGACATTCACGACATTCACGTTCTTCACGGCCTTTACGACATTCACGGTATTCACGACATTCACGACATTCACGATTCTTGTCATTTCCGGATGGCACCAAAAGTCACACCCCTCAACAGGTGCTTCCTCAACAAAAAGGTAAACACCGCCACCGGCACCAGGAACAGAAAGGTGCCGGCCGCAATGACAGTCCAATCGGTCAGGCCCGAGCCGAGCTGGGACGGGATATAGGGCGGGGCCGTCTGTGCGCGGCGATTGGTCATCATCAATGCAAAGGCGTATTCGTTCCAGGCAGTAATGAAACAGAACACCGCGGTCGCCGCTATGCCTGTCGCCGCCTGCGGCAGCACGATCTTGAAGAACGCCTGCATGCGCGTGTAACCGTCGACCAGCGCCGCCTCTTCGTATTCGATCGGGATTTCGTCGATGAAACCCTTCATCAGCCAGACCGAGAACGACAGGTTGAATGCGGTATAGAGGATGATCAGGCCGATATGCGTATCGACCAGGCCGACGGTCCGGTACATCAGGAACATCGGAATGGCCACGACCACCGGCGGCAGCATGCGCGTCGAGAGAATGAAGAACAGCCAGTCCTGTTCCCCCGGCATCCTGAAACGTGAGAAGCCGTAAGCCGTCAGTGTGCCCATCGCGACGGCCAGGAAGGTGCTGGTCACGGCGATGACGATGCTGTTCAGGAAGCGGCTCAGATAGCCGGAGCTTTCGAAGCTGCCGTCGGCATCCTTGATGATGCGTTCGCCGCCGTCATATACGCGTTTCTCGTACCAGGGGGCCTTTGCGTACACCTCAGGGTCGACTTCCCCGCGCATCTGTACGCGCGAAGTGAACAGTTTCACGAATGGTGTGATCTCGGGCTGGAAGAAGACGGTGGGCGGCACCGTAGTGGCGGCGCTGCGCGGCTTGAATGCCGTGGAGCTGATCCAGTACAACGGGATCAGATAGAGGAACAGGACGACGAATACCAGCGCGATCAGCAGCCGATTCGTAAGCTTGTGACGCTTCGACTGGACGGCCGCCATGTTTAGTGTCCTGTTCCGCTAATTCGCGGCTGAAAACCCGTCGAGAATCGGCGCCATGCGGTGTTACGAATCCTCGTCGTGCGTGTCGGAGCGCGGAAGAGGGGCCCCTCTGGGGATCTGACAGCGGAGACACGCGTCAGGCCGGTGGTCGACACGCTATTGGCCGGTTGCACGGTCGCATCCCCGCAAGCGGGGCGGCTGTCGAGGCGGAGCAGGGGCCCCAACTGTATTTGGGGATGCGACCTGAGATCAGAAGCACAAAGGATCGCTCCGCCGCCTTCGATCGCCTCCGGGGTCAGATCCCCGAAGAAAACTCGGGGGCCCTCTTCCACCCTGCTGCGATCCCTGCTCCACGTTCCACCGGCCCCTGCCACTGTCGAGGACTCGCGCCTTGCCTGACGCCGATTTCGCAGGTTTTCTGGCCGATATTGGATTGTCGTCATAAAGATCCAAGAAACCGCTTGTAGGTGATTGCCACCGTCCCACGAATTAGCGGAACAGGACACTATCTATCCTTCACCTGGTTGAGGTACTTCACGTAAATGTTGGTGATCGCCAGCACCATGATCAGCACGATATAGGCGAGTGCGCAGGACTTGCCTGTCTGCCATTCCTGAAAAGCGAGTTTGTAGAGCCGGATTGCAATCAGCTCGGTCGAATCCAGGCTCGACATGATGAAGGCCAGGTCGAAAGTCTTGAATGCTTCCATCGTGCGGAAAATAATCGCGATCAGCAGCAGGGGGCTGACCAGCGGCAAGGTGATGCGGGTGAACGTATACCATTTGCTGGCGCGATCGATCGCGGCGGCTTCGTACAGGTGCTGCGGAATCGCGGACAGGCCGGCGAGACAGAGCAGCATCACGAACGGCGACCACATCCAGATGTCCGTCAGCGCAACGGCATAGAGTGCCACATCGGGATTGGAGAGCCAGGCAAAGTCCTCGAGGCCGAAGATGTAGTTGATGATCCCCCACGTGGGGCTGTAGAGCAGTTGCCAGAACAGGCCGACCACAGCCATCGACATCATCATCGGCAACATCAGCAGCGTCGTGAGCAAGCCCTTGCCCGGGATTTTACGGTTCAGCAGCAGCGCCACGCCGAATCCGACCAGTACCTGGCCGCCTACCGATACCAGCACATACTTGGCGGTGACAGAAAAATTGTTCCAGATGTGCTCGTCGCCGAGCAGATCCCGGTAATTATCGAGCCCGATGAAATTCGCGGGCTGGTTGCTGGATGCGCGGAAATCGGTGAACGAATAACCGAGAGAATAGATCAGCGGAAAGATGTTGAAGACGATCAGGAAGACGATCGTCGGAATAATGAACAGATTGCGTATGGCGAAATCGCTCAACCCGCGTCGTGCCGCCGCAGACTTCGGATCGAGTCTGGCAATCATCTGAAGCCCTTCTCCTCATTGCGAAGGTTCGCTCCCCTAAGGCGCGGCCTTCTGTTTTTTACATGCTCATGCTTACGACACGCAAAACGAGGCCGGCGGAGGCGATGCCCCCGCCGGACAAACCCCTTACTTGTAGCGCTTGTACTTCTTGAACGTGGCTTCCCAGTCGTTGGCAAGGCCGTTCAGGGCTTCTTCAGCCGTGCCCTTGTTACCCACGATGAACGGATGCAAACGCTTGTTCATCTGGTCGAGCAGCTCGGCGTATTCCTCCGTGGCCCAGAAATCCTTCACCATGAACATGGTTTCGTAGAACGCCTTGTTGTACGGCGTCGCTTTCTGGAACGCGTCGGATTTCAGCACGCTGGCGTTGCAGGTATAGCCGCCCAGTTCCGCCCACTTCTTCTGCACGTCATCCTTGATGAACCACTCCAGGAACTTCGTCGCCTCGGCCTGCTTCTTCGAGTACTTGATGATCGAAATGCCCTGACCACCAAGAGCTGCGAAGCGTTTTCCCGTCGGGCCTTCCGGATTGGCGAAATAGCCGGTGACCTTGGCGTTCTTGTTGGTCGCCGGATTCGTCAGCGCCGGGAAGAAGGCGAAGAAGTTCATGCTCATCGCCGCCAGGCCTTCGGTAATGGCCTGGTTGTCCTCCATGAAGAACACCTTGCCCCAGCCCGGCGGCGTGAAGCCGTAGAGCTGCTTGTAGAACTTCAGGGCATCGATCGCTTCCTTGGAATTCACCATCCCGCGCACTTTGTACGTCGAGTAGTCGCCGAGGTCGCCGCCATAGCCGAACAACACGTTCTCGTAGCCCATTGCCAGGGCGTCGTAGGTGTTGTCGGTATAAATTGCAATGCCGTAACGCTTTTCGGCCGGACGATGGAAGAACTCCGCGATGTCGCGCAGGTGCGCCCAGGTCTTCGGCACGCCCAGGTCGTAACCGTACTTCTTCTTGAATGCGGCCATTTCCTTGGGGTCTTCGAACCAGTCCTTGCGGTAGGCCCAACCGGTCGCATCGCCTTCCAGCGGCACGGCCCAGTATTTCTTGCTCTTTGGCGGATACTCGGAGTAACCAGCAACCGTGGCGGGCGCCATGCTCTTGTCGAGCCCGTTCTTCACCACGAAGTTGGTCAGGTCCACATAGTGGCCACCGGTCGAACCCGCACCGAGCCACTGGGAATCGCCGACCACCAGATCGTAGGCGTCGCCCTTGGCGTTAAACTCGGTGAAGGCCTTGGTCTGGAAATCGGGCCATGGCACCGTTTCGATGACGACCTTGGTGCCGGTCTGCTTTTCGTAGTCCTTGACCAGTTCCTGCAGGTAATTCGCCGGGTCCCACTGGGCCCAGAGGATGGTCAGTTTTTCCGCCGCGGACGCCGAACCGCACGCCAGAGCGAAAACAGCGCCGGCCAGCAGGCCGGACCATTTTTTCGTGCTCATCTTTTTCTCCTCACGTATTGGTCTTTGTTATTGCGGCCTCCCGATTGCAGATTGCAACCAGCCGGCCGCTCTCAACACCGATACCTGCCACGGTCTTGTCGCCGTGTTCCAAAACAAACTGCCGTTTCTCTACCTTAACTTTGCCCGTGACTTCTTCTTAGGCAACGAGCCCGCGCCATGCACGCCGTTCTTTCTCCTGCCCGCGGTTGCCGCAGTCCTCGCCACGGCTTTGCCATTCTCTGCGATTGCCGCCTGGATCAACGCATGACACGTCCACAGCGCGACCTCTTCCGCGCGCTTGCGATCCAGGCCCCAGATATCCTTCAGCACGACGAAGGCTTCCGTTCCGAACACCAGCGACAGCGCTTGCGTCAGGCGCTCGAAGCCATCCCGCGTCAGCTTGCCTTTCAGCGGCAACACCGCCGAATTCAGCAAGCCGATGCGATGGCCGCGCACCATCGGCGCCTCGTCGCCGAACAGCCCGGCGTGACGGCGCGCCCACTGGTCCAGCGCCAGCCGCAGCGCCGCCTTCAGCGTGGCCTCGTAACTCTCCATGCGCGGATAGGCAAAAGTCACCAGTTCGGTGATCCTGTCTTCCGCGTCCGTGGAAGCGGATGTCCACGCGAGAATCGGACCCAGCGCCTCGTCGACCGCGGCCTGGATCAGCGCCGATTGCGACGGAAAGTAACGATACGCCGTTGCCCGCGAAACTTGTGCGGCTTCCGCCACGTCGCTGACCGACGGAATCAGGCCATCTTGCATCAGACGCATGGCCGCATCCAGCATGAATTTGCGCATCCGCGCGCGCGGCCCCCTGTCTTCGGTTGCCTTGGACTGTGCTTCTTGACCTGAGACTAGCATCTCACTACGATACCAGCGTCTTACAACAAAAACATTCGCCGGCCTGTATTTTTTTCGCGTTGCGATGCACAAGGTTGCGATGCACAAGCGCGACGAGCCGGACACACGCGGGGGAGATGCAATGAAGTCCGCCATGGAGTACGCCGCGGATGCGCACACCGCCGCGCGCTTTCCCCCTTCGTCATCCATCCATCGCTCAACGCCATGAAGCGTGTTTACGTCGTCGGCACGGCTGACACCAAGGGCCAGGAGCTGCAATACGTCAAATCGCTGGTCGAGGCGGCAGGCGCTCCCACGACCCTGGTCGATGTCGGCATCAAGACCGCGCAGGTTGCAGTCGATGTCGCCGCCGCCGATGTCGCCGCCTGCCATCCGCGCGGCGCGCAGTTCGTGCTCGGAGGCAACGATCGCGGTGCCAACGTCGCGGCAATGGGCGAGGCGTTCGCGCACTACATCGTTCGTCGCGACGACATAGCCGGCGTGATCGGGCTGGGTGGCGGCGGCGGCACTTCCATCGTCACGGCCGGCATGCGCCGACTGCCGGTGGGCGTTCCCAAGCTGATGGTGTCCACGCTCGCCGCCGGCGACGTCGGCCAGTTCGTCGGGGCAACCGACATTGCCATGATGTATTCGGTGACCGATGTCGCGGGACTGAACCGCATCAGCCGGGTTGTGCTCGGCAATGCCGCGCACGCAATCGCCGGCATGGCCACCCATACAGTGCCTGATGTGAAGGCCAGGCCCGCGATCGGCCTGACGATGTTCGGCGTCACCACGGCTTGCGTGACACAGACCGTCGCGCAACTCGAACGGGAATTCGACTGCCTGGTGTTCCACGCCACCGGCACGGGCGGCCAGTCGATGGAGAAGCTGGCCGACAGCGGCATGCTGGTCGGCGTCATCGACGTGACCACCACCGAGGTCTGCGATCACCTTGTCGGCGGCGTGCTTTCCGCCGGACCCGACCGGCTGGGCGCCATCGCCCGCAGCGGCATTCCCTATGTCGGCTCGGCCGGTGCGCTCGACATGGTGAACTTCTGGGCCATGGAAACCGTGCCCGAGCGTTTTCGCGGCCGCAAGCTCTACAAGCACAATCCGAATGTCACGCTGATGCGCACCACGCCCGAAGAGTGCCGGCAGATCGGCCAATGGATCGCGGAAAAACTCAATGCCTGCGAAGGCCGGGTGCGTTTCCTGATTCCCGAGAAAGGCGTGTCCGCGCTGGATGTGCCGGGCCAGGCCTTCTACGACACGGAAGCCGACGCCGCATTGTTCGGTGCGCTGGAAAAATCACTGAAACAAACCGCATCGCGGCGCCTGACGCGATTGCCCCTTCACATCAACGACCCGGAGTTCTCCGCCGCACTGGTGCGTAACTTCCGGGAAATCGCCCAATAGGGAACAAGGATTCGAAACGATGCCTGCAATCGACAGAAAAAAAATACTCGGTAAGTTCCGGGACATGGTGGCGAAGCGCGTGCCGATCGTCGGCGGCGGCGCCGGGACCGGGTTGTCCGCCAAGTGCGAGGAAGCCGGCGGCATCGACCTCATCATCATCTACAACTCCGGCCGCTACCGCATGGCCGGGCGCGGCTCGGCCGCGGGCCTGCTCGCCTACGGCAACGCCAATGAAATCGTCAAGGAAATGGCCTGCGAAGTACTGCCGGTCGTGAAAAAGACGCCGGTGCTCGCCGGCGTGAATGGCACCGATCCCTTCGTCCTGATGCCGCAGTTCCTCGCCGAACTGAAAACCATGGGTTTCTCCGGCGTGCAGAATTTTCCGACCATCGGCCTGTTCGACGGCGTGATGCGCGCCAGCTTCGAGGAAACCGGCATGGGCTACGGCCTCGAGGTGGACATGATCCGCCAGGCGCATGAGCTCGACCTGCTGACCACGCCTTATGTCTTCAACCCGGACGAAGCCAAGGCGATGACCAAAGCCGGCGCCGACATCATCGTCGCGCACATGGGTGTCACTGTCGGCGGCGCCATCGGCGCGTCGTCCGCCAAAAGCCTGAAGACGTGCGTGAATGAAATCGATGCCATTGCGAAAGCGGCCGTCAAAGTGCGCAAGGACGTGATCGTCTTATGTCACGGCGGCCCCATCGCCCAACCTGAGGACGCCAACTATATCCTCCAGCACGCCGAACGCTGCCACGGCTTCTACGGCGCCAGCAGCATGGAACGCCTGCCCACCGAAACCGCCCTCACCGAACAGACTCGCAAGTTTAAGGCTATCCAGTTCTAAGTCAATTCACCACAGAGGCACAGAGACACAGAGAAAACTGGAAATCCAGACACATGGACGGGAAACGAATAGATGGCCGCACAGCAAACTATTGCACTGTTTTCCACGTTAACGTGGACATCGTCTCTCTCTATTCTTCTCTGTGCCTCTGTGTCTCTGTGGTAAAAATTGAGCGAGAGGAGAAAAAATGATCAAGGTGTATCGCAGCGCAATCATCAGCGCGACCGCCGACAAGGTGTGGAAGCTGGTGCGCGACTTCAACGGCTTGCCGAAATGGCACCCGGCCATCGCGACGAGCGAGATCGAAGGCGGCCTGCCGGCGGACCGGGTTGGCTGTGTGCGGCGCTTTACGCGCAGGAGCGACGGCGGGCTGTTGCGCGAGCAACTGCTCTCGCTGGCGGACGACACCCGGTCCCTGACCTACAACATTCTGATATCGCCGATGCCGGTGGCGAACTATATGGCGGGCATGCGCTTCACCCCGATCACCATGGGCGGCGACACGTTTGCGGAATGGTGGGCCGTGTTCGACGTGACTTCGGGACCGCCGCAAGTCACCGCGGATGACATCGGCGACAACGTTTTCGTGGTCGGCTTCGCCGCCATCGGCAAACTGCTGGCCCGCTGAGGAGAGAACATGACCAAAATATTCGTCAGCGCG
>DASWEZ010000245.1:0-7793 GCA_036394495.1 Burkholderiales bacterium
GAGGCCGGTGCAGCAGGCAGCAGCTATGTTCAAGACGCAGTTGACCGGGCGCGGCAAGTCGGTCATAGCAATTCTCATGCATTGAACGGGCGGGAGGATTTCATGGCGGACGCCAAAGACGTTTCGAAACCGGATCTGAAAGGCGGCGTCGCGCTCGACGGCCTTGCGGATGGCGGGATGCTCGTCGGGCGTGTCGACGACGAAGACGTGATCCTGGCGCGGCGCGGCGACGAACTCTTCGCGGTAAGTGCCTATTGCACGCATTACCACGGCCCCCTCGCGGAGGGCCTGATGGCCGGTGATACGCTGCGTTGTCCGTGGCATCATGCCTGCTTCAGCTTGCGCAGCGGCGAGGCGTTGCGCGCACCCGCGCTGGATCCAATTACTTGCTGGCGGGTCGAGCGGGTGGGCGACAAAGCCTTCGTCCGGGAGAAGATTTCCAAGCCGGGACCCGCAAAGGTGCGTTCACAAAATGCGCCCGACCCGGTCGTCATCGTCGGCGGCGGTGCCGCCGGGCTGGCTGCCGCGGACATGCTGCGCCGCGAAGGCTACGACGGCGGGGTGACGCTGATCAGCGCGGACGATGCGCCGCCTTGCGACCGGCCGAACCTGTCCAAGGATTATCTCGCCGGAACGGCGCAGGAGGACTGGATTCCATTGCGATCATCCGGCTACTACACCGAGCGGCGCATCGAGCTCGTGCTCAATGCGCGCGTCTCATCGCTCGATGTGAATGCCAGGCGCGTGCAGCTCGAGAACGGCAAGACTTACGGATTCGGCGCCTTGCTGCTCGCGACCGGCGCCGAGCCCGTGCGATTGCCGGTTCCCGGCGCCGCGGATTCGCAGATCCACTATCTGCGCACGTTCGCGGATTCCCGGGCCATCGTCGCAAAGGCGGCGTCCGCCAAACGCGTGGTCGTCGTTGGCGCGAGCTTCATCGGCCTCGAAGTCGCCGCCTCGCTGCGTGCGCGCGGAATCGAAGTGCATGTCGTAGCACCCGACAAGACGCCGCTGGAGCGCGTCATGGGACCGGAAGTCGGCGCCTTCATCCGCAAGGTGCACGAGGCCCACGGCGTGGTGTTTCATCTCGGACAGACCGTCAGTCGCATGGACGGGCGCCGGGCGACGTTGAGCGATTCAACCGTGATCGATGCGGATTTCATCGTGCTCGGAGTAGGCGTGCGGCCCTCGATCGCACTGGCCGAGCAAGCCGGCCTGACCGTCGACCGCGGCATTGCGGTGGACGAATATCTCGAAACAAGCGCGCCGGGCGTGTTCGCCGCCGGCGACATTGCGCGCTGGCCCGATCCGCATTCGGGCGCTCGCATCCGCGTCGAGCACTGGGTCGTTGCCGAGCGCCAGGGCCAGGTGGCGGCGAAGAACATCCTCGGTCGCCGCGTGCCATTCGACGCAGTGCCGTTCTTCTGGAGCCAGCACTACGATCTCGCCATCAACTACGTCGGCCACGCGGAAAAATGGGACGCCGTCGAAATCGATGGTTCGTTAGACGCCAGGGATTGCGCCGTGACTTACAAGCGCGGCAATCGCACGCTCGCCGTGGCAACGATCTACCGTGACCAGCAGAGCCTGCAGGCTGAACTGGCGATGGAGCAGAAGGCGTAATACCAATCAAAGGAGACGGATGGCTGAAACTCCGGTGACCGACAAAGCCTGGCCCGCGCTGCCGCTTGACGCATGGCGGGATACCTACGCGACGCTGCACATGTGGACGCAGATCGTCGGCAAGCTCTGTCTCGCTCTCACGCCGCGTACCAATCATTTCTGGAATGTCGCGTTCCAGGTCACGTCCCGCGGGCTGGCGACGCCGTCGCTGGCGGTGGGCGACCACTCGCTGACGCTCACCTTCGACTTCGTCAGCCACCAGCTCGTCTTTCAGTGTTCGGACGGTCGCACGGAAACGATTCCGCTCGAGCCGCGCACGGTGGCCGATTTCTACCTTCTCGTGATGGAGACGCTGCGCCGGATGGGTGTCGAGGCAAGGATCTGGACGATGCCGGTCGAAATTCCGGATCCGATCCGCTTCGAAGCGGACACGCTGCACCGGTCCTACGACCGGACGTATGCGGCAGCCTTCTGGCAAGCGCTGATCGCGATGAAGCCTGTGTTCGAGCGTTTCCGTTGCGACTTCATCGGAAAATGCAGTCCGGTGCATTTCTTCTGGGGAAGCTTCGATCTGGCCGTGACGCGTTTCTCCGGTCAGCGGGCACCAGCGCGCGCCGGCGCCGACGCGATCACGCGTGAAGCGTATTCGCACGAGGTCATCAGCCACGGCTTCTGGCCGGGCAGCGGTGCAATTCTGCAACCGGCGTTCTACGCCTATGCGGCACCTGAACCCGCGGGCTTCAAGGATGCTCCGGTCCGTCCGGCGGCTGCGTTTTACAGCAAGGACCTTTCCGAGTTCCTGCTGCCGTATGAGGCAGTACGGACCGCGGCATCGCCCGAAAAGGAACTGACCGCATTTCTCGAGAGCACATACGACCGTGCGGCTGCGCTCGCAAAATGGAATCGCGCGGATCTAGAACGTTAAACCAAACCGTCTTTGCCACAGAGGTCACAGAGGACACAGAGAAGGGCAAAAGCATTGACACAAAAGTATCGACAGGAATCGTCTGTAGTTGCTTGCTGAAACTGTACGGTTTGCTCCTGTGAGGGCGCTTTGTTTTTCTCTTTGTCCTCTGTGACCTCTGTGGCCAAATGAAGGAGAAACGAGATGAGTGAAAGATTTTCGGGCCAGACTGCCCTGGTGGCCGGCGGCACCGGCGGATTGGGGCGTGCGGTGAGCCTCGCGTTCTTGCAGGAGGGCGCCAAAGTGGTCGTCACCTATCGCAAACCGGAAGAGTTCGAAGCCTTGAAGCAGGCGGCCGGTGCTAACGCCTCAAGGCTCGCAGGCCATGTTACCGACGTCACCGACGAAACCGCGGTGGGTGAACTCGTCGGGAAGATTCTCGCGGATCACGGCCGGCTGGATGCGCTGGTGAACACGGTCGGTGGTTATGCCGGTGGCGTGCCATTGTGGGATCTCGAGGCCAAAACCCTCGACCAGATGCTGGCGCTGAACCTGCGCTCGGGTTACATGCTGTCGCGTGCCGTGGTGCCGGCGATGCGCAAACGCAAACACGGCGCGATCGTGAATATCGTCTCCAAGGCGGCGGTCGAGCATCCCGCCGGTGCGGCCGCCTATGCCGCTTCCAAGGCCGCGGCGCTGGCGCTTCTGGATTCCCTGGCCGCGGACCTGAAGGGCAGCGGGGTGAGGGTGAATTCGGTTCTTCCCAGCATCATCGACACCGAGGCCAACCGGAAGGCCATGCCGAAGGCGGACTTTGCGCTCTGGCCGAAACCGGAAGAGATCGCGCGCGTCATCCTGTTCCTGTGCAGCGATGACGCCAAAGTCATTCACGGCGCGGCCATCCCGGTGTACGGCGATAGCTGAGCTTTTGCTGGAGGTCTTCCCCCTCGCCCTTCGTCCCTCGGTCCTCGCGAGTGAAACGACGCCGGACGTCAGTCGGGCGTCTGCCTGATCAAGCTAGTGTGGTAACGCGACAGGAACTGCCACATCTGGGTGTTGGCGTCGATGACGTCGGTCGACGGCCCGAGGATCTTGCTCTGCGAGCCGAGCATCCTGTCCAGATATTCGCTCGCGCCGCCGGGCCAGACATGGCCCGCACCCGTCAGCCTCCACAGCACCACCTCGATGCCGTCCTTGCAGGGACCGTAAGTTATTCGCGTTGCCGTGTGCGAAGCCGAACCGCCACTGCCATGGATGGGCGGCTCGATGACGGGCTCGGGTGGGCAGCCGGCATACGCTGCCCAGCGCGCGAGCATTTCCTCGACGGCAGGATGCTTGACGCGGATGTTGGTCAGGGGATAAGGCGGGCCAAGCCCGCCCCGATACAGGGCGCGCGTGTCGTCCACGCTGTGAGTGTGCAGAATGGGAATGGGTGCCGCCGGCCGGGAGGGGAGCTCGAGTTGTGCACCGGCCACGGGCGCGATGGCCGCTATCAGCCCGGGTGCCTTGATGGCTGTCCAGTAGACCATCATCGCGCCATTGGACAGGCCGGTTGCATAGACGCGCGCGCGGTCGATGACCGCGTGTTTTTCCAGGTCGTCGACCAGCGCTCGCACGAAACCCACGTCGTCAATTTTGTTGTTGATGGCATAGCCGCAGCACATGCCCGCATTCCAGGTGAGAAGGCGGTTGCTGAATTTCCCGGTGCCGTTCGGATAGACCGCGAGAAATCCCTCGCGGTCCGACGTTTCGTCCATGCGCGAATAGGCTTGTTGCCCGGCGGCACTGCTGCCGCCGCCATGGAAATTGAGGACCACTGGCCAGGGATTGGTCACCCTGTCTTTCGGAACATGCACGATGTAACTGCGCTCGCGGCCATCGTGCCTGAACTTGAAGGTGTAGTCGCCGGGAGGCGGTTCGGCGTGCGCGAAATCAACCGCAAAGAAAGCGGCTGCGCTGACACAGACGACTTTGCTCAGCAATTCCGGGCTCATGGCGTTCTCCTCTCGATGCGGCTGTTTCGTCCTGACCAGCCGCCCGAGAGATGGTACGCCGATGACAAATGACTCAGGCTACAGCCTGTAACTCGATGTCATTTTTTGTAATAAAGGAATCGTGGTCGCGAATGAAAACGGAGCTGTCCGGATGCGGCTATCTGTGTTCCTTCGCGCCGTGCACCGGCACGGCGAACTCGCGATGGCACACCTGTGCCAGCCGGGCGATCCCTTCGCGGATTGCCTGCTCGGGGGGATGAGCGAAGCAAAGGCGCAACCGGGTGCGGCCCGCGTCCGCATCGGTCATCCACTCGGCGCCCGGATTGACGGCCACGCCCGATTGCAGCGCCACTTGAGTCAGACGGGTCGTGTCGACGCCATGCGGCAACTTCACCCAGAGAAAAATTCCGCCCACCGGATCGTCGAACTCGGTCGCCGGGCCGAACTGCGCGCGCAGCGCCTCATTACGTCGAGCTTGCGGCGCAGGGTTTTCCTCAGCGTGCGCACGTGCGTCTCGAAATGGTCCGGGCAGTATTCTGCGAGGATCATCTGTTCGATGGCGCCCGATCCGCCGTCGTTCTTGACGGCGAGGATGCGGCTCATCAGCGGCCAGCCGGCGACCAGGTAACCGATCCGCAGCGCCGGCGCGATGGACTTCGAAAACGAGCCGATGTGGATGACGCGGTCGTCTTGGGTCATCCCGCGCATCGCCTGCGGACGCACGCCCGCCCAGACCAGGTCCGCGTAGCATTCGTCCTCGAAGACCGGCACGCCGTAGTCCGAGGAGAGTGCGAGGATTTCCGCCCGCCGTGCCCCGCTCATGACAGTGGCAGTCGGATTCTGCACGGTCGGGATCGTATAGATGTATTTCGGCCTGATGCCACTGCGTTTGAGCGCTTCGAGCGCCGTCTTCAGCGCGGAACTGCTGAGGCCGTCGTGATCGACCTCGACGCCGACGATGCTCGCACCCAGGCGCTTCAACCGCGTGATGGCGCCGCCATAAGTCATTTGCTCGACAATGACCGTATCGCCCGGCGAGAGCAGCACCTGGTTGACGAGATCGAGGCCTTGCAGCGAACCCGAAGTAATCAGGATCTCGTCGATCGGACAGGTGATGCCGGCATCCCTGGCGAGTTTGCGCGCGATGAATTCGCGCAACGGGCGGTAACCGAGCGGGCCGCTTTCGAGGCCGTACGTGGACAAGGTCCGGCCTTCGCGTTTGAGCACGGTATTCGCGGCTGCGACCAGGTCTTCGACCGGCACGCTGCCGGCATCGTTGTGGCCGCCGACGAAGTTGTACTTCGGGAAACCGGTCCACCTGACTGCGGCCGGTGGCAGGTCGGGGCGGAGAAGGTCGGCGAAGTCGAATGGTTCGGCAGGCACGGATTTTTCTTTTTTGTCTACTTTTTGGGAAGGTTCTTGTCGACGCGCTGACAATCCCGGTCATCCGGTCAAATCAAGACAGAGCCATAGGGCAAGACAGGATCAACGGGATGGAAGCCAAGAATAACAGATCAGTCCCGCATTTCATCCCGTCAATCCTGTTCATCCTGTCAAATCATGAAAAGCTTAAGTCGGGACAGGATTAACAAGATGAACAGGATGGAAACAAGGAATATATAGGTCGGTACCGCATTTCATCCCGTCAATCCTGTTCATCCTGTCCAATTATTTAGAAGGGGGAGGAGAGCTCTAGTAGTGCGGCGGGGTCTCGTCGCGGAGGTTGAGCGGTTCAGCCGGCAGCGCGGTTCGCACCTGTTCGCGCAAGGCACGCAGTTCCTGCTGGAGCTGATCGATCTGTTGCTGCTGCCGGTACACGGTGCTGTTCAGTGCTTCCAGCAATTCTTCGGAAAAGCTCAATTTCGTTTCTATTTCCGCGAGGCGGGTTTCCATGTTCATTCCTTTATTCCGCGGCATTCCGCTGCCGGCGCGACCCCGGCTTCACGCCGTTACGATGACTTTGGCGCCGCGACACTCCACCGTCTGCCCGGCCCGGATCTTTGCGGTCTTGCGGCTTTCCGTCTGGCCGTCCACCGTTACCGCACCTTCGGCGACCAATTGTTTGCCACGCCCGCCGCTGTCGGCGATGCCCGCCAGCTTGAGCAGATCGCACAGCCGGACATGCTCGCCTTTGAGCTGAATCTGGATGGTTTCCACAAAAAGTCCCGGTGATTACGATTCGACTCTAGCCCACTTGTGCCGAAAACGCGAAGCGGGAACCCGGTTGCGGCCGGCAAATCCCACGTCGCGCAGCCCCTGTACGGACTTACAATAGGGGAATCCAGCGCCGCTGCTGCTGTCCAAGTTTCCGAGTAACGATGCATGCAAGCCCTCAGTTTCGATAATACCTTCGTGCGCGAATTGCCTGCGGACCCGGCGACCGGGCCGGGAAGAAGGCAGGTGCACGGCGCATTGTATTCGCGCGTGGAACCCACGCCGGTGGCCGCGCCGCGGCTGATTGCCTGGTCGCGCGAGGTGGCCGCGATGCTGGACATCGATCCGGCCGCCATCGAATCGCCGGCTTTCGCGCAGGTATTCGGCGGCAACGCGCTGCTCGAAGGCATGCAGCCGTATGCAGCCAACTATGGTGGCCACCAGTTCGGCAACTGGGCCGGCCAGCTCGGCGACGGCCGCGCGATCACGCTCGGTGAAACCGTCAATGCAAAGGGCGAACGCTGGGAACTGCAATTGAAAGGCGCCGGCCCGACGCCGTATTCGCGCACCGCCGACGGCCGCGCGGTGTTGCGCTCGTCGATCCGCGAATTTCTTTGCAGCGAGGCCATGCATCACCTGGGCGTGTCGACGACGCGCGCGTTGTGCCTGGTGGCGACCGGCGAACCGGTCGTGCGGGACATGTTCTACGACGGCCATCCAAAATCCGAGCCTGGCGCGATCGTGTGCCGGGTGGCGCCGTCGTTCATCCGCTTCGGCAATTTCGAGCTGCCGACGTCGCGCGACGACGCTGTCCTGCTGAACAAGCTGGTCGACTTCACGATTCGCCGCGATTTTCCGGAGTTGCTTGCCGCAAACGCCGGCAGCGATGAATCCCTGCGGGCGGCCTGGTTCGAACAGGTGTGCGAGCGCACGGCGCGCATGGTGGCACACTGGATGCGGGTGGGTTTCGTGCATGGGGTGATGAACACCGACAATATGTCGATCCTCGGCCTGACCATCGATTATGGTCCGTATGGCTGGATCGACGATTTCGATTTCGACTGGACGCCGAATACGACGGATGCGCATGGACGCCGCTACCGCTTCGGCCAGCAGGC
>DASWEZ010000246.1:0-8224 GCA_036394495.1 Burkholderiales bacterium
TATTCCTCCCAGGTCGTCGGGATCGTCGCGCCGGCTTTCTTGAATACTTCCGGATTGGCCCACATCCAGTTCACGCGGTGCACGTTGACCGGCACGGCGACATAGTGGCCCTGATACTTCATGATGTTACTGACTACCGGCGGCAACAGTGAATCCCACTTGCCGGCCGCAGCGACGTCGTCGAGATTTGCCAGCACGCCCTCGCTCGCCCATTCCTGGATGCCCGGGCCCTTGACCTGTGCCGCGGTGGGCGGTTGACCCGACACCACGCGTGACTTGAGCACCGTCATCGCAGTTTCACCGGCGCCGCCAGCCACCGCGAAATCCTTCCACTTGTCGCCCTTGCTCTCGAGGATTTTCTTGAGTTCGCCGACGGACTTGGCTTCGCCGCCGGAAGTCCACCAGTGCAGCACTTCGACTTCGCCAGCGGCCGCAGGTGCCGCGAACGCAATCCCGACCGCCAGCGCCAGCGCGGACAGCGTTGTTATTGCCATGCGTTGTTTCATGTCTCCTCCACGTGATTTTGGATATTTTGTTGGTGGTCGTCCGAACGACTTCCGGCTCCGGGTCGAGCCCGAACCGGCGATCATCAGTTGCCCACTATAGGAGGCTGCCGGCGGCTGTGCAATGGATGCCGCCGTCGCACCGCACCATGGCTGTGATCCGCGTCCCGAGTACAGTAAAATCCGGTTTTAATCGGGGGACTCGCCAAATGACCATCCGCGTTGCAATAAACGGCTATGGCCGCATCGGACGCAACATCCTGCGTGCGCATTACGAAGGCGGCAAGAAGCATGATATCCAGATCGTTGCGATCAACGATCTGGGCGACGCGAAAATCAACGCCCACCTGACCAAATACGATACGGCCCATGGCAAGTTTCCAGGCACCGTGGCGGTCGACGGCGACTATCTGGTCATCAACGGCGACAAGATCAAAGTCTGCGCCCTGCGCAATCCCGCGGAGCTGCCCTGGAAGGATCTCGCTGTGGACGTGGTGCTCGAGTGCACCGGCTTGTTTACCAGCAAGGCCAAAGCCGGCGCCCATCTGAGCGCCGGAGCGAAGAAGGTCATCATCTCCGCGCCCGGCGACAAGGACGTCGACGCCACCGTGGTCTACGGCGTCAATCACGGCATCCTGAAAGCCGCGCATACCGTGATCTCCAACGCGAGTTGCACGACCAACTGCCTGGCGCCCATGGTCAAGGCATTGAATGACCGCATCGGCGTGGTCAACGGACTGATGACCACGATCCATTCATACACCAACGATCAGGTACTGACGGACGTGTATCACACCGACCTGCGCCGCGCGCGTTCCGCGACCATGTCGATGATTCCCACCAAGACCGGCGCAGCCGCGGCGGTGGGTCTCGTGCTGCCCGAGTTGAACGGCAAGCTGGATGGTTTTGCCATGCGCGTTCCGACCATCAACGTCTCCATCGTCGATCTTGCCTTCGTGGCGAAACGCGCGACCAGTGTGGAAGAAGTCAACAACGCCGTGGAGCAGGCGTCCAAAACCGATCTCAAGGGCATACTCGAATACAACAAGGATCCGCTGGTCTCGGTGGACTTCAACCACAATCCGGCGTCGTCCGTATTCGACTCGACGCTGACCAAGGTTTCGGAAGGAACCCTGGTCAAGGTATGCTCCTGGTACGACAACGAGTGGGGATTCAGCAATCGCATGCTCGATACCACGATTGCCTTCGTGAACGCGAAATAAACGTAGAACGATTCGGCCGGGAGGGCACAGCGATGATACAGGCCGCGATACCAGGCTTGGTCTTCTGTGCCCTCTGTCGTTCCTGGACACTTGAACGGAAAAGTTGATGCCATGCCCATCCTGCGGATGACCGATCTCGACCTGCGCGGCAAGCACGTGTTCGTTCGTGCCGACCTGAACGTCCCGCAGGACGATGCCGGCAAGATTACCGACGACACCCGCATTCGCGCTTCCGTTCCGGCGCTGCGCTACGCGCTCAAGGCCGGCGCCGCGGTCATGGTGACATCGCACCTGGGCCGGCCCACCGAAGGGGAATTCAAGCCCGAGGATTCGCTGGCGCCGATCGCGCAGCGACTGTCCGAACTGCTCGGCATGCCGGTGCCGCTGAAGGCGAACTGGGTCGACGGCGTGGACATCAAACCGGGCCAGATCGTGTTGCTGGAGAACTGTCGCGTCAACAAGGGCGAAAAGAAGAACGACGATGCGCTTGCGAAAAAGATGGCCGCGCTCTGCGATGTCTATGTGAACGATGCGTTCGGCACGGCGCACCGCGCGGAAGCGACAACGCACGGCATCGCGAAATACGCGCCGGTCGCATGCGCCGGGCCGCTTCTGGCGGCGGAACTCGACGCGCTGGGCAAGGCATTACGCGAGCCCAGGCGCCCACTCGTGGCGATCGTCGCCGGCTCGAAAGTGTCCACCAAGCTCACCATCCTCGGCGAACTCGCGAAAAAAGTGGATCAGCTGATCGTCGGCGGAGGGATTGCCAACACCTTCATGCTTGCCGCCGGCCTGGCGATCGGCAAATCGCTGGCCGAAGCCGATCTCGTCAATGAGGCCAGGAACATCATGGCCATCATCGAAGCCAAGGGCGGCGCCGTGCCGATCCCGGTCGACGTGGTCTGTGCCAAGGAATTTTCCGCCGATGCCAAGGCAACGGTGAAAGACGCGAGAAACGTCGCCGCCGATGATCTGATCCTCGACATCGGCCCGAAGACGGCGGCGCAACTCGCCGCCATTCTCGGCAAGGCCGGCACGATCGTCTGGAACGGCCCGGTCGGCGTGTTCGAGTTCGAACGCTTCGGCGAGGGCACGAAGACGCTGGCCAACGCGATTGCTACATCCGCGGCCTTTTCGATCGCAGGCGGCGGAGATACCGTCGCTGCAATCGCGAAATACGGAATCGAAGACAAAATCGGCTACATCTCCACCGGAGGCGGTGCTTTCCTCGAATTCCTCGAGGGAAAAAAACTGCCGGCCGTGGAAATTCTCGAGGCGCGCGCGGCAGGCTAGGGCGCGGAAAACGGCATGATGCAAAAAAGCACGAAAATAGTAGCGACCCTCGGACCGGCTTCCAGCGAGCCCGATGTTCTCACGCGCATGATCGCGGGCGGTGTCGACGTGGTGCGCATGAATTTTTCCCACGGCACCAAAGAGGAACACCTGGCTCGTGCGGAACTGGTGCGCGACGCGGCCCGTTCCCTGGAACGCACGGTCGGCATCATGTGCGACCTGCAGGGACCGAAAATCCGCGTTGGTAAATTCGAAACCGGCAGGATCACGCTCAACAAGGGCGACACGTTCACGCTGGATTCTGATTGCGTAATGGGCGACCAGAACCAGGTCGGCCTCGACTACAAGGAACTGCCGCGCGACGTGGCGCCCGGCGCAGTGCTGCTGCTCGACGACGGCCGGCTGGTGCTCGATGTGCAAAAAGTGCAGGGCAGCCGCATTACCACTACCGTCAGGGTCGGCGGCGTTCTGTCGAACAACAAGGGTATAAATCGCCAGGGTGGAGGCCTCACCGCACCGGCGCTGACCGCCAAGGACATGGAGGACATCAGGACTTCCGTGGCGATGAAGGCGGATTTCCTCGCGGTTTCGTTTCCGAAAAGCGGTGCCGATATGTACATGGCCAGGGAGTTGATGCGCGCGGCCGGCGGACGCTCGATGCTGATCGCCAAGATGGAGCGCACCGAGGCCATCGTGGCGATGGACGAGATCATCGAATCCTGTGATGGCATCATGGTCGCGCGCGGCGACCTCGCCGTGGAAGTCGGCGACGCCGCCGTGCCGGCGCTGCAGAAGCGCATGATCCGTGCGGCGCGCGAGCGCAACAAACTCACCATCACGGCCACGCAGATGATGGAATCGATGATCACGAGCCCGGTGCCGACCCGCGCAGAAGTCTCCGATGTGGCCAACGCCGTGCTCGACGGCACCGATGCGGTCATGCTCTCGGCTGAAACGGCGAGCGGCAAATACCCGGTCGAAACCGTCGAATCGATGGCGCGCATCTGTATCGAGGCCGAGAAATCCGCCGATTTCACGCTCGACCGGGAATTCCTCAATCGAGTATTCACGCGCGTCGACCAATCCATCGCCATGGCGGCGCTGTTCACCGCCTACCATCTGAAAGTCAAGGCGATCGCCGCGCTGACGCAATCGGGTTCGACGGCGTTGTGGATTTCGCGGCTGAACTGCGGCGTGCCGATTTATGCGCTGACACCGGAAGTCTCGACCCGTTATCGCCTGAGCCTGTTCCGCGACGTCTTTCCGCTGATGATCAAGTACATCGGCCACGATCGCGACCACCTGTTGCAGGAAGCGGAAGACCAGCTGGTCGAGGCCGGCCTGGTGCAGAAAGGCGATCTGATCGTCGTCGCCTTCGGTGAACCGATCGGCTCGCCGGGCGGCACCAACACCATGAAGATCGTCAAGGTCGGTGAAGTCCGCAAGCCGTGAAGAAGCCGTTACTGCGTGACGGTCGTGACGACGTGACTATCGTGAATGGCAATACGTTAATTTTCTAGGACCACCAAATGGCGCTCATTTCGATGCGACAACTGCTGGACCACGCCGCTGAAAATTCTTATGGCGCGGCCTGCGCAGGGCGGAGCAGGGGCCCCTTCGGGGATGCGACCCCGGAGCTGGCCGAGGGCACGCAATCGACCATCTGAATGAACGTGGTGCGCCAACCGGCGGAATCAATCAACACCGTCACGGACTAATTTCATGGCTCTCATATCTTTGCGACAACTGCTGGACCACGCCGCTGAAAATTCCTATGGCGTGCCTGCGTTCAATGTGAACAATCTCGAGCAGATCCAGGCGATCATGCAGGCCGCCGACGAGACGTCCAGCCCGGTGATCATGCAGGCCTCCGCCGGTGCGCGCAAATATGCAGGCGAACCCTTCCTGCGGCATTTGATCGAAGCTGCGGTGGAAATGTACCCGCACATTCCGGTGGTCATGCACCAGGACCACGGCGCCAATCCGGTCGTTTGCCAGCGTTCCATCCGCTCGGGTTTTTCCAGCGTCATGATGGATGGCTCGCTGATGGAGGACATGAAAACGCCGGCGCCTTACGACTACAACATCAAGGTCACGCGCCGCGTGGTCGACATGGCCCATGCAGTGGGCGTCTCGGTTGAAGGCGAGCTCGGTTGCCTCGGATCGCTGGAGACCATGAGTGCGGGCAAGGAGGATGGATCCGGCGCGGAAGGCGCGCTGACCCACGACATGCTGCTTACCGATCCCGACCAGGCCGCCGATTTCGTCAACCAGACCGACGTGGACGCGCTTGCCATCGCCATCGGTACTTCGCACGGCGCCTACAAATTCAGCCGCAAACCCACCGGCGACATCCTCGCCATCGAACGCATCAAGGCCATCCACAAGCGCGTTCCCAACACGCACCTGGTCATGCACGGTTCATCCTCGGTGCCGCAGGACTGGCTGAAGGTGATCCGCGACAACGGCGGCGAGATGAAGGAAACCTACGGCGTGCCGGTCGAGGAAATCCAGGAAGGCATCAGGCACGGTGTGCGCAAGATCAACATCGACACCGACATCCGGCTGGCGATGACCGGCGCGATCCGGCGCGCCTTCAACAAGGACAAGACCGAATTCGACCCGCGCAAATACCTGAAAGACGCCATGCTCGCGGCCAGACAGATCTGCAAAGCGCGTTTCGAGGCCTTCGGCACCGCCGGCCAGGCAGGCAAGTTCAAGGCCATTCCGCTCGACACCATGGCGGACCGCTACGCCAGAGGCGAGATCAGGGCTGTCGTCCACTGAAAAGCGTGAGCGGGGATTCAAGATGACACAAGTTCGACAGTCTCCGGTCGCGCGCGCCCGGCGGTTCTGAGTTCACTTCACTATTACTGATGCAGGAGAAATCATGGCAAGCAATAGCAATAAGACGCCCAAGCGCAAAGACGCGCCGACCGTCGCGATTCTGATGGGGAGCACCAATGACTGGGACGTGATGCAGCACGGAGCAAAACAGCTGAAGGACTTCGGCGTGTCTTTCGAGGCGCGCGCGTTGTCCGCGCATCGCACCCCGGAACTGCTGGCCGACTATGTCAAACAATGCGTTTCCGGCGGAACGCGATGCTTCATTGCCGGTGCCGGCGGTGCGGCGCACCTGGCCGGCGTGATTGCGGCCCTGACGATCTTGCCGGTGCTGGCCGTGCCGATTCCCTCGAAACATCTCGGCGGGCTGGACTCGCTGCTGTCCATGGTGCAAATGCCGAAGGGAATTCCCGTTGCCACATTCGCCATCGGCGACGCAGGTTCGGCCAATGCCGGATTGTTCGCCGTGGCGATGCTGGCCATGACCGATGAAAAGCTGGCCCGCCGGCTGCAGGCTTTCCGCGCCAAGCAGGCTGACGCCGTGAAGTCGGCGAAGCTGCCGGAGCTGTCCTGAGTGCGTACGCAGATTGATGAAACGGGCACGATGAAATGAGCACGAACCGGCCACTGCACGAAACCAGCATCAAGTCGCTGAAGTTCCTGCATCGCGGGAAAGTACGCGACCTATACGAGATTGACGCCGATCGCATGCTGATCATCCAGACCGACCGGCTTTCCGCCTTCGACGTCATCCTGCCCGACCCGATACCCGGGAAAGGACGCGTGTTGACCGCCATGTCGAACTTCTGGTTCCGCAAACTCGGCCATGTCATTCCGAACCATCTTCTCGACACGGGGCCGGAGTCCGTGGTCGCGCCGGGAGAGCGTGAACAGGTCGAAGGCAGGGCCTTCGTGGTGCGCAAGCTCAAACCCCTGCCGATCGAGGCGATCGTGCGCGGGTACATCACGGGTTCGGGCTGGAAGGACTATCAGAAAACGCAGATGATCTGCGGCATACCGCTGCCAGCAGGGCTGAAAGAGGCGCAGCAGCTGCCACAGCCCCTGTTCACGCCGTCGACGAAAGCCGCAATCGGCGCCCACGACGAAAATATTTCCTTCGCGGATATGGAAAGAATCATCGATCCGCGGCTCGCGGCGCAAGTGCGCGACAAGACCATCCAGCTGTATTCCGAGGCAGCGGTGTATGCCGCAACACGCGGCATCATCATCGCCGATACCAAGTTCGAGTTCGGCCAGGACAGCGCCGGCAGGCTGTATCTGATCGACGAAGCCCTGACCCCGGACTCGTCGCGCTTCTGGCCGAGTGACCAGCACCGTGTGGGCAGCAACCCGCCTTCGTTCGACAAGCAGTTCGTGCGCGACTGGCTGGAAGCGCAGAAATGGAACAAGCAACCACCCGCGCCTTCACTGCCTGCCGACGTGTTGCGCAAGACCGGTGAGAAATACGAGGAAGCACTCAGGCTTCTGACTGCTTGAAGGGCAAACGCGTTGACACGAAGGGGCACGAAGGAAAAGCAGGAAAGGAACACGAAGGAAAACGAAACCAGGAAACATGGATTCGGATTTCCATGGAACCGTTGCGACTCGTCTTTGAGCTCTCATGCCCTTGATCCCCTTCGTGGGCCTTCGTTTTTCCTTCGTGTCCCTTCGTGTTCAAAGAGGTTGCCTTAGTTGGTAAGCGACGAGGAAATCGAGAAAGCCGCGGCGATCCTCCGCGCAGGGGGGTTGGTGGCATTTCCGACCGAGACGGTCTACGGGCTCGGTGCCGACGCATCCAATCCAACGGCGGTCAGGAAGATCTTTGCCGCAAAGGGGCGTCCGGCCGATCATCCGGTGATCGTGCATGTCGCCGGCACCAGCGATCTGAAACACTGGGCGGCGGAGGTGCCGCGCTCTGCCTGGCTGCTGGCAGAAAAATTCTGGCCGGGCCCGCTCACCATGGTGTTGAAGCGGGCCGCACATGTCAGCGATCTCATAACGGGAGGGCAGGATACAGTCGGCCTGCGGGTTCCTTCGCATCCGGTTGCGCAGCAATTGCTGAAAGCTTTCGGCGGCGGAATCGCAGCGCCTTCGGCCAACCGCTTCGGACGTCTTTCGCCGACCACGGCACAGCACGTGCGCGAGGAACTTGCCGACGCGGTCAATCTCGTGCTGGACGGCGGGCCGAGCGATGTCGGCATCGAATCGACCATCGTCGATCTCACGCGTGAAACGCCGGCGGTCCTGCGCCCGGGGCGCATCAGCGAGCAGCAAATCGCCGATGCACTGCTGGTCCAGCTCGGCGGGACCGCGGCCGGACGTCCGCGCGTATCGGGATCGCTGGAGTCCCACTATGCCCCC
>DASWEZ010000247.1:0-2899 GCA_036394495.1 Burkholderiales bacterium
TCCTTGAGGATTCCGCCGGCGCGGCGAATCGCCTCCTCCGGATCGATGGTGCCGTTGGTTTCGATATCGAGAATGAGCTTGTCGAGATCGGTACGCTGTTCGACGCGTGCACTTTCGACGTTATACGTGACCTTGCGCACCGGGCTGAATGAGGCGTCCAGCTGCAGCCGGCCGATGGCGCGCGTCTGCTCTTCGAACGCCATGCGCTGCGCCGCCGGCCGATAACCTCGTCCGCGCTCGACCTTCAGCGACATCGACAATTCACCGGCCTTGGTCAGATTCGCGATCACGAGATCCGGGTTCAAAATCTCGATATCGTGGTCGCCGGCAATATCGCCGGCCGTCACGGGGCCCGGACCCTTCTTGTGCAGGCGCACCTCGGCGACGTCGCGGGTGTGCATGCGGATGGCCACCGCTTTGAGGTTCAGCAAAATGTCGACGACGTCCTCTTGGACACCCTCGATGGCGGTGTACTCGTGGAGCACACCTTCGATTTCGATTTCAGTAATGGCGGCGCCCGGCAGCGAGGACAACAGTACGCGGCGCAGGGCATTGCCCAACGTGTGACCAAAGCCGCGTTCGAACGGTTCGATCACGATACGCGCATGGCGCGGCGACACGGGCTGTACTTTGACGACCCGCGGCTTCAGAAACTCATTGATCGATCCCTGCATGGATATCACCTACGTTAACTTACCGGGTACAACACAGCGTCGCGCTGCGATGCGTTACTTAGAATACAATTCGACGACTAGGCTCTCGTTGATGTCGGGCAGAATTTCCTGCCGATCGGGAACCGATTTCAGAATTCCCGAGAACTTCTTGTCGTCCACTTCCACCCAATCCGGAAAGCCGACTTGCGCGGCAATCGTGAGGGCGGCTTGAATGCGAGTCTGCTTCTTCGCCTTCTCGCGCAAGCTGACCACATCGCCGGCCTTGCACTGGTAAGAGGCGATGTTGACCAGCTTCTCGTTCACGGCGACGGCCTTGTGGCTCACCAGCTGGCGCGCCTCCGCCCGTGTCGCCGCAAAACCCATCCGGTAGACCACATTGTCCAGCCGGCATTCCAGGAATTGGAGCAGGGTCTCGCCCGTCGCACCGGGGCGGCCGGCCGCCTTCTGATAGTAGTTGCGGAACTGGCGCTCCAGCACGCCGTACATGCGGCGCAGCTTCTGCTTTTCACGCAGCTGCAAACCGTACTCCGACAAGCGCTGCTTGCGTTCGCTCTTCACGCCGCCCGGCGGCACTTCAAGCTTGCACTTCGACTCGAGAGGCTTCACGCCGCTCTTCAGGAACAGATCGGTTCCCTCGCGACGAGACAGCTTGCACTTCGGACCGGTATATTTTGCCATTACAAACCCTTGAGCCTAAGCCTGGACAAACGCTAGACGCGACGCTTTTTCGGCGGACGACAGCCGTTATGGGGGATGGGAGTCACGTCTTCAATGTTGGTGATCTTGAGCCCGCACCCGTTCAACGCACGAACCGCGGATTCGCGGCCCGGGCCGGGACCCATCACCCGAACCTCGACGTTTTTCACGCCATGCTCCTGCGCCGCGGTGCCCGCGCGCTCCGCGGCAACCTGGGCCGCGAAGGGGGTCGATTTGCGCGAACCGCGGAAACCGCATCCACCGGAGGTCGCCCAGGACAGCGTATTGCCCTGCCGATCGGTGATGGTGATGATGGTGTTGTTGAAAGAAGCGTGCACGTGCGCGATCGCATCCAGCACGTTCTTCCGCACCTTTTTACGTGCCGGCTTGGCCGCTCCGGCGGTGCTTTGAGTCGTTTGCTTCTGATCTGCCATATAACCTTCTCTTGGACGGTGCTGTTTGTTAGGCGCTTCGCGCCAACTTTCAACGGGGTCGAGGCGACCCCGACTGATATGACCCCGTCCGAAATAATCTTAATTAAACCTTGCCCGGGGGGGCGTTCATCTTCACGGCCTGCTTGCGCGGTCCCTTGCGGGTTCGGGCGTTGGTGCGCGTGCGTTGGCCGCGCATCGGCAAGCCCTTGCGGTGCCGGATGCCGCGGTAGCAGCCCAAATCCATCAGGCGCTTGATGTTCATCGACACTTCGCGCCGCAGATCGCCCTCGACCGCGAATTTAGCCACCTGGGAGCGCAGCGAAGCGACTTCGGCGTCCGTAAGATCCTTCACCTTGACGCTGTACTTCACACCGGCTGCGTCGCAAATGCGCGCCGCGCGGCTGTTTCCAATGCCAAAAATGTGGGTTAAACCGATGACCACATGCTTGTTCATCGGAATGTTGATGCCGGCGATACGCGCCATCTAGCTCTCCACCATCGCGCACGCGAAAAAGCAGGTAATCATATACGAAAGCCCCCTAAATATCAATCTGACGGGTCGCCTCGACCACGTTAAAAGGTGGCGCGAAGCGCCTAAATCACCCCTGGCGCTGCTTGTGCCGCGCATCGGACGAGCAAATGATGTACACGATGCCGCGGCGCCGCACGACTTTGCAGTTCTTGCAGATCTTCTTGACCGAAGGACGAACTTTCATTTCTTACTCCCGATGCCCCGCAGGCTGGCCTTTTTCATCAGGCCCTCATATTGGTGCGACATCAAATGCGACTGCGTCTGGGCGACGAAATCCATGACACCGACGACGATAATCAACAACGAGGTGCCGCCGAACTGGAATGGAACGCTCGGATTCACCATGCGAATGATTTCAGGCAGCAAACACACTGCCATGATGTAAAGACCACCCCACAACGTCAGCCGGGTCAGTACCTTATCCAAGTAGTCGCCGGTCTGCTGCCCCGGACGGATCCCGGGAATGAAAGCGCCCGCCTTCTTCAGGTTCTCCGCCGTATCCCGCGCGTCGTACACCAAGGCGACGTAGAAGAATGCAAATCCGATGATCAGCAGCGCGAATA
>DASWEZ010000248.1:0-6299 GCA_036394495.1 Burkholderiales bacterium
CAACCGGATCGAATTTCTTCATTTCTATCTTGTCCGGCGTGGTGCGCTTGTTCTTGGTGGTGGTGTAGAAGTGCCCCGTTCCGGCGGACGATTCCAGCTTGATTTTCTCTCTCATGTCGTTCTCCGGCTTGAATGGTTAGAACTTGTCGCCGCGGGCGCGCAGTTCGGCCAGAACCACGTCGATGCCCTTCTTGTCGATCGTGCGCAGGCCGGCATTGCTGACCCGCATGTTTACCCAGCGGTTCTCGCTCTCGACCCAGAAGCGCCGATATTGCAGGTTGGGCAAAAAGCGGCGCTTGGTCTTGTTGTTGGCGTGGGACACGCGGTTCCCGACCACCGGCTTCTTGCCGGTTACTTCACATACTCTGGCCATGATGGCTTCTCCGGACTGTGTTCCTGATCGGGCCGCCGGCTGCAGCGCCCCGCTGAATTCGTAAAGGATGCGCTTTATATCATAATTCCAGCGGCTTACTCAACCCTGGCGTGCACCAAGCGCCTATAACAGCCCGCGCTCGGCGAATGACAGCGTGGCGCCCCGGCCGACCACGAAATGATCCAATACCCGGACGTCGATCAATGCGAGCGCTTCCTTCAGCGCCTGGGTCAGGGTTTCATCGGCATGGCTGGGCTCGGCCACGCCAGATGGATGGTTATGCGCGAAAATGACGCCGGCTGCATTGTGATGCAGGGCCCTCCTGACGACTTCCCGCGGAAATACGCTGGTTTGGGTCAGGGTTCCGCTGAACAACTCCTCCACGGCGATCACCCGGTTCTGCGCGTCCAGAAACAGTGCTACGAAGACTTCGACCTGGCGGTGCTGGATGGAAAGCCGCAGGAAGTCGCGTACCGCCGTCGGCGAACTTAAATTGATGCCCGACTTCATTTCCGCCACCAGGGCGCGCCGTGTAAGCTCTGTGGCGGCCTGCAGCTGTGCATATTTGGCGTTCCCCAATCCCGGAACGGCGCAGAAGGCCTCGCGACTCGCGCCGCTGAGTCCGGCGAGCGAGCCAAACTTCGCAAGCAGCGTGCGCGCGAGGTCGACGGCGCTTTTACCCTTCGTTCCGGTGCGCAGGAAAATCGCCAGCAATTCCGCATCCGAAAGGCTGGCCGGCCCCTTGGCCAACAATTTCTCCCGTGGCCGGTCGTCTTCCGGCCATTTGTTGATCGGCATCCGGCGCCTCGCACTTTTATATTAGACAACAAGAGTTTACACTGCCCGCCCGGCACCTTGATAAACTGGGCATATGGCAAAGATCGACGGTAAACGCATACTTCTGGGCATCACGGGCGGCATTGCCGCCTATAAATCGGCGGAGTTGGTCCGTGAACTACAACGCCGCGGCGCCGACATCCAGGTCGCAATGACCGATTCAGCCTGCCAGTTCATTACCCCGATTACGATGCAGGCGTTGTCCGGCAAGCCGGTCTATACCAGCATGTGGGATAGCCGCGTTCCGAATGGCATGCCCCACATCGAGCTGTCGCGCGACAAGGGGCTGATTGTGGTTGCCCCGGCCACGGCTGATTTCATGGCCAAGCTGGTCCACGGCAAGGCCGACGATTTACTGTCGGCACTATGCCTCGCGCGGGAGTGTCCCCTGATGGTGGCCCCGGCCATGAATCGCCAGATGTGGGAAAACCCGGCCACGCAACGCAACGTGGCGCAATTGCGCCAGGACGGCATCGTCGTGCTGGGCCCGGATGCGGGAGATCAGGCATGCGGCGAAGTCGGCATGGGACGCATGCTCGATCCGGCGGAACTGGTCCGGGAAATATCGGCCTGGTTCGAACCTAAATTGCTATCGGGCACGCATGTGCTCGTCACCGCCGGCCCTACCTTCGAACCGATCGATCCAGTGCGCGGCCTGACCAATCGCAGTTCCGGCAAAATGGGATACGCGGTGGCCCGTGCAGCGCTCGAAGCAGGTGCCCGGGTGACGCTGATAACGGGACCCGTAGCGATCGAACCGCCGCAGTCGGCGCAAGTCGTACGTGTCGAAACCGCACGGCAGATGCTCGACGCGGTAGACGCACAGGTGGCCAGCGCGGACGTGTTCATTGCAGTTGCCGCGGTTGCGGATTATTACGTCGCCAACAGCAGCACGAAAAAAATCAAAAAGGAAGGCGGCGTGCCGACACTGGAACTCGCCCTGAACCCGGATATCGTCGAAGCGGTGGCAAAACGGGCGAATCCGCCCTTCTGCGTCGGCTTTGCAGCGGAAAGCGAAAAGCTCGAAGAGCACGCCGAAGCCAAGCGTCGTCGCAAAAAACTGCCTCTGCTTGCGGCCAATCTCGTGCAATCGGCGATCGAAGCCGACGACAATGAACTCGTGCTGTTCGATGACGAGGGCAGCCACCGGCTGGGGCGTTCTTCGAAACTCGACCAGGCACGCCTGTTGATCCAGCACATCGCAAGGCTGTATCGGCCGCGCAAGTCCGCCATCCCCGCCTGACACGAACAAGAAGAAACCCGATGCACAACATCGACGTGAAGATCCTGGACGCGCGCCTGCGCGACCAGTTGCCTGTTTACGCGACTTCCGGTTCCGCAGGGCTCGACCTCAGGGCCTGCATTGATGCGCCGGTCACCTTGAAACCCGGCCAGACCGAACTGATTCCTTCGGGCATCGCAATCCACCTGGCGGACTCAGGACTTGCGGCCATGGTGCTACCCCGGTCCGGCATGGGCCACAAGCACGGCATTGTGCTCGGCAACCTGGTCGGCCTGATCGACTCGGACTATCAGGGACAGATTCTGGTTTCGCTGTGGAATCGCGGTGCGGCCGCCTTTACGCTGAATCCGCTGGAGAGAATCGCGCAACTGATCGTAGTGCCCGTCGTGCAGGTGGGTTTCAACATAGTCGATGACTTTGCGCAGAGCACGCGCGGTGCGGGCGGTTTCGGCAGCACCGGCAAGCATTGACCGGAATTCAAGAGACGCAAAAGCACAAAGGCCGGCTATATGCCGGCCTTTGTGCTTTTTGCAATCCCGCCAATTCTATTTCGGGAAAACCATCGGCTCGTCATTCTTGTTCTTGTACGGATCCGGGATTTCGCCCGCGTCGATACGACGTTTTTCTTCCCAGCGCAGGAAAGTAATCACGCTGAGAATCTCGTCCTGATTCATTGTCGTGCCGAATGCCCCCATCGTACCGCCGAGATTCTTGGGAACGCCGGTGGCGATCGTGATGTAAATGCTGCTGTTGGTATTGCCGGTATATTTGAATACACCACAAGACAGGCACGGCCCCTTGGCGCCGTGGCCGTCGCTGCCGTGACAGAACGAGCAGCGCCGTGCGAACCAGGCCTTGCCGGTCTCGACCACCTTCAAGTCGTTGGTCGGCACTTCCATGTCGTCGTTATTCGCCTTGTGCTGCGCCGTTGCCGGCAACGCCACACCGAGAGTGGTGGCAAAGACAGCGATCGCCGCCAGCTTCGCGAATACCGTATTGAGTTTCAAACCTGACATGACTAACTAACCTCCTTAAGGAACTTACGAAAAGGGCGGATAAAAAGGGACGCTGTAGCTCTCGACGATCTGCTTCATCTTTCCATTCGCAAGCAGCTCCGTCACGGAGTCGTCGATAAACTTCATCAGGGACTGGTCCTGTTTGCGGACGATGAAATTCAGATTCCAGCGCTGATCGGCTTCTGGCACGTAGCCTTCGACCATGTGGAACTTCGCATCGGGATATTCGCGACGCGCAACTGAAATTGCGGTCGCCCACACCATGCTGGCGTCGATCTCGCCACTCGCCATTGCCTGCATGATCCTGCGGTTATCCAGATACAACGACCGCGGAATGTCGCGGGTGAAAAGATAGTCGTCTATCGGCGTGGACATCGGCACGCCAACCTTGATGTTGGCCTCCTTGAGCTCACCCAGCGCTTTCTTGTCCGCGGCCTTGCCCTGCACGACCAGCACATAACCCATGCCCAGGTAGGGCTTGGTGAAGGCCAGTTGGCCCATCAACATGTCATCGTCGCCGCTATCGGACATGCCGAGAAAAACGTCACAGCGTTTTCTGAGGATCGAATTGCGGAATGCGCGGGATGTGCCGCCACGCGTGCCGGTATCCGCCCAAACCATCTCCAGCCGCATGCCGCCGCGTTTGGCGATCTCGCGCATGATTTCAACATCGTATCCCGGGGGATCGGTATTCTGGGCTGCAGAAGGGAATGAATAAGGATCGGCGCATGCCACCAGCTTGCCTTTCGCTTTCGAACGCTCCAGCGTATCGGCGATCTCATCCGGGTCGGTCTGCGCCCGGACCGTCACTGACGTCAATGCGAGTAAAAAGGTCAATCCATACAAACTGAATAACTTACGCACATTCAACTCCTTTAAGAAACCTGTCGGCCATTCCCCTTTATATCCTCGTCAACGTTGCTGCGGCTTTGCCGGTTTACCCAAGGGCAAGAACGGTCTTCGTCGTTTCCCTACAAAAAATAAGGGGGGCAGACGCTTTGCCCCCCTTAGCCTTGCTGTTGCTGCGTATTACTTTACTTGGCGTCCGCCGCTGATATTACTCAACAGCGAAAACCATCAGGCCGCCGCCCTTTTGATTCTTCTTCAGGAACTCTGAATAGAATATGGGCCAGATGCCGCCGCCGCCCGCGCCGTACACGATGGCTACGTACTGCTTGCCATTCGGGCCGGTGAAGGAGGTCGGGTTGCCGTGCACGCCGGAGCCGACCTGGAAGGACCAGAGGTGCTCGCCGGTTTCGTCGTTCACAGCATTGAAGTAGCCTTCGGGATCGCCGTAGAACACCAATCCGCCGCCGGTTGCCAGCATGCCGCCGGTTGCCGGATAGCTTTGGGATTTCTGCCAGACCAGTTTGCCGGTCGCAGCGTCATAGCCCTTGGTGTGGCCTGCACCCGCGTTGAAGTTGATGATCTTCGCGCCCAGGTACCACTCGCCGCGCTTCCATTCCATTTTCTTGGCTTGGAGGTCCATGGCGAAGTCGTACACCGGCACGTAAACCATCTTGCTGCGGTGGCTGTAAGCCATCGGGTGCCATTCCTTGCCGCCGTCCAGGGACGGAGCGATATCGGTGGTCACCTTGTCGTACACAACATCCTTCTCGGGATAGTTGTAGATCGGCTTGCAGTTGTTGGCCGGAGTGATCGGCTTGGTCCAGTTCACGCGCTGAAGTGCGGTAACCCAAACGCACTTGTGCTCGTTGCCGGCCTTGCCCTTCACCGTATTCACGCGATCGATACCGTACAGGTGGCCGTTGCGCGAACCATGCAGCCAGAGCTTCTTGCCGCCGACGTCGACCAGGATCATTTCATTCACGCCGTCGTAATCGTACGGGTCATTGGGCGTGTAGTTGAAATAGCTCTTGATCTTGCCGGTGTCCGGATCGAGCAACAGGTTGCTGTTGGTGAACAGGTTGTCACCGATACGAACGTGGCGGTCGAAGTCCGGACCGGGGTTGCCCACGGGCCAGTACAGGGAGTTGGTTTCCTTGTCGTAGGAACCAGTGATCCAGGCCGAGCCACCGCCGTACTTCCAGGATTCGCCGGGCCAGGTGTCATTGCCAGGTTCGCCGGGGCCGGGAATGGTGTAGGTCTTCCAGACCGGAGCGCCGGTGTCAGCGTCGATCGCCGCGATCCAGCCGCGCACGCCATATTCAGCACCAGCGGTACCGAAGATGATTTTGTTGCGCAGGGCCATCGGCATGATGGTGAAGGTTTCGGCATAAGTGTAATCGCCGATCTTCTTGTCCCAGACCACTTTTCCGGAGCCGCTGTCGAGCGCGACGATGTGTGCGTCGAGAGTAGCCAGGTAAACCTTGTTCTTGTAAACGGCCACGCCACGATTCACAACGTCACAGCAGAGCTTCGGGAACACGTCGCCCGGCAGTTCGCGTTCGTATTTCCAGGCTACCCTGCCGGTAGCGCCGTCGACCGCAATCACCTTGTTGAAGGATGTCGTGACATAGACCATTCCGTTAACCGCGACCGCTTGGCTGTCTTGACCTTCCAGAACACCGAACGACAGGTTCCAGACGGGGGTCAGCTTCTTGACGTTGTCCCGGTTGACCTGGGTCAGCGGGCTGTAGCGCGTGGTTTGATAGTCACGACCATAAAGGAGCCAGTTCTGCGAATCCTTGTCGGCATTCAGAAGCATGTCGTCCGTCACATAGTTCGGAAAGAGCTTTGATTCAGCGCTATCCAGACCTTGTGCGGAGACAACCCCAGAAGCACCGATCGCCGCGATTGCAGCGAGGGATACCGCAGCACGTTTGAGGTGCAACGATTGCTTCACCATTTTTTTTGAAACCTCCCGAAG
>DASWEZ010000249.1:0-16199 GCA_036394495.1 Burkholderiales bacterium
GCCGCGAGGATACGCTCTTCGCAGTCGTCATCCTGCAGCTGGCTGTAGCGGTCGAAAGCAATTGCGGTTGCGGGCATAACCTTATGCTCCTTGCGCCCTGGAGGCGCAGAAAGATCCAATACCACTGGAAGCGCACAAAAACCTTACCATACTGAGACAGGCAGCCGCGCCAAATGTTGCACTACGCCGCCCGCGCACGCTCCGGCAACGCGCGCAGCACCTTGGCGTTGCTCCAGGAAAAAACCTTCTCGGCGGCCCGGTCATGCGGCAGCCAGGCGTATGCAAGATGTTCGCGCGGGGACAGCGTGACCGTAACCGGCTGCGGCACGCACAACCCGAACACGTGCTCGGTATTGCGCGTAATCCCGGGCGCGTAGCGCCAGCGCCATTCCGGATAGATCTCGAACTCGTTCTGCATGTTCCAGTCGGTGAGCACGCCGGCCTGCGCATCCAGCCCCGTTTCCTCCGCAACCTCACGGGCTGCTGTCTGGCGCAACGTCTCGCCTTCGTCCTGGCTGCCCGTCACCGACTGCCAGAATCCCGGGCGATCCGCGCGTTCGATCAACAGCACATGCAAGTCGGGCGTGTAAATCACCACCAACACCGACACCGGGATCTTGTACTTCTTCAAGATGTTTCACCACAGAGGCACAGATACCCTACGTGGTTAATTTGGTTTTGCGCCTTCGCTTTGCCGCAAACGAATGTGGAGTTCGCGCAGCTGCTTCTCGTCGACCGGACTGGGCGCCTTGCACATCAGGTCCTGCGCCCGCTGCGTCTTCGGGAATGCGATAACGTCGCGAATCGATTCGGCGCCGGCCATCATGGTGACGATGCGGTCGAGGCCGAAAGCCAGGCCGCCGTGAGGTGGCGCGCCGAACTGGAGCGCTTCGAGCAGGAAACCGAATTTCTGTTGCGCTTCTTCCGGTCCGATGTTCAGCGCGCTGAACACCTTGGACTGGATGTCCTGGCGATGGATACGCACCGAACCGCCGCCGATTTCCCAGCCGTTGAGCACCATGTCGTAGGCCTTGGCCAGCGCCTTGCCGGGATCGCTGTCGAGGAAGGATTCATGACCTTCCATCGGGCTGGTGAAGGGATGATGCAGCGCGTCCCAGCGCTTCTCGTCCTCGTTCCAGTCGAACATCGGAAAATCGACCACCCACAGCGGCCGCCAGGCCTTTTCGGCATGGCCTTTTTCATGTCCGATCTTCACGCGCAGCGCGCCCAGCGCGTCGTTGACCACTTTCGCCTTGTCGGCGCCAAAGAAAATCAGGTCCCCGTCCTTCGCACCCGAGCGCTGGACGATCGCATGAAGCGCATCGTCCGACAGGTTCTTGACGATCGGTGACTGCAGGCCTTCGCGTCCCCTGGCTGCTTCGTTGATCTTGATGTAAGCGAGACCCCTGGCGCCGTAGATACCCACGAATTCGGTATAGCTGTCGATCTCGCCGCGAGTGAGCGTGCCGCCGCCGGGGATCAGCAGGCCGGCAACGCGGCCGTTGGGCGCATTGGCCGCGGCTGAAAATACCTTGAAGTCCACCGTCTTCATGACGTCGGTGAGTTCCGTGAATTGCAACGGCACACGCAGATCCGGCTTGTCCGACCCGTACTTGAGCATCGCTTCGGCGAACGTGATGCGCGGAAACGGATCCGGCAGGGCGATCTGCAGCACTTCCCTGAACAGGCCGCGGATCATCGCTTCCATCAGCGCAGTGATCTCCGCGACGCCGAGAAAAGAGGTTTCGACGTCGATCTGCGTGAACTCCGGCTGGCGGTCGGCGCGCAGATCTTCGTCGCGGAAGCATTTCGTGATCTGGTAATAGCGATCGAAACCCGCCACCATCAGCAACTGCTTGAATAGCTGCGGCGATTGCGGAAGTGCAAAGAATTCGCCAGCGTGCACCCGGCTGGGCACGAGATAATCGCGTGCGCCTTCGGGCGTGGACTTGGTGAGCATCGGCGTCTCGATGTCGATGAATCCCTGGGCATCGAGAAAACGCCGCACCGCCATCGCCACCTTGTAGCGCAGGCGCAGGTTCTTCTGCATCTGTGGCCGGCGCAAGTCGAGGTAACGGTATTCCAGTCGCACCATTTCGGAGAGATTCTCGTCGTCCATCTGGAACGGCGGAGTTGCCGACATGTTCAGGATTTCTATCGAGCGGGCCAGCACTTCAATCTCGCCTGAAACCAGGTTCGGATTGACCGTGCCGGCAGGCCGGCCACGCACCAGCCCGGTGACCTTCACGACGAATTCGCTGCGGATTTTTTCCGCGATGGCGAACGTGGCTGCGTTGTCGGGATCGCATACCACCTGGACCAGGCCTTCGCGATCGCGCAGGTCGATGAAGATCACACCGCCATGATCGCGGCGGCGATGCACCCATCCGTAAAGAATGACGGTCTGGCCGAGGTGACTGGAAGAAACGAGGCCACTGTATTCGGTGCGCATAGAATTGAAAATCGAGGATGACGTTTGTTATTGATAATAAGCGCCTGGTGGCGCTGCGCCCTACGTCCGGTGAGTGTCGGCCGATCGCTTTTCCGGAGGCACCACGCCCATCGAGATGATGTACTTCAGCGCCTCATCGACGTTCATGTCGAGCTCGATCACGTCGGCTCTGGGCATCATCAGGAAAAATCCGGATGTCGGATTCGGCGTGGTCGGGATATAGACGCTGACATATTCGCCGGTCAGATGGTTGGCGACATCGCCGCCGGGCTGGCCGGTCATGAAGGCGATGGTCCACGATCCTTGCCGCGGGTATTGCACCAGCAGCGTTTTGCGGAAGGCCTGCCCGGACGAGGAGAACAGCGTATCGGAGACCTGCTTGACGCTGGAGTACAGCGACTTGACCACCGGGATGCGGTTCAGCAGGGATTCCCAGATCTTCACCAGGCGCTGGCCGATCATATTCGCGCCGAACATGCCGGTCAGGAGCACCACGGCCAGCGTCAGCAGCACACCCAGTCCGGGAATGTTGAACCCCAGCCAGGCACGCGGTTGCCAGCCGTCGGGCAGTAGAAGCAACGTCTGGTCCAGCGTGCCCACCAGGAAACTCAGCACCCAGACCGTGATGACCAGCGGGACCCAGATCAACAGTCCCGTGATGAGATATTTTTTCAATTGAAGCCCTGAAACCTGCCGTGCCGATGCGAATTGGCGTGCGGCCTCGAATCCTCACGACGCATTCTGAAGCGGCTCTCGTGTCCTGTGCATTCCACGAACCGCATTACTGGCCCGCGAGACTTGCTCCCGCACTGGCGGGCTTGTCGGATTTCGCCTCTTCCTTTGGCTTGCTGTCTTCCCTGGGCTTGCGGTCTTCCCTGGGCTTGTCGTCGCCCTTCGCTTTGCTGTCGGCTGTGGCCTTGTCGCCTCCGCCTGTCTTGCCCTCATCCCCGGATTTGCTGTCGACCTTGGGACTGCCGTCGTCTTTGCCGGGTTTGGCGGATTTCGACCCGCCCTTGAAATCGGTGGCGTACCATCCGCTGCCCTTTAGTTGAAAGCCGGCAGCACTGATGAGCTTGGTCAGCGCAGGCTTGCCGCAAGCCGGACACTCTATCAGCGGCGCATCGGACATTTTCTGCAGGACTTCCTTCTTGTGGCCGCAGCCTGTGCACTTGTATTCGTAAATGGGCATGCTATCCCTCACAAAAACAACGCAAATTATACCGTATCGAACCCTCCCCACGGCTAACATGGGGCCGGAACGGCGGGCCGCAAGGCGGTGGCTGCAGGCGGCCGGCCGCTATAATCCACGCATCGCACTCGCCTTTACGATTCCGCACGCATGAACATCCCGCGTCCGCTCTGGCCTTATCCGCGCATCGTTGCCCATCGCTGCGGCGGCCTGCTCGCTCCCGAAAATACCCTGGCGGCCATCCGCCTGGCGCGCAATCTGGGATTTGCCGGTGTCGAATTCGACGTCAAATTGACTGGCGACGGCGTTCCGGTGCTGATGCACGACGACACGCTGGAACGCACCACCGACGGCGCCGGAGCCGTGAGTGATATGAGTTATCAGGATATTGCGAAGCTCGATGCGGGCGGATGGTTCGGTAACGAGTTCGGTGGCGAGCCGGTACCGAGTTTCGCAGCGGCATCCGCTCTGTGCCGCGAGGCGGGGGTCTGGGCCAACATCGAAATCAAGCCGAGCCCCGGACAGGACCGGGAAACGGGTGAAGCGGTGGCACGCATGGCGAAACTGCTCTGGGCCGGCTCGCACCCTCCGCCACTGCTGTCATCGTTCTCCCCGCTGGCGCTGGAAGCCGCCGCCGTCGAATCGCCCGAGTTGCCACGAGCGTTGCTGGTGGTTGAAACTCCGCCAAACTGGTTGGCCCAACTGGACCGGCTGCAGTGCGTGGCCCTGCACGTCAGCCACCGCCACCTCGATGCGGCGCTGGTCAAGGCCGTGCACGGCTCCGGCCGCGGCGTACTGACTTATACGGTCAACGATTCGGAAACGGCGTTGGATATGCTGGAATGGGGCGTCGACGCACTGGTGACCGACCAACTGGACGCCATAACGCCTGCTTTCGCCTGATCGGCTACGGGCGACGGGGTTACCGACGCAGCGACCTCGGCAACCGGCTCGGCGATCCATTGAATGAGTTCCATGCGGCCATCATGGTGCTCGACGATCGCCGTGCAACTGTCGACCCAGTCGCCGCAGTTGATGTAAGTCATCCCGTCGATGTCGCGAATGGCCGCGCTGTGAATGTGGCCGCAGATCACGCCATCGAGCCCGCGACCCCGTACCGCGTGCATCACCGAATCCTCGAAGTCATAGATGAAGCCGACCGCGCTCTTTACTTTGCGTTTGGCGTAACCCGACAGGGACCAGTAGCCGGAAATGCCCAGCGTGCGACGCGCCAGCGACAGCCAGGTGTTGAGGCGCACGAGCAGGTTGTAGGCGACGTCGCCAAGCACCGCAACCCAGCGGTGGTGGCGCGTGACCTGGTCGAATTCGTCGCCGTGCAGAACTGCGTAGCGCCGCCCGTCCGCCGCGACATGGACGTGCTCCTGCACGAGCTCGATGTCGCCGAAAGAGGTGCCGACATATTCCCGCAGAACCTCGTCATGGTTACCGGGAACGAATATCACGCGGGTGCCGTGGCGTGCCCGCTTGAGCACCTTCTGGACGAAGGTGTTTTGCTGCCGCGACCAGTGGATGCCCCGGCTCATGGCCCAGAAATCGATGATATCTCCGACGAGATAGAGGTGCTCGGATTCGTAGTGCCGCAGGAATGACAGCAGGCGCTCGGCCTGGCAGGCGCGCGTACCGAGATGGATGTCGGACAGGAAGATCGAGCGTACGGTGCGCGGGGGCAATAGGGAATCTGCACTTTCGGGCACTTCCTCGCCGGAATGCAGAAGAACTGACTGGACCGGATAGTCGTTCGGCTTCAGCTTGGGCCTTCGCAAGAATGCATGGGCCCAAGCTTAATGCGGCATTGTTACAGGCAGATGATCGCCCGCGCGAAACCCGGTCTGGCTACCTAAGCCGCGGAGCGCACCACTTCCGGAGAACGGAATGCCGCGAGCAGATCTGCCTGTTTCGCCTTGGCAATGCCGAGACTGCGATCCTTTATGTGGCCGTAGCCTCGGATCTCTTCCGGAATGGAAGCGATCTTGACCGCGAGCGCGTGGTTATCGCTGCTCAGCTTGCCGATAAGTTCCGCGATCGTCGCCTCGTACTCTCCGATCAGTTGGCGTTCCATGCGCCGCTCCTGCGTATAGCCGAAAATGTCGAACGCCGTGCCGCGCAAACCGCGCAGCTTCGACAATAGCTTGAACGCGGTGAATACCCAGGTGCCGTACTCCGCCTTGCGCAGTTCGCCGGTGACCGGATCGCGCTTGGCGAGCAGCGGCGGCGCCAGATGGAAGTGAAGTTTGTACTCCCCCTCGAACTGGGATTTTATCTTCTGCATGAAAGCCGGATCGGCATAGAGCCGCGCCACTTCGTACTCGTCCTTGTAGGCGAGCAGCTTGAAGTAGTAGCGCGCGACGGCTTCGGAAAGCCCGGTCAGTCCCTTGGTACGGGACGACTCCGCCTGCTTTACCCGTTCGACGAGGGCGCGGTATTTCTCGGCATACGCCGCATCCTGATAGCCGGTCAGGAACGCGACGCGGCGCGCCACGGTTTCTTCGGGCGTCCGGGAGATTTCCGTCGTCGGCGTACCATCCGTCTTCGGTGCGATGAGCCGCTCTATCGCGGCAAGATCGACCGCGGCCCGGCGGCCCCACAGGAACGCAGCCTGGTTCATCTTCACCACGGCACCGTTCAGTTCGATGGCTTTGTTGATGGCATCGGAAGAAACCGGCACCAAACCTTTTTGGAACGCGTATCCGAGCATGAACAGGTTGGTCGCAATCGAATCGCCTATCAGCGCGGTGGCGATGCGCGTCGCCTCCACGAATTCGGCATTGGCTTCGCCCACGCCCTTGGTGATGGTGCGTTTGAGCGACTGCCCGGGAAACTGGATGTTCGCGTTGCGAGTGAACTCTCCGGTCATCTGCTGGTGCGTGTTCACCACCATGCGCGTGCCTTCCCGCGTGGTATCCATGGTCTTCTGGCTGGCCGAGACCACGAAATCGCAGCCCAGCACCAGCTTCGCCCCGCCCGAGCCCAGACGCACCGTCTTGATGTCTTCGGGCCTGGCCGCGATCTGCAGATGGCTCCATACCGCACCGCCCTTTTGTGCCAGGCCAGCCATGTCCAGGGCGCCGAAACCCTTGTTCTCCAGGTGCGCCGCCATGCCGACGATCGCGCCGATGGTCACCACGCCGGTCCCGCCGACGCCGGTGACCATGATGCCGTAAGGCTGGTCCAGGTTCGGCAACTGCGGTTCGGGCACTGCGGCGAACAGCGTCTCGACATTCTGTCCGCCAGACGAACCTCTGCCCTTGCGCACGCCGCCACCATGCACGGTGACGAAGCTGGGGCAGAAACCCTTCACACAGGAGAAATCCTTGTTGCAGGACGACTGATCGATCATGCGCTTGCGGCCGAACTCGGTTTCCAGCGGCAGCACGGATACGCAGTTCGACTTGACGCCGCAGTCGCCGCAACCTTCGCATACGAGATCGTTGATGAAGGTGCGCTTGGCGGGATCGGGATACTGATTGCGCTTGCGCCGGCGGCGCTTTTCCGCGGCACAGGTCTGGTCGTAAATGATGACCGACATGCCCGGTATTTCGCGGAATTCGCGCTGCACCTGATCATAGTCGTCGCGATGATGGATGGTCACGCCGGGCGCCCATTCCGCGTCCGGCGGATATTTTTCCGGCTCGTCAGTGACAACCGCGATTTTCTTCGCGCCTTCGCCATGCACCTGCAGCGTGATCTGCGGCACCGTGAGCGGGCCGTCGACATGCTGGCCGCCGGTCATCGCGACCGCGTCGTTGTAGAGAATCTTGTAGGTGACATTCACACCCGAAGCGGCGGCAGCACGCACCGCCAGCAGTCCGGAATGGTAATAAGTGCCGTCGCCGATGTTCTGGAACATATGCGGTGTTTTGACGAACGGTGCTTCGCCGATCCAGCTTGCACCCTCACCGCCCATCTGCGTATAGCCGGCGGTGCTGCGATCCATGAATTGCGCCATGAAGTGACAGCCAATGCCAGCCAGCGCGCGCGAACCTTCGGGTACGAGGGTGCCGGTATTGTGCGGACAGCCGGAACAGAAGTACGGCGTCCGATCCATCGCCGGCTTCTCCGCGACCCGCGCTTCCAGACGTTCCTGCTCTGCGACGCGCGCGCCCAGTTGCGCATCGTTGACGCGCGCCAGCAACCGGCGTCCGATCGCAACCGCGATCTCGTTGGGATCCAGCGCGGCATTGGAGCGAAACAGGATTTTCCCGACTTCGTCACGCTTGCCGACCACCTCCGGCGCACTGGCCTTGCCGTAGAGCACTTCCTTCAACTGCGGCTCGATCAGCCCGCGCTTTTCCTCCACGACGATGATTTTGTCGAGGCCTTCGGCGAATTTTGCCGCGCCGCTCGGTTCCAGCGGCCACGTCATGCCGACCTTGTAGATGCGAAGGCCAAGCCTCGCCGCTTCGGCGTCGTCGATACCCAGATATTGCATAGCCTGACGCACATCCATGTAGGACTTGCCGCAGGTTGCGATGCCCAGCTTCGCGTTCGGCGAATCCACGACGACCTGGTCGAGCTTGTTGGCCAGCGCAAATGCCTTGGCGGCCTCCAGCTTGTGGGTATGCAGTCGCGCTTCCTGCTCGAGCGGCGCATCCGGCCAGCGGATGTTGAGCCCGCCTTCCGGCATTTTGAAATCGGTCGGCACCATGATGTTTACGCGTGCCGGATCGACATTGACTGAAGCGCTCGCATCGATCGTGTCTTTCATGCATTTCAGGCCCACCCAGCAGCCCGAGTAGCGCGACAGCGCCCAGCCATAAAGGCCGTAGTCCAGCAGCTCCTGCACGCCAGCGGGGTTCAGGATCGGCATCATCGCGTCCACCATTGCAAATTCGCTCTGATGTGCGGTGGTGGAAGATTCACAGGTGTGGTCATCGCCCATCAGGCAGATCACCCCGCCCAGCGCAGCGGAGCCAGCCAGGTTGCCGTGACGGAACGCGTCGCCGGTGCGATCCACACCGGGACCCTTGCCGTACCAGATGGCAAAAACGCCGTCGTACTTGTTGTCGCCGTCGAAATGCGCCTGCTGCGTGCCCCAACAGGCCGTCGCCGCCAGGTCCTCGTTTACGCCGGGCTGGAAGACGATGTTATGCGCCGTAAGATGTTTGCCGGCGGCCCAGAGTTGCTGGTCGAAGCCGCCGAGCGGCGAACCACGGTAACCCGAGATGTAGCAACCGGAGGTGATGCCCGCAGCACGGTCACGCAGGTGCTGCATGATCGGCAATCGCACTAGCGCCTGGGTGCCGGTGATGTAGACACGTCCGGACTGCAACGTATATTTGTCGTCGAGCGCAACGCTGGACAGGGTCATGGCATTAGTCTCGTTATGGGCATTTCCGGATCATGCCGACGCTTTCGGGATGGCCGGGGCTTGTTGTTATTTTCGCGGAAATCCCGGCCATTCTCTACATGCGGGCAGGGCTGGAATCGTCAAGGCATTCGACCTGTTCCACAGACCAGAATTCGCCGACACCGTGCGTCCGCCTGGACCAGGCGAAACGGTCCGAACGGGGTGTGGGCGGCCGCATCCACTCGCGCGCGATCAGAAAGGAATATCGTCCTCGAGGTCGTCGAAATTGCCGCCTTTGCCGGCCCCTGCAGCCTTTTTCGCGGGCGCAGCCGCGGGACGGGGCGGGGCGTCGTCTTCCGGTGGCGCCATGCGCTCTGAACCGCCAGAGCGCGAGCCGAGCATCTGCATGCGATCGGCGCGTATTTCCGTCGTGTAACGCTCCTGGCCTTCCTTGTCGGTCCACTTGCGGGTCTGTAATTTACCCTCGATATAGACTTGTGAGCCCTTTTTGAGGTATTCGCCGGCAATCTCCGCTGTTTTTCCGAACATCGCTACACGATGCCACTCCGTCTGTTCCTGCTTCTCGCCACCCTTGTCCTTCCACGTTTCCGTGGTGGCAATGGTGATATTGGCCACCGCGTCGCCGCTGGGCATATAGCGCACCTCGGGGTCGCGCCCGAGGTTGCCGATCAGGATCACTTTGTTTACCGAGGCCATTGCTCAACTCTCCCCTGCCAGTAGTTTGATGACATTCTGTTCGTCGAAGCCCTTGCTGTCCACTTTCAGGTAGGCCACACCCTCGCCGCTCAGGTTCACTTCGCGCACGCCCGGCAAGCCGGAAAGGCTGCGCACGAGCCCGGTGGTCGTTTGCGCATCGCTCTTGGGCAGCTGATAACGGCGCGTCTCGAGACTGCGCGGGATCCGCATGCCCAACGCCAGCAATAACCAGACGATCGCCAGCGTGCCACAGAAACCGAACACGGCCGGCGCACCGTAGTGCTGCGACAACCAGCCGCCGGTCGCCGCCCCAACGAAAGTACCGATGAATTGCACGGAGCCATAGACACCGATGGCGGTCCCCTTGGCGCCGGGCGGTGCCCGCTTCGATATCATCGAGGGCAGGGTCGCTTCGAGCAGATTGAACGCAGTGAAGAACACCAGCAGGCCGGCAACCAGCGCGGTCAGCCCCCCGTCCGAGAATATCAACAGGACGAGTGCGCCGATCAATACGGCCACGGCGCCGACGAATACCGGCTTTTGCAATCCCCTGCGCTCGGCAAGCAGCATGGCGGGGAGCATCAGCACGATCGCGCCCAGCATCACCGGCAGGTATACGCGCCAGTGACTGCCCGCGGGCAGGTGCGCCTGCAGTGCGAAGGGCACCACGACAAAAAGCGCCATCAGGATGCCGTGCAACGCAAATATGCCGTAGTTGAGCCGCAACAACTGCGTATCTCGCAAGACCGATTTCAATGATGCCTGCGGAACCGGCTGTTTGTGGGCAGCCAGCGAAGGGTCGGGAACGATGACCCGCACGACCAGCAGCGCCGCGATCGCCAGAACTCCGGTCAGCGCGAAGATTCCCGGCACGCCGATGATGTGATCGAGCACCGGTCCGGCCGCCATGGACAGCGCAAACGTGCCGCCGATGGTCATGCCGATGATGGCCATGGCCTTGGTACGCTGATCGTCGCGCGTCAAATCCGCCGCCAGTGCGATTACGGCTGCGGAAATTGCGCCGGCCCCCTGGATTATGCGGCCCACGATCACCATCTCCACATCGTGAGCCAGCGCGGCGATAAAGCTGCCGAGCGCGAAAATGACCAGTCCGAGATAGATGGTGCGTTTGCGTCCCCAACGATCCGAAAGCCAGCCGAAGGGCACCTGCAGGCAGGCCTGGGTCAGGCCATATGCACCGAGGGCAATGCCGACCATCGTATGGCTGCTTCCACCCGGCAGCTTCGCGGCGTAGAGCGCGAATACCGGCAGGATGATGAACATGCCCAGCATGCGCAGCCCGAATATGCCGGCAAGCCCGAAGCTCGCGCGCAACTCCTGGGGCGTCATGCGGTCTGAGGCAGGCATTCGGGGAACAGGACTGAACAGCAGGTTGGGAATTGCTTTTGAAGTGCAGTATATTAACAGGTTGACCAAACACTCATCCAGCGAATGGATTTCATCCGCGTACGCGGTGCCCGCACGCACAACCTGAAGAACATCAATCTCGATCTGCCGCGCAACCGGCTGGTCGTGATTACCGGACTGTCCGGCTCCGGCAAGTCTTCGCTCGCCTTCGACACGCTCTATGCGGAAGGCCAGCGCCGTTACGTCGAATCGCTGTCGGCCTACGCGCGGCAATTCCTGCAGTTGATGGAAAAGCCGGATGTCGACCTGATCGAAGGCCTGTCACCGGCGATCTCGATCGAACAGAAAGCCACCAGCCACAATCCGCGCTCGACCGTGGGCACGGTCACCGAAATCCACGATTACCTGCGGCTGCTGTTCGCCCGCGTGGGCGAGCCGCATTGCCCGGATCACGGCGTGGTGCTGTCGGCGCAAAGCGTGTCGCAGATGGTCGACCATGTGCTTCAGCTTCCCGAAGACACGCGCCTGATGATCCTGGCGCCGCTGGTGGTCGAGCGCAAAGGCGAGAACCTGGACTTGTTCGATGATCTGCGCGCGCAGGGCTTCGTGCGGGTCCGCGTCGATGGCAAGGTGTATGACATCGACAGCGTCCCGAAGCTCACCAAGACCAAAAAACACACGGTTGAGATCGTCATCGACCGGGTGAAGATTCGCCCGGACATCAAGCAGCGCCTGGCCGAGTCGTTCGAAACCGCTTTGCGCCACGCCGACGGACGCGCCCTGGCGGTGGAAATGGATGGCGGCCGCGAACACCTGTTTTCCGCGCGCTTTGCCTGCCCGATCTGCAGCTACTCGCTGGCCGAACTGGAACCGCGCCTGTTCTCGTTCAACAACCCGATGGGCGCCTGTCCGCGCTGCGACGGCCTCGGCCAGATCACTTTCTTCGATCCAAAACGCGTGGTGGCATTTCCACACATGTCGCTTGCCGCAGGAGCGGTGAGGGGCTGGGACAAGCGCAACCAGTTCTACTTCCAGATGATTGGCAGCCTCGCGCAGCAGTATGGATTCGACGTCGATACGCCCTTCGAGCAATTGCCCGAGGCGGTGCGCGATCTGATTCTGAACGGCACCGGCCGCGAAAAAGTGAGTTTTCTGTATGTCGGCGAGCGCGGCAACAAGTACCAGCGCGAGCATCCATTCGAAGGCATCCTGCCCAACCTCGAGCGACGCTATCGCGAAACCGAATCGGCCGCGGTGCGCGAAGAGCTGGCGAAATACCTGGCCAGCCAGCCCTGCCCCGAGTGCAAGGGCACGCGGTTGCGCCGCGAGGCACGCAACGTGTTCGTCGCCGGCAAGGCGATCTTCGAAGTCAGCGGCCTGCCATTGAAACTGGCGCTGCAGTTCTTCCACGACATGCGGCTGACTGGCGCGAAACTCACGATTGCGGAAAAGATCGTGCACGAAATCGCCAACCGCTTGCAATTCCTGGTGAACGTCGGCCTGGACTACCTGGCACTGGACCGCGCGGCCGACTCCCTGTCAGGCGGTGAATCGCAGCGCATCAGGCTTGCTTCCCAGATCGGTTCCGGGCTAACCGGCGTTATGTATGTTCTGGACGAGCCCTCGATAGGACTGCACCAGCGCGACAACGACCGCTTGCTCGAAACGCTGAAGAAGCTGCGCGACATCGGCAACTCGGTCATCGTGGTGGAACACGACTCCGACGCGATCCTGAATGCCGATTACGTGGTGGATATGGGACCGGGCGCGGGAGTACATGGCGGCCGCATCGTCGCGGAAGGAACGCCCGCGCAGATCGCCGCGAGCCCCGAGTCGCTCACCGGACAGTATTTGTCCGGCCGCCGCCATATCGCGACACCACAATTGCGCCACAAGCCCCAGGCGAAACAGATGCTGCGCGTGCTCGGCGCGCGCGGCAACAATCTGAAAAACGTGAACCTCGATCTGCCTGTCGGCCTGTTCGTCTGCATAACGGGCGTCTCCGGTTCCGGCAAATCCACGCTGATCAACGACACGCTTTACCATGCGGTCGCGCAGCACCTTTACGGCAGTACTGCAGAGCCGGCGCCGCACGACGAAATTGAAGGGCTGGATTCTTTCGACAAGGTCGTCAACGTGGACCAGAGCCCGATCGGACGCACGCCGCGTTCCAATCCGGCGACCTACACCGGTCTGTTCACGCCTATTCGCGACCTGTTCGCCGGCGTGCCGCTGGCGCGCGAGCGCGGCTACGGCGCGGGGCGCTTCTCCTTCAACGTCAAGGGCGGCCGCTGCGAAGCCTGCCAGGGCGACGGCGTCATCAAGGTGGAAATGCATTTCCTGCCGGACATCTACGTTACCTGCGATGTCTGCCATGGAAATCGCTACAACCGCGAGACCCTCGAAATCCAGTATAAGGCCCGCAACATTCACGAAGTATTGGACATGACCGTGGAGCAGGCGCGGGATTTCTTCAGTGCGGTTCCGGTGCTCGCCCGCAAGCTCGACACGCTGCTCGACGTCGGGCTCGGCTACATCCGCCTCGGACAAAGCGCGACCACCCTGTCCGGCGGCGAGGCGCAGCGCATCAAGCTGGCGCTGGAGCTGTCCAAACGCGATAGCGGCCGCACGCTCTATATCCTCGACGAGCCGACCACAGGCCTGCATTTCCACGACATCGAATTGCTGCTCACCGTACTGCATCGGTTGCGCGATCACGGCAATACCGTTGTGGTGATCGAGCACAATCTGGATGTCATCAAGACCGCGGACTGGATCATAGATCTGGGTCCCGAAGGCGGCGACGGCGGTGGCAGCATCATCGCGCAGGGCACGCCGGAGACCATCGCGGGCACCAGCTCCTCCTACACCGGACACTACCTGCGCCAGGTCATTACGGCCAAACCTGCGCGTAGCCGCGCCGCCGTCGCCTAATCGCCTTCCGGATTGCCTGGCGGACGCTTCTGCTTCTTTGTGTGGAACAAAGGCCAGGTTCGGATGATCTGGCCGAAAAAAAGAAGCCGGGCTAGCCCGGCTTCTTTTTACTGTCCAACCAACTTTCGTTGGCCGGCTGTTATTTCTCGGTGGTCTTGGCCTCTTCGGCGACTTCGGGCCGGTCCATCAACTCCACGAGGGCCATCGGCGCGTTGTCGCCCTGCCGAAACCCGAACTTGAGTATTCGCAGGTAGCCGCCATTGCGATTGGCAAACCGCGGGCCCAGCTCGTTGAACAGCTTGAGCACCATCTCACGGTCGCGCAGGCGCGAAAATGCGAGGCGGCGATTGGCCAGCGACGGCTTCTTGCCCAGCGTGATGATCGGCTCGGCAACGCGGCGCAGTTCCTTCGCCTTGGGCAACGTGGTCTTGATGACCTCGTGCTTCAGCAAAGAATTGGTCATGTTCCGCAGCATGGCCAGCCGATGGCTGCTGGTGCGGTTGAGTTTTCTGAGTCCCAGTCCGTGACGCATTTCCTGTCCCCTTAAACCTTCTCGAGTCCGACCGGCGGCCAGTTCTCGAGCTTCATGCCGAGCGTCAGTCCGCGCGAGGCAAGTACTTCCTTGATCTCGTTGAGCGATTTGCGGCCGAGATTCGGTGTCTTCAGCAATTCCGTTTCCGTACGCTGAATCAGGTCGCCGATGTAATAGATGTTCTCCGCTTTCAGGCAGTTCGCCGAACGCACGGTTAGCTCGAGATCGTCCACCGGGCGCAACAGGATCGGATCCACCTGCGGGGCCTTCGGTTGCTCGATCGGCGCCGGCGTGCCCTTCAGATCGGCGAACAGCGACAACTGGTCGACCAGGATGCGGGCTGCGTAACGAATCGCCTCTTCCGGCTCCACCACACCGTTGGTCTCGATGTCCATGATCAGCTTGTCGAGGTCGGTGCGCTGTTCGACCCGCGCCGATTCGACCGCGTAGCTGACCCGCTTCACCGGGCTGAACGAAGCATCGACCATGATGTTGCCGATGGTACGGCCTTCCTTCGCCAGCGCACGCGTGGTGGCGGGCACATAACCGCGGCCGCCTTCGACCTTGATCTGCATGTCGAGCTTGCCGCCGGGCGCTATGTGCGCGATGACATGTTCCGGATTGATGATCTCGACGTCGTGCGACGCTTCAATATCGCCCGCAGTGACTACGCTCTCGCCCTGTTTCTTCAGATTGAGCACGACTTCATCGCGATTGTGCAGCTTCAGCACGATCCCCTTCAGGTTGAGCAGGATGTCGACTACGTCCTCCTGCACACCGTCGATGGTGGAGTATTCGTGCAGAACGCCATTGATCTTGACTTCGGTCGGCGCAAAACCGGGCATCGAGGACAGCAGCACCCGGCGCAATGCGTTGCCGAGGGTGTGACCATAGCCGCGCTCGAACGGCTCCATTGTCACCTTCGCATGGAAGGCCGAGATCGTCTGAACATCGATGATTCGCGGCTTCAGAAAGCTGCTTTGCATAAACGTGACCCTCTAGATTGAATTCGGGACGTTGCGTCTTAAAAACACACGGCCCGGCCGGTCCCGGAAGACGACGGCGGGCCGTATTACCGGTTCGCTTACTTCGAGTACAGTTCCACCACCAGCGATTCGTTGATCGTGGAGGGCAGCTCAGAGCGTTGCGGCTTCGCCTTGAATGTGCCTTTCAGCGCCTTGGTATCCACTTCGATCCACTCCGGAAAGCCGCGGCCTTCCGCAGCCGCCACTGCGCCCTTGATGCGCAATTGGCCCTTCGCGCCCTCGACGACTTCGACGGCGTCGCCCGGACGGACCTGATAAGACGGAATATTGACCCGCTTGCCGTTGACCAGGATGGCGTTGTGGCGCACGACCTGGCGCGCTTCGGTCCGCGACGAACCGAATCCCATGCGATAGGCGACGGTGTCGAGCCGGCATTCGAGCATCTGCAGCAGGGCCTCGCCGGTGACTTCCTTCGCCCGGGCGGCCAGCTTGTAGGTATTGCGGAACTGGCGTTCCAGCATTCCGTAAATGCGGCGGATCTTCTGCTTTTCCCGCAACTGCGTGCCGTAGTCGGAACGGCGCAGGTTCTTCTGGCCATGCTGGCCTGGCGCATAGGCGCGGCGCTCGATCGAGCACTTGTCGCCGAAACATTTCTCGCCTTTGAGGAACAGCTTTTCGCCTTCACGGCGGCACTGGCGGCACTTCGGGTCTAG
>DASWEZ010000250.1:0-2020 GCA_036394495.1 Burkholderiales bacterium
CGCCGTGCAGGGAATTACACCGGCCCAGCCGGCGCCCATGATGGCGCCGCGCGAGGAGCAGAAGCCTTCGATTTTCGAGAAAATATTCGGCTGGCTGACCAGCAAACCGGAGGCCAAACCCGAGCCGGCGAAAACCCGGCCCCGCGACCCGCAGCGAACTCGTGATTCGTCACGCCGCGATCACCGGCACGGTCGCCCTGACGGCCGCGGCGATGGCAACAAACGCGACGAACCACGCCGCGGTCCACGCCAGGATGCGGACAACAGCCGTCGCGATCAGGGACGCAATCGCAACCAGGAACAGGCAGAGCGCAAGCCGCAGCAGGACCGTAGCCAACAACCGCAGCAGCAACAGCGGCCACCGCGTCAGGATCCGGCGCTGGCCGCAGTGGAACAACGCCAACCTGGTGATCGGCCCGCGGAAGGCGCGCGCGAGGAAGGTCGGAGCCGTCGCCGTGGCCGAGGACGGCGCGACCGCTCCGAGCACGCGGACAATCCAAACCAGCAGCGTGGCGAACAGCAAAACCGCACGCAATCCGGCCATTCAGGTAATGGTCAGGGGCGGCCCCCGCGTGAGCGCGAACAAGCCCCGGCGGCAATGGTGCGGGAAGATTCCCAGCCTGTGGTAATCGAGCAGCGTCCAATGGAACAGCCCGTAGCGGAGCAATATGCAGAGCAATACGTATTCGAACAACCTGCCGCACGGGAAAACATTGTCGAAGAGATCAGGCCTACCGAGCCCGCTCCCGTGGCTGTAATGCCCGAACAGCGGTTTGTACCGGAACCCGAGATTGAAAGACCGCAGGCACCACCTGTCGCGCCGAAACCGCAAGCGCCACCCGTATGGAAGATGGAACCGGTCGCGCTGCCTTCGGATTTGGTGATGATCGAAACCCAGTCGAAACCTGCCCCGGCCTATCAGGAACAGGATGCGCCGCGGCCCGCGAGAACGCCGCGTCCGCGCCAGCAGAAACCGGTCATGGCGGAAGAACCATTGCAGCAAGTGGAAACCGGCAAGCAACAAACCGGTGGCGACGCTGCCGGATAGCGCAACAGCGACAGGCAGGAAAAAGGCAGGAGAGGCTCGGCTACAGGCCGAGCTTCTTTTTTATGGCCGCCAATAGGCCTGCGCAAGCATCTTCGATCATGTCGAGGACTCTCTCGAAAGCTTTCGAATCGCCATAGTAGGGATCAGGCACTTCAGTCGCGACACGCCCGGCACCGTACTCCATGATCAATCTCGGCTTGGATCGATATTCCTGCGGCGCAACTCGTCTTAATTCAGCGAGATTGCCGTTATCCATCGCCAGGATATAGTCGAACTCTGCAAAATCCTGCTGTGCTATCTGTCGCGCGCGCAGATCTCCCAGTTCATACCCGCGCGCCGCCGCCGCAGCCTGGCTACGTGGATCCGGCGCATGACCGACGTGGTAGGAATGCGTCCCGACGGAATCGACTCGGATGCGGTTTTCGAGGCCTGCTGAGACAACCTGGCGGCGGAATACGCCCTCCGCGGTGGGTGAGCGGCAAATGTTTCCCATGCAGCAAAACAGGACCGAGACGGGCTTTGCGTCGTCCTGCATGCCTTTTAGAGTTTGCGCTTTCGCGCCGCCGAAATGGGGGTGACCTTGCCGTCGGTCCCGGTTGCAGTCAGCGAATCGTCGATTTCCGGGATGCCAAACGCCAGTTCCTTCAGGCCCCTCAACTGATCGCGCAGTTGCGCGGCGCGTTCGAATTCCAGATTCCTCGCGCTTTCGAGCATTTCCCGCTCGACCCGTTTCAATTCCCTCGCCATGTCCTTCTCGCTCATCGCGCCGTAGGCCGCCAGTTTTTCGGCAGCCTTGCGATCCAGTTGCGCAGAGGGATCGTAAATGCCGTCGATCATGTCCCTGATGCGCTTGACCACGCCGACGGGAGTAATGCCGTGCGCCAGGTTATAGCTGACCTGCTTCTGCCGCCTGCGATCGGTCTCGGCGATCGCGCGACGCATGGAATTGGTCATTTGGTCTGCGTACATGAT
>DASWEZ010000251.1:0-14549 GCA_036394495.1 Burkholderiales bacterium
TCCGGCAGGGCGCCACGCCGCAGGCGGCCATCGTCCGCCAGGACGATATTGAATTCTCCTGCCAGTTCGCCCGTGGGGGAGGGCGCCAGCGCGACGATCAGCCTCGCACGCGCGCGGGCGTCGCGAATGGCGGAAAGAAGGAAGTCGCGTTCGTTTTCCGGCGCGCCCGCCACATACATTTGCGTGACGAAAGTGCCGAAGTCCTGGCGCGTCAGGGCGAAATGGATATGCGGCGCGCGGCCGGGATAGGCGACCGGCCTGACGGTGCGAAAGCGGTAGGCGCCATCGGCGCCGGTAAGCGCCGTTCCATAGCCCTGGAAATTCGGGTCGATCGGCTTGTCGCTGTCGTCGCCGGCGTGGTGGTACCGGCCGTAACCGTTGACCTGCCAGATTTCGATGCGCACACCGTCCTGCGGCCGGCCTTTCTCGTCGAGTACCCGCCCGGTGACGTTGGTGATCATCCCATGAGCGATGCCCGGGCGACCGCTCACCGATACCAGGTCGTTGTCCTGGTCGAGCGGAAACGTAACCGGATAGAACGGCCCGCGCATCTGTGCCGGCGTCGGTGCGAGATCCGCAGCCCGGACCGGAATGGCGATGGCCGCCATCAGGCCGCCACCGATCTGCAGAAATTTTCTTCGCTGGAACTCCACGCTCATCGCCACGTTCATTCCTTTGCGGCCGGGTCGTTGCCCGGCGCTTATCACTGTATTCTCCGGCACATTGTGCATCGGACCGCCGCCAGTCGTCATCGGCAGGGGAAAAATGGTACACCGTTTCCCATGGCGCTCACGGGATTCGGCTGCCCACGGAATTTGAGGTGGCGTCAGCGAGCGTATAGGATGCCGCCCGGGAGGAATCGCAATGGCCGATCACAACATGCCTCATGGGATCTATCCGATGCTGTATGCCTTTTTCAACGCGCAAGGCGACCTGGACAGGCAGGCCACCCGGCGCCAGGTGCAAGCCTTCGTCGACAATGGTGCGCACGGCATGGCCGTGCTTGGGCTGGGCACCGAGGTCAGCAAGCTGTCCGACACCGAACGGCGCCAGCTGCTGGACTGGGTGGCGGAGGAACTCGCCGGCCGGTTGCCGCTGGCCGTCACCGTGAACGCGGCGACGGTCGATGCCCAGGTCGAGTTTGCAGGTTTTGCGCATTCGCGCGGCGCCTCCTGGGTGATCCTGCAGCCGCCACCGGACCGCGGCGTGCCCGAGGAATTCTTCATCCGCTTTTTCGGCGCGGTCGCGGATCGCGTCGATTTGCCGGTGGCCATCCAGAACGCGTCGGAATACCTCGGCGTGGGATTGACGCCGGCCGGCATAAAAAAGCTGGCGAGAAACCACCCGAACTTCCGCATACTCAAAGGCGAAGGCCCGGCGCTGGCCATCCGGCAAGTCATCGAAGAAGCGGGCGACAGCGTTACGGTGTTCAACGGCCGCGGCGGCCTGGAACTCATCGACAGCCTGCGCGCGGGTTGCGCAGGCATGATTCCGGCCTCCGATACCTTCGACCGCCAGGCACGCATATTCGAACTTCTGCGCGAAGGCGCCGAAACGCGTGCCGAGGCACTTTATCGCGACGTGCTGCCGGCGATCGTATTCGTCATGCAGTCGCTGGACACGCTGCACACTTACGGCAAGCGCATTGCCGCGATGCGCCTGGGCCTCGGGGAAGTATTCGACCGCGCGCCGGCGCTTGCGCCGAACGAGTTTGGATTGCGCTGCGCGCAGCGCTATGCCGCCGCGCTGGGACCACTTGCATGATCAGGAAAAATATTCTCGCAGCGATGGTGACGGTCGCGCTGGCATTGCAGGCCGCCGGATCGGGGGCGCAATCGCCTGAAGAATGGTTCCGCGGCGGGCGCGCCGCAGTGGAAAAAGCCAAGCTGGAAAAGCCGGTCATGGGGCACGCCAGGAACGTGATCCTGTTCCTCGGCGACGGCATGGGCATCTCCACGGTGACCGCCGCGCGCATCCTCGAAGGCCAGCAGCACGGCATGTCCGGCGAGGAGAACCAGCTTTCGTTCGAGAAGCTTCCTTACCTGGCGCTGTCGAAAACCTACAGCGCGAACCAGCAGACTTCGGACTCGGCGCCGACCATGAGCGCGATCGTGACCGGCATGAAAACCAACGACGGCCTGATCTCGGTCAACGAGCGCGTGGCGCGCGGCGATTTCCGCGCGGTGGCGGCCAACTCGATGAAGACCATCCTGGAGCGCGCGGCGGACAGAGGCATGGCGACCGGCGTCGTCACCACCACACGGATCACGCATGCCACGCCGGCTGCGTGCTACGCGCACTCTCCCGACCGCGACTGGGAGAGCGACACCGACCAGCCGGACGCGGCCAATGAAGCGGGCTTTCCGGATATCGCCAGGCAATTGATCGAGTTCTCCCACGGCGACGGCATCGACGTGGCGCTGGGTGGGGGACGCGAGAAATTCCTGCCGCGCACCGTGCACGATCCGGAGTACCCGGACAAGACCGGCGAGCGCCACGACGGCCGTGACCTCACCAGGGAGTGGCAGACCCGCTTTCCGAAATCGGCCTACGTCTGGAACAAGGCGCAACTCGACGCGATCGACACCCGGCAGGTCAGGCACCTGCTCGGCCTGTTCCAGCCGTCGCACATGCAATACGAACACGACCGTGCCAAAGACGGCGCCGGTGAGCCCTCACTGACGGAAATGACGGGCAAGGCACTGGATATTCTTTCGCAGCACCAGAAGGGATTTTTCCTGATGGTGGAAGGCGGGCGCATCGATCACGCGCATCATGCCGGCAACGCCTATCGCGCCCTGACCGACACGATCGAATTCGCGCGCGCGGTGAAGCTTGCCATGGAGCGCACCGATCCGCGCGACACGCTGATCATCGTCACGGCGGACCACAGCCATACTTTCACCATTTCCGGTTATCCCAGGCGCGGCAACCCGATACTGGGCAAGGTCGTCGAACCCGGGCGTCCATCCAGGGAATATGCCCAGGATGCCCTTGGCCAACCTTACACCACGCTGGGCTATGTCAACGGCCCCGGCTATACCGGCCAGTCGTTGGTGCAGCCTGAAGGATCGAAGAAATTTCCCCACCATGGCCCCGGCTATCACGGCATAACGAACGGCAGGCCGGATCTGACCAGCGTGGATACGACTGCGCCGGATTACATGCAGGAATCGGCGATGCCGATGGAAAGCGAGACGCATGGCGGCGAGGATGTCGCGATCTACGCACGCGGTCCGCAGGCACACCTGATCCGCGGAGTCCTCGAGCAGAATGTGATCTTTCACGTCATGGCCGAAGCGCTGGGAATGCAGGAATGAAATAAAAACGTCCGTCGTTGTTCGCGACGGGCGTTTTCTTAACAAAAATTCTTGGCCACAGAGGGCACAGAGTACACAGAGAACTGCAAAAGACAATTGCTGATCAGCACGCGAATGATGCGTGCCTGCCAGACCAGGGTCGGTCGCTGCTGCTGCTTATATGTACTTGTAGCCTCGCGCGTTTGACTTTTTCCTCTGTGCCCTCTGTGTCCTCTGTGGCAAATTGCCCCAGGTAGCCTTTATGGCCTAAGACAGGATAAAGCCGGCGAGGCCGTCCGCCGGCGTCGCATCGAATTGCTCTTACGAAGTGGTCTTGCGGATTTCCTTCTCGTCGGCCCATTCCAGCAGCCCGCTCTGGACGTTCCAGAGCTGCAGGCTGAACTTGTAGTAGACATCCTTCACGTTCTTGGCTTCCTTGACGATCGACGTGATGTTGCCCTCGATGCGGTAGGCGGCGCCGACCATCTTGCCGATCTCGGCCGACTTCTTGGCATCGTAGTAGTCGCTTTGCTGGCGCTTGAGTTCCTCGATCTGCTGGTCCATCGCCGCCGCGTCGACGGCGAATCGCACGCGACCGCTCTTCTGCAGTTCCACGCGAATCGAATCCGTGATGGATCGCGTATCGATGTATTCGCTGGTCTTGTTCTTGACTTCCTGCACGGTCATGATCGGCCGCTCTGTTCCCGCCACGATCGGGGTGTTGAGCATCGAGCGCGTCATCGATTCGGCGATCGTCTGCAGGTCGGTGGAACCGAACTGGTTGGTCACGGTTTCCACGCCGCGCGCATCGCCGTAGCGGGTTTTCTCGGCGCAACCCGACAGGACGACTGCGGCGCAGAGCACTGCGGCGCCGGCGAAACGGATGCAGAGGGCTTGCTTCATGATGACTCCTTCGGAAAAGTTCGGTTGCGTTGTTATTTGTCCTGGTCCATGACGACGACACGGAAGTCCGTCGCCTCCTGCGTGGGCGCCTGGGTCGTCAATGTGTAAACCGTGTTGCCATAGATCAGCACGGGCTTCCAGGCTTCGTCGTCCCAGGCGCGCATGCCGTCCTTGTCCATCCAGCGGAATTTGTATGCGATGCGGCGCACATCATCGCCGGTGTTCTTCAAATCCACGTCGATGCGCAACTGCTCCGAGCGCTCGGCGCAGCGCAGGTCGACCACGTCGATATGCGGAACCGAGCCCGCCATCTCGACTTTCGCCTTGATCAGGCTCGACTTGGTTGTGATCTTCTCGGCGCCGACCGGGCAGCCATAGGCATAGCCGGGTTCCTCATATTTCGTCTGGCTGGCGCAACCCGCGAGGCCGATGGATGCGATCAATGCGGTGGCAAGGATATTCAGTTTCATGATGTGCTCCTCAGTTTGCAACAGACGCTAAAACGTTCTTACTTTGCAGGCGTTGACGCCTCGTCCGGTACCTCACCCGCATTTGCCTGCGCAGGCATGGGATTTTGCGGAATCATTGCGTACGTGGCGCCGCCCAGCAGGCGCAATCCGACGACGGCGTAACGCCCCGATACGGTGAAGCCGATGTCGCGCCCGCCCGGACTGGCACCGAATCCCAGTGTGTGCGTTCCGGAGGGAATGCGCGCACGCGCGATCGCGATCTGTGCCGGCAGGGATCGCCAGCCGCGTTCGTCCGCGGATTCGGTGACGATCGAGCCGATCGCCAGCGCCAGGCCGACAAGGCCCGTCTGGTCGTTCTTGCCCGCCTCGTATTGCGCAATCGCCTTGCCGCTGGAACGAATGATACCCCGCAACATGATGCCGGGCATTTCCTCTTGCAGGGCCTTGCGCGCCATCAAGTCAATGTTGGTGATCACGACCGGACTGATGGTCGGGCCACCCTGGATCTGCAATTGTGCCGGCACGAACGCGGGTTGTCCCGGCGTGATGACCGGAAACGACACCGGTATGATGAGCAGGCGGTTGCGATAGGGAAACGGCAGGCTGAACTGGCGCGACTTTCGCGCCGGCGCCGTGCCCGATTCGACGACGAACAGCACGTCGGTGTACCCGTCATCCCGTGCCGTCACGCGCGCGTCGAGTCCTGCCAGCGCGTCGTCCAGCAGCGCATGGCCGGGCTGCAATTCGATCGCCTGACGGTAACCGGCCGCGGCAAGGCTCGGTTCGCCCTGTGCTTCGTAGACGAATCCGGCCAGATAGTGGCTGAAGGCACTCTCGTAACTGTTTCTGAGCGTGTTGACTTCGGCGTTGTCGATTTCCTGCACCGGGTAGCCGTTCAACTCCCTGAAGCTCGATTTCATGCCGCGCTTCTTCGCCTCGTCCTGCGTCTTCTGCAATTCCTTCCGGCGCAGTTCGTCTATGACCGCCGCGCGCTCGTGCGTGCGCTTGATATCCACGCGCGCATTGTCGAAATCGCCCTGTGCGAGGCGATCGAGCGCGAGTCGCGTAGTGAGCATGACTTTCTCGTAGTCGTGGCCTTCGTAAGGCAGCGACTTGTCGTTGAGCACCACGGAACCTGCTCCGCCCAGAAGTTTTTCCGGGTTGTAGGCGGCCGTCTTCTCCCAGGACTGCACATGAGCGTCGGCGGCCAGCCAGGCTTTTTCGCTTTCGTTGTAGTTGAATTTCAGGCGCTGCAATTCGCCGAGTTCAAAGTAGTAGAGCAAATCCTTGCGGCCCAGCCTGTTGTTGCTGTCCAGCCGCTTGATGGCGCCATCGACATTGCCGCTGGCGGCAAGGTTTATCGTAGTCGTCAACTCGGAATCGTAGCTGCGGAACGTGGCGCAGCCCGACAGCATGGCCAGCACAACGGCGATTGCCGTGATACGGGCACGAAAATAGGAAGGAAGAAAGGCGTTCAAGGCGGGGTCCTGCTGGCAACAACGCCGCAGCAGCGCCTCAGTTGACGGTGCGGCCGGCGTCTTCTTCGGAAGAGGCGTGCGTGAATGCGGGCACTGCGAGCGAAAGATCCCATTCCGCCTTGACTACCGTATCCTGCACAAGTTTCATCAATCCGTGCAGCAACGTATCGCCCAACGCCAGGTCCACGCCGTTACCCTGCTGCGGTTGCAGCGACAACAGGGTCTGGCCCCTCTCGTTGCGGCGTGCCCGCACCTTGCTCACCAGCATCGGTGCGCTGCCAAGCGGATGTTCGCGCGGCGGTTCCGACGGCGTGGCCTTGGAGAATTTCACTTCCTGCAAGGCCTTTTCGTGCTGCATCCCCACCAGCGCCTTGCGCACTTCGGGATTGGGCTGCGCCAGGATGTCCGGCTTGGCCTGTGCCATCTGCAGCAATACCGGCCAGATGCGCTTGACCAGGCGTCGGGTCAGCCAGAACTGGATTTCGGCCTTGCCGTCGAAGAACACCCTTACCATCAGGCGATCTTCTTCGGCGTGGAATTCCACGGTGATGCGTTCGAGGTTCATGGGACCCAATATTACGCGTAACCCGTTCCGGGAAGAAGAACCCTGCGAGGCGAAGTCAGTCTGCGCGATAGCGCCGGATGACTTCGGGATCGGGGTCGAATCCCAGGCCGGGTGATTGCGGAACGGTTATCGATCCATCACGGGGCGTGGCCTGGTTGCCGTAGAGCCGCGCCTCCAGGTCGAAGTAACGCCATTCAACCATGGAGCCGACCCCTCCGGTCGAGGCGTGCCCCAGCGCGGCATTGACGTGCACCCCCGCCAGGAAGGCGGGACCGTCATAGAAGCTGTGCGGCATGACGGTCACGTTGTACGCCGCAGCGAGCGTGAATACCTTGTGCAGTTCCGACACGCCGCCCATCTTCGCGGGACTGGGCTGCACGAAATCCACCGCGCCGGCGTCGAACAGATGCTTGAATTGCGCCACCGTGGTGGCGTTCTCTCCGGCCGCAACCGGGATGCCGCCGTGCGCGCGAACCTGCGCCAGCGCCGTGTGATCTTCCGGCGGCCAGACCGGCTCTTCGAGCCAGCGCAGGTTCAGCGGCCGAAGCTTCGCCGCCATGTCCAGCGCTTCGCGCAGCGTCCACGGACAATTCACATCGAGCATGAGGCCGACGTCTTCGCCGGCGGCCTCGCGTGCCGCGCGCGTGGGCGCCACTTCGATTTCGTGCAATTTGATGTGGCGGAAGCCTTCGCCCAGCGCACGCTCGACGTTGGAGGCCACCAGTTTCGGCTCGGTGTAACGGATCAGGCTCGCGTAGCAGGTTATGTGCGGTTTGCCGCCGCCCAGCAATTGATGCACGGGCTGTTTCGCGACCTTGCCGGCGATATCCCACAATGCGATGTCGATGCCGGACAATCCAAAAATGATCGGGCCGCTGCGTCCGAAAATATGCAGCTTGCGCTGGATTTCCTGCGTCAGGGTTTCGATCGCCAGCGGATCGCGTCCAATGCACATCGGCGCGAGGATCTGGTCGATGGCGGCTTTGGTCGCCGGGATGACGTTGTACCCGAAGGCTTCGCCCCAGCCGGTGACGCCTGAATCGGTGCTGACCTTGACCAACAGCACGTCTGCGGTCTGCCAGGCCTTGCCGCCCCATACCTGCGTGTCGGATGGCCCGCCGCTGGTGTACGGAATGCGCAGCACCAGGGTCTCGATTTTTTCGATTTTCATTGTTGTCCTCCGGCAGGTCCGCAAAAGAGGCGAATGATAGGCGAAGTGCCCGGACGGTGCACGCGGGCCGACGCAAATGAAAAGCGCGTCGCCTGGCGCAACGCCCTTCGCGGTAATGACCCGAGTCAGGGTCCCATTTGTCTCTACGCGATCGTCAAAGGAAGCGCAGTGCTTACCGGGACACGCTCACCCGGTCGCCGTGCGGTCAATCCAGCTGCAGCCGCACCGTCGATATGCGGCCGTCGCCTTCTTCCTGGTTGCCGACGCTGAGTGTGCCGGTGAGTACCAGCAGCCCGGACTGGTGCGACGCGACTTTGTGCGCCTGCGCAGGCGGCAGGTGCACGAAAAGCGTCGCCGGCGGCAGAACGTCGACAATGCCGGCGGACGCTCCGGCAACATTGATCGGCACCGGCGCAAGCATGAAGTAACCGGGATGCGGCTCCTCCAGTTGTGCCATGTAACCGACGATGCGCACACGCCTGCCGTCGAGCGCAATCAGTTTCGGCGCCATTTCCACTCCGCGCAGATCGGCCGGCATGACGAAGAAGTCCCTGAACTTCAGTTCCGCGATATCGGCGGGCAGGGACGGCAGCGTTGTGGTCGTTGCCGCATTCTGTTCGGCACCGGCAAACACGTGCATCTGGACGCCCAGGCCCAGCGCCAGCGCGCCGAGGCGGATGAATTCGGGAAAACCAAGGAAGATGTATTTCATGGAGGTACCTGTAGACCATGCCCGGTTTGCGGATGCGGGGCAGTCTGCCAGCCGGCGGTTGCAGATTCATGGCTCGATTGCTACGTCTTGTCTAACGCCCGGACCGGCCGCCCGGGCTGTTTGGGACAAGCGCCGGTTATTTCAGTTTTTTATCCGTAAGTGACAACTCAATTACCCCGATGTGACGATTTCGTAATCGCACTGTCATGTGCAAAAAGTAAAGTCCACGACATCCCACCAGCCGGAGAAGGACAACACTGTCCCGGCAACAATTATTAAGGACGTCGCCCGTGTTTTCATTGCAACCCCGTTCATTCCCCCGGGCACTCGGGTCGGCGCGCGGCTTCACGCTGCTCGAACTCCTGGTGGTGATGGTTATCATCGGACTGCTGGCCGGCTATGTCGGCCCGCGCTACTTCGCGCAAATCGGCAAATCCGAGGTGAAGACCGCGCGTGCGCAGATCGACGCATTCGAAAAGGCGCTGGACCAGTACCGCCTGGATACCGGTCACTACCCGACCGGCGAGCAGGGGTTGAATGCGTTGAACACGCGGCCGGAGAACGAACCGAAGTGGGCCGGTCCGTATCTGAAAAAAGCGGTCCCCGCGGACCCGTGGGGAAACAAATACATATATCGCGCGCCCGGTGAGCACGGCGAGTTCGACCTGCTTTCCTATGGCAAGGACGGCAAGCCCGGCGGGACGGATGAAGCGGCGGACATAACTAACTGGTGAAGCGAGAGGAAAGAGAAAAGATGAAAGAGGAAAGGTTCTTGATGGCTATAGCGCCTTACTACTTTCCTCTTTCCTGCTGCGCTTCAAGTGTTCCCTTGTCTTTTCTCATTCCTCTGACTTGTCGATCGACCACGAATCAATGAAATTCCAGGTCAAGGCGTTGCGCGAACCGGACGGCGTGATTTCGGTGCTGTTCGACGCGGCGGACGAAGCCGATGCCGCGCGCCAGGCGCGCGCGGGCGGGCTCGCGGTGTTGTCGCTGCGTCGCTCCGCATCCTGGAATCCGGCGTTTCTCAAACGCCGCGCAAAGTTTCCGCTGGCATTGTTTTCCCAGGAACTGCTGTCATTGATGGAGGCAGGCCTGACCCTCGTGGAGGCGATCGATGGACTCGCCGAGAAAGAAAGTGCCAGCGCCAACCGGATCACGCTGGATCACCTGAGGAAGCAATTGCACGAAGGGCGAACCCTGTCGCAGGCCATGCTCGGGCTGCCGGAAGTCTTCCCATCCCTGTTCGTGGCCACCGTGCGCGCGGCCGAGCGCACCGGCGACCTTGCGGATGCGCTGAGGCGCTACATCGCCTACCAGTCGCAACTCGAGCTAGTGCGTAAGAAAATCGTAAGCGCTTCGATCTACCCGGCCCTGCTGATCCTGGCTGGCGGGCTCGTCATGCTGTTCCTGCTCGGCTACGTGGTGCCGAAGTTCAGCCATGTCTACGAAGACATGCATGGCGACCTGCCGCTGCTCTCCCGCGTGTTGCTCGACGTCGGCCGTTTTATCGAGGCCCACGGCGTCATGGTCGCGATGGTCGCGGCGGGCGCAGCCGTTGCCGTCGGACGTCTCGTGACACTGCCAGCGGTGCGCCGCGGCATCGGCGCATGGTTGTGGAAAATCCCCGCGCTCGGCGAGCGCATGCGCCTGTACCAGCTTGCCCGTTTCTACCGCACGCTCGGCATGCTGCTGCGCGGTGGCACGCCGGTGGTCACGGCGCTGGACATGGCCGCCGGACTGCTGTCCCCCGCATTGCGCGGCAGCCTTGCCTCGGCGGCGCTGGCGATCCGCGAGGGGCGTTCGATCTCCGAAGCCATGTCCATGCATAACCTGACGACGCCGGTGGCGCTGCGCATGTTGCGGGTGGGCGAGCGCAGCGGCCGCATGGACGAAATGATGGAGCGCATCGCGACCTTCTGCGACGACGAGATATCGCGCTGGGTGGATTGGTTCACGCGCCTGTTCGAGCCCCTGCTGATGGCCTTCATCGGCATAGTCATCGGCGTGATCGTGGTGTTGATGTACCTGCCGGTGTTCGAGCTTGCCGGGAGCATCCAGTGAACGCCGTGACCGAGCTTTCATTTCCCGCGGCCGCATTGCTCGGCCCGGCCGAGCTTGCCCGCGCGCGCAACGAAGCGGGCCGCAGCCGCCGCAAGGTCGTCGAAGTCCTTGAAGAGCAACTGGCGCTTCCGGCGGAAGAATTCGTGCGCGTGTTGGGCGAAATCCTGCGCTTTCCGGTTCTACCGATGCAGCGACTGCACGAACTGGTGCCGGCGTTCGATCTGTTGCCGTTCGCCGAAGCCGCGCAACGCGAATGCCTGGCTTTTCGCCAGGCGGATGGCCAGGTGATGGTGGCAATCGGCGACCCGTTCGCGCTCGATCTGCAATCCTGGGCCCAGGAGCGCATCGGTGTCGACTTCGCGTTCGGTCTGGCGCACCGCAACGACATCACCGCTTATCTCGCCCGCGTCGAGGAAGGCATGCGCGCGATGGACGACATGGTCTCCGCCGAACCGCAAATGCTCGAAGCCGGGCGGGGTGTGGAAGATCTGTCGCTGAAGACGATCAGCGAGCATGCCAGTCCGGTGGTGAAGCTGGTGGCCTCCACGCTCTACGACGCATTGAAGTCCGGCGCCAGCGACGTGCACATCGAATCCACCGGTTCCGGGCTGGCGATCAAGCATCGCATCGATGGCGTGCTCACGCAGGCCGGCCAGGCGCAGGGCGCCGAAATGGCCGAGCGCATCATCTCGCGCATCAAGGTCATGGCGGAACTCGATATCGCCGAGCGGCGCGTGCCGCAGGACGGCCGCTTCAAGGTTTCGCTCAAAGGCCGGGAAGTCGATTTCCGCGTTTCCATCATGCCGAGCATCTTCGGCGAAGACGCGGTGCTGCGCATTCTCGACAAGCAGGCGCTCGCCGACGAGTTCACGGGCTTGCGGCTGGAAGCGCTCGGCGTCGATCCGGTCACGATGGCCTGGCTGCGCAAGCTCGCCAACGAACCCTACGGCATGCTGCTGGTGACCGGACCCACCGGCAGCGGCAAGACCACCACCCTGTACGCGATCCTGTCGGAAATCCATCGCGGCCACGACAAGATCATCACCATCGAGGATCCGGTCGAATACCAGTTGCCGGGCATCCTGCAGATTCCCGTCAACGAAAAGAAAGGATTGACGTTCGCGCGCGGCCTGCGCTCGATCCTGCGGCACGATCCCGACAAGATCATGGTCGGCGAGATCCGCGACGGCGATACCGCGCAGATCGCGGTGCAGTCCGCGCTGACGGGCCACCTGGTGTTCACCACCGTGCATGCCAACAACGTGTTCGACGTGATCGGCCGTTTCCTGCACATGGGCGTGGATCCTTACAGCTTCACGGCGGCGTTGAACGGCGTGATGGCCCAGCGCCTCTTGCGCATCAACTGCATCCATTGCAGCGTCGAAGACCGTCCGGACGCGGCGCTGCTGGCGAGTTCGGGGTTGAGCGCGGAGGCGGTGCGCGATTTCACGTTCAAGGCCGGGCGCGGCTGCGGACAATGCCGTGGTTCGGGATACCGCGGACGCAAGGCGATCGCGGAGACCATGCTGCTCAACGACGAATTGCGCGAGCTGATCGCCACGCGCCAGCCGATCCGCGCCGTCAAGGAAGCCGCCCGCAAGGTCGGCACCCGCGACCTGCGCGAGGCGGCGCTCGACCTGGTTCGCGCCGGGGAAACCACGCTGACGGAGATCAATCGTGTCACCTTCGTGGCGTGAGCGGGTCACCATCACGTTGTCGCCACGACAAGTGACGATGGCGAGATATGCGCGCGGCCTGCGTTTCGCGCTGAAAGATCACAAGGTGCTGGCCTGCCCGGAGGCCGTCGACGGTGAGAACTGGCAACCTGCGGTCGAAGCCCTGCGCGACGCGTTGACGCATCCGAACGTCGAGGCGGCCGACGCGACCGTGGTGCTGTCGAATCACTTCGTGCGCTATCTGCTACTGCCATGGAATCCGGATCTGGTCACGGCGCAGGAAGAACTGGCCTTCGCGCGCGCGCGCTACCTGCAGGCGTTCGGCGAGGCGGCGCAGACCTGGGTGTTGAAGGTGTCGCACGGACGCCCGGGGGCGCCGGGCGTTGCCTGCGCACTCGATCGTCCGTTGCTGGAAGCCGTTACCGCGCTGATTGCCGGTTCGCCGCTGCGGTTGCGTTCGCTGCAACCCTCCCTGATGGCGGTGTGCAACGGGCGGAACAAACTGCCGGCGGGCGATGCCTGGATCGCCGTCGCGGAAACCGGGCGGCTGCTGCTTGGCGCGTTGCGCGGGGGCGAGTGGGTTTCGCTGCGCAGCCGGACCTTGAACGGTCATGCGGTCGCGCTGGCGCAAGTCATCGAACAGGAAGCCCTTCTGCTTGGCATCGAACCGGGAAACGGGGAAATCTACCTGCATCGCAGTGGCGAGACCACACTCGATCTGCATGGGTTGACCGTTCATGACTGGCTGTCTTCCGGCGCAGTGCGGCGGGCGGGGAGGGCAGGCTGATGCATCGCCTCCAGCTCGATTACATTTCCCGCCCGGGCAGCGCGCGCTGGCTCGGTATCGGATTGCTCGCCATTGCGGCGCTGGCGGGCGCGAAACAGGCTGACATCTTTGTGACGGCCAAGCGCGAGATTTCGCAACTGGAGGCGCGCCTGTCGCGGCTCGAATCCCGCGACCGGCCGGCCGCGAAAGCGGCGCTGCCGGAATCGACCATCCGGGAAATCCGCCGCGCGAACGATGTGATCGAACAGATTGCGCTGCCGTGGGACCGCCTGTTCCGTGCAGTCGAATCGGCCGCGGGCGAGAAAGTCGGCCTGCTGGGCATTACCCCGGATCAGAAATCGGGCACCGTGGAAGTGGGCGGCGAGGCGGCCGACCTGAACGCGATGTTCGACTACGTGAAACGCCTGCAACGCCAGCCGTCGCTCACGCGCGTGTATCTGCTGAACCACAAGCTCAACGACCAGGATCCGCAACATCCCATACGCTTCACGGTGACCGCATCATGGCTGGAAAAGACACCGGGCTCGTGATCTGGCGCCTGCGCCGCCTGACGCGCGCGATCAGCTGGCCTGCCGCGCTGGCAATCGGGCTGCTGGCATTCGAGATCGCTTTTCATTTCTCGGCGATGGCGCCGGTACTCGACGAACGGTCAAGACTGCGCAGCGAACTGCTGCTGGGCCAGGTCTCCGCCCAATCCGCCGGCCATGCCAGTCCGACGTCGGATCCGCGTGTCGAACTGGCGGAGTTCTACGCCGCACTGGCCCAGCCGGCAAACGCCCCCGACCTGTTGCGCCGGTTGCATCGCGCGGCACACGATCAGGGCCTGATGCTCGATCAGGCGGACTACCGTCCCCTGCAAGATCCCGAGGGCAAGTTCACGCGCTATCAGATCCTCTTGCCGGCAAAAGGCACCTATCTCGAAGTGCGCCGTTTTCTGGTCCAGGCCAGTGGCGACGTGCCGGGATTGGCGATCGACGGCATCAGTTTCCAGCGCCAGCAGATCGGCGATCCCGTCGTGGAGGCGCAAATCAAACTGACGCTTTTCCTCGGTGCGCCGTCGTGATGACGACCCGCGTCCTGGCGCAGCGGATAGGCGCATGAACATAGGTGCGCGCCAGCGCTGGGCCGTTCTGATCGCGCTGCTCACGGCGGCATTGAGCGCGGCTGCATGGGTACGCGAAGGCGACAGGACGGCGGAGGCGCAAGTCGTCGAAGCGCCGGCGCGGCAGGCACGCCCCGCGAGTGCGACGCCTGTTCGCAAGGATCAGGCGGCAGAGCGCGTGCACCTGGAAAAGCTGCGAGCGCACCCGTCCACCGACCGGACCGACGACGCATTCGCGCCGCGCAGCTGGCGCAAGGCTGCACCGAAACTGGCCGCCGCCGCGAACGCCGTCATCGTCGTACCGCCGCCGAGCGCGCCTCCG
>DASWEZ010000252.1:0-3855 GCA_036394495.1 Burkholderiales bacterium
GCGAAGGTATCGTCGATGGCGACGCCGTTGACGATCATGGCGCTGGCCTCGCGCAGGCATGCACCAGGGCCTCGCGGCTGCCGCACTCGACCAGCTCTTCCGCGGAAATCGGGAAGTTGTCGAAGCGGATGGTGTGGTAGCGATCGAAATAATCCCGCAGTCGTTTCTCGATGCCGCGATCGAAGTCCGGGCGGATGACATGGGTTGCGCCGCGCACGACTTTCACAATGCGCCCATCTTGCGCGACCAGCTCGCCGTCCTTGAATACGTATTCGGGTGCACTGAACATTTTCTCGCGATCGGGATCGTCGCGGTATACCGTGATGTCGGCGGCGGCGCCGATACCCAGATGTCCCCGGTCGGCGAGGCCCAGGCTGCGCGCCGGCGCGGCGCGGGTCATGACGGCAATCTCGTAGAGCGAGTATTCGCGGTTCAGCGAGGCAAGCTGGCTGTGCGCCGCCGCGTCGGGATGAATCTGCGCGAGCTTTTCGTCGCGGAAACCCTTGTCCATCAGCAGCCGGATCAGATGCGGGTAGCTGGTGAAGGGTGCGCCGTTCGGATGATCGGTGGTCAGAAACACCCGCCAGGGGTCCTTCACGCGCAGGAACAGTTCCAGGCCGATCGCCCATTGCAATGCGTTCACGAAATTGCTGTCGCGGTAGCGAAACGGCACGATGCCGCAGCCGGCATCGCATTCGATGTCCATGCACAGCCATTTGTCCGGAAGCGCATGCCTTGCGTTGCGAAACTGCACCATGGTGTCACCCGAGGCGGTCACGGTCTGGCCGAACATGATCTGGCCGACATCGGCCGATACGTTGGCATGGCGGTCGATTGCCTCGGCGATGCTGGCTGCCGCGGAAGAGAACTTGCGCTCGCCCTCGGTCCCGTAGCTGTGAAATTGGACATGCGTGAGATGGATCGGCAGGCCTTCGGCAGCCTCCATCGTGGCGAGCGTCGTTGCCGCGTTGCCGGGCACGCCGAGGTTGCTGGCGTGGACGTGCAGCGCATGCGGTATCGCCAGTTCATGCACCGCGCGCGTCAACGTCGCAAGGATCGCGCGCGGGGTGACCCGGTAGTGAGGATGCGGCTCGTCGACATCGAGGTGGCGTGCGTTGAACTTGAATGCGCTGATGCCGCCCGGATTGACCACCTTGATGGCGATGCACTGGGTGGCATGCAGCGTCCAGGCGACGTAGTCGTTGACCAGTTTCTGCTCGGCACCATCCGCCATCAGCCGCAACAGAAAATCGTCGTTGCCGAGCATGGCGTAACCGCCTTTGTCGACGATCGGCGTGTCGCCCATTTCCATGTGGGCATGGCGCGCGTTGGACGGCAGCATGGCGGGTTCGAAACACGCGGTATAGCCCATTTCCGCGTATCGATAACCTGCTGCGAAAGTGGAAGGCGCGGCGACTCCACTGCCTGAACGGGTGAGGTCGGTCCGCGCAAAGGCGCTGTCGCGATGGTCCTCGGGAAGCATCGCGCGGGCGATATTGACTTTGCCGCCGCCGATATGGGTGTGCAGGTCGATTGCCCCCGCCATGACGACGCGCCCCGGAATATCGTACTCGCGATCGATCGCCATCCCTGGCGCCGGCGTCGCGACAATGTGCCCGTCGTGGACGAACAGATCACCCACCTTGCCGTCGATCCGACGCGCGGGATCGTAGAGCCGGCCGCCTTTGAGCCTGATCAATGCGGCTCCCTGACTGTGTCGAGAATGCGCTGCAAGGCCTGTGCGGCGGACGGCAGGGCTGAACCCGCCAGTTTGCGCAGGTGAATGGCGACCACATTGTCGGCCCGGTACAGATGGCCGGCGTGGTGCAGGCCCGGAACCGAAACCGGAATGAACACCGAGCAACCCTCGGCACGCATGCCGGCACGTCCGAGAACTATCGAAGGAATGTTGCCGGACGGCGGGGTGCGTCCGGCATCCAGTGCGGAAACGAAGAGCATCGCGTCGACTTCGTCGCGCCGGGCCGCACCCTGGGCGGGCGCCCCGCCGTTGAAATTCACCCGGACGGGAAATCCGGTCTGCCATGTCGTGACTTGCTGCGCCGTAAGGTCCGCGTCGCTGCCGCCGAGGGGCAGCACGGAAAAGCGCTTCTCCGAGTTCAGTGCCTTGACGAATTCGCACATCGACTGGATCGCGAGATCGGCGTGCGGGAAGGCGAGATCTGCCGCGGTCCAGGCGAGAACGCCATAGCGCGCGGCACGCATGCGCTCGAGCAGTTCGGACAGATTTCCGATCGGCACGCCGGCGACGGCCTTCTCCTTCAGCACGTGAGCCGAAAACAGCGCGCGCAGCGCGGCAAAAAATTCGGTGAAGCGGGACGGATCGATGGCCAGCGATCTTGTCCGGGAGCGCAATGCGGCCGGCAAATCGTCCGGCACATCGCCGAGAAACCACAGTTCGCGCGCGCCGACTTCGAACAGCGTTTCGAAGTTTCCGAAGCAGCGCTCGAAGAAGCGCGGGAAGCGGCCGGTAATGCCGGTGCCGGCCACCACCAGCAGATCTGCACGATTGCGGATTTCGGCGAGAGTCGTGCTGATCCATCCGGTATTCTGCAGTACACGCAGATTGCGGAACAAGGCGTCGCCATTCGCGTGATCGACGCTGCCGCCGCATCGCTCGGCGAGTTCGATCAGTACGCGCATGCCCGCAACGTCGGTTCCCGCCGAGATCAGAAGCGGTTGCCGGGCTGCCCGCAGGATCTGCGCCGCGCGACCGATGGCCGTGGCCAGATCGACGGGCTTGCCGTCCGCCAGCGCGATCGCGGCATCGTTTGCGTTCGCTGCAAACAGTACGCGGCTTTTCGCACATCCGTTCGCGATCACCGTTGCCGCTCCCTTTGTCATCGTAACGCGCACGTCGTCGCACAACAGCCCGCAAAACGGGCAGGGCACGTTGTCGAATTCCTGTGCGCGAACAATGTCAGACATGTTTTGTCGGTATTTGAATACGAAAATCAGCGGAACAGCGGCCGGGGTGTCGCATTACTGTACATATTCGCTCCCCTTGCTCCGAAATTGGACACCCGATTCCGAAAACTTTTCGATGATCCGTTTGGGCCGCGATGTAAACTTTAACCGATCGCATCATGGTACGCGTGCTCGCGGCAAGTCCCAACGCGAGAACCGGCGACCCAACGACGAGGACCAGGCGTGCGCACAGTTTCCGTCACCGCTCCCGCAAGATTGCATCTCGGTTTCCTGGACATGAATGGATCGAGGGGGAGGCGGTTTGGCAGCGTCGGCCTGACGCTGGAAGGACCGCGCGTCGAATTGTCTGTCCGGCGCGCCCCGTCGTTTGCGATTGCAGGAATGCAATCAGGCCGTGCAGCACAGTTCGCGAATGATCTGCGCGGCCGCTTCAACCTGCCGGATGATTTCCATCTCACCATTTCCCGGACTATTCCCGAGCATGTGGGATTGGGGTCGGGCACGCAACTCGGCATTGCGGTTGGCGTCGCGCTGGCCCGGCTATACCGGCTCGATCTTTCCGTCCGAGAAATCGCAGCGGTCGTGCAACGCGGTCAGCGCTCCGGCATAGGCGCAGGGGCTTTCGAATTCGGCGGCTTCCTGGTCGATGGTGGAAAAGGAAAAAGCACCGATCCTCCTCCGATTGTGTCGAGGATCGAATTTCCGGCGGACTGGCGCGTCGTGATTGTGCTCGAACGGACCAGCCGCGGTTTGCATGGGGAGCACGAGACCGCCGCATTCCAGGCATTGCCGGTCTTTCCTGAAACACTGGCCGGTCATCTGTGCCGCCTTGTGCTCATGCAGGCGCTGCCGGCGTTGGCAGAACGCGATATCGACGGCTTCGGAAAAGCCATCGGCGAAATTCAGCGC
>DASWEZ010000253.1:0-3612 GCA_036394495.1 Burkholderiales bacterium
CGACGAGAGCCATATCGCGCTCGACTGCGAAGATTTTCTGGAACTGCGCCCGCAACAGCACGATACCGACGCTTTTTTTGCAGCGGTCATGCAAAGACGGGCATGAACGCATGAACGGACTGCGCCTCGCATTGCTGGTCACCGGCTTTGCGCTCGCGGCGCAGGCATCGGGGTTCGAACCTGCAAAAGTCACCGTCGCAACCGGCACCATCGAGTATGCCTTCACGCCCGGAGACGACGCCGCCGGCCTGATCGTGCGGACAATCGACGCCGCCAGGGTCCAGGTGCTGGTGCAGGCGTTCAGCTTCACCCATCGCGACATTGCCGAAGCCCTGATTCGCGCGCATCGCCGCGGCCTCGACGTGCAGATCGTCGCGGACCGGGAACAGTCCGATTCGATGGAGTCGGCGGCGATGCAGTCTCTCGTCGATGCCGGCCTGCCGGTATACACGGATGCCGAGCATTCGGCGGCGCACAACAAGGTGATCGTCATCGACCATGACTCCACACAGCCGGCGCTGATCACGGGCAGTTTCAATTTCACCTTTGCTGCGCAGAATCGCAACGCGGAAAACGTGCTGGTCTTGCATGGCAACCCCGATCTCACCCGGGCGTTTTTTGCGAACTGGCTGCAGCATCGCGAACACGCGGTCGCGGTGGTCCGCAGGCAATCCAGGTGACGTAAAATTCCCGCGTCATAGGGAGAGAAAATGAAGAACCAGCCCGAAGTCGGACGCCTGTTGACCGATCTGTTCGATGACTTGCAGCGCGGCGTAGTCCTGTGGCAAATCGCGATCATCGGGCTCTCGCTGCTCATCGCCTGGCAGGCGGCACGCTATCTGCGGCGCCGGCTGGCTGCGACGACCGTCGCCGCCGATCCGGAAAGAACGATGAGGATCAGCGTCGGCGGAATGAACCGCGAACTGTTCCCGGTGACGGCACTCCTGCTTCTGCTGCTCGGCCGCTGGATGCTGGAATACAGCCAGCCCGTCCACCTACTCAATATCGCCGTTCCGCTGGTCCTTGCGATGGTAATCATCCGCGGGGTGGTCTACCTGTTGCGCCACACCTTCGCTCCCGGCGGTCTGTTGCGGTCCTGGGAGGTAGCGATCTCGTGGCTGGTCTGGCTGGGAGTGGCACTGCACATCGTCGGACTGCTGCCGGCCATCGGCAGATTCCTGGAAGACACGGCATTTCGCGTCGGACAGCAGCGCGTCTCGCTGGCGATGGTCCTCACCGCCTTGCTGACAGTCGTGCTGACGGTGATAGCTGCGCTCTGGATAGGCCGGATGCTGGAGGCGCGCATCATGGCCTTGCAGCATGTCGAGATCAATCTGCGCTTTGCGGTGACCAAGATCCTGCGCACCATACTGGTCGTCGTGGCGGTCCTGATAGCATTGCCGATCGTCGGCATCGACATCACTGTGCTGTCAGTTTTTGGCGGCGCGCTGGGCGTGGGTATCGGATTCGGCCTGCAAAAAGTCGTGGCCAATTACATCAGCGGTTTCACCATCCTGCTGGACCGCACCGTCAGCCCCGGCGACTTGGTGACGGTCGATCATTTCTATGGCGAAGTGACGAAGCTCACATCGCGCTGCATCATCGTTCGCGGCCCGGACGGCACTGAGGCGATCGTGCCGAACGAGACCGTGATCACCTCCACGATCATCAATCATTCGTACTCGAATCGCCGGGTTCTCATGCGGATTCCGGTACAGATCAGCTATTCCAGCAACTTGGAAACCGCCTTGAAATTGATGGTGGAGGCCGCATATTCGCATTCTCGGGTGTTGAAAGATCCGCCCCCGACAGCGCTTTTGACGGCCTTTGGTGATAACGGCATCAATCTGGAACTGCTGGTCTGGATAGAGGACCCGGAGCGCGGCAGGCTCAACCTCAATTCAGACCTGAATCTGGCGCTGTACAAGACCTTCGGCGCCAACAATATCGAGATCCCCTATCCGCAGCGCGATATCCGTATGGTTGGCGAGCTCAATTGCGGCGATATGGCGCAGAAATGAGCGTGTTTGGGCGCTAATTCCGGACAAAGTGCCATCAGGGAACCCCCTAGATCTTGTTACTAAAAATTACCTTGCGGGAACGTAAGTGTCCTGTACAATCGTCGTCATATCTTTCTGATTATATGAGGTTACCTGCATGAATGTGAACGGGTTTATGGACTTGCCGAGCTTGGCAAACGGGCTCGTCGCATTGCCATGGTGGGGTTACATATTGGCCGCATTGCTGATGACCCATATCACCATCGCTGCCGTGACCATTTACTTGCATCGTCATTCGGCGCACCGCGCGCTCGACATTCACCCTGCCGTTGCACATTTCTTCCGTCTCTGGCTCTGGCTGACGACCGGCATGTCCACCAAGGCGTGGACGGCCATACACCGCAAGCACCACGCCAAATGCGAGACCGAGGAAGATCCGCACAGCCCGCAAATCCTTACCCTGAAGAAAGTGTTGCTCGAAGGCAGCGAGTTGTATCGCAAGGAAGCTGCGAACCAGGAGACGCTGGACAAATACGGCCACGGAACGCCTGACGACTGGATGGAACGCAATGTCTACACCCGTACCGACAAGGGTGGCGTCGCAATCATGCTGGTAACCGACATCCTGCTGTTCGGGCCGCTGGGCCTGACCATCTGGGCCATACAGATGTTATGGATTCCGGTTACGGCCGCAGGTGTGATCAATGGCGTGGGCCATTACTTCGGATACCGTACCTTCCAGGTCGAAGATGCCAGCACCAACATCGTGCCGTGGGGAATTCTGATCGGCGGTGAGGAACTGCACAATAACCACCACGCCTATGCCTCATCGGCCCGGTTGTCGAATAAGTGGTATGAATTCGACATCGGCTGGTTCTACATCCGCGTGCTGGAGACGTTCAATCTCGCCCAGGTCAAGAAGCTCGCGCCCCAGGTCAAAATGGAAGCAGGCAAGTCGAAGTGCGACTTGCAGACACTGCAAGCGGTCATCACCCATCGCTACGACGTTCTGGCCCGTTTTACGCGTTCGGTGCGCACTACATGCGCGGAGGAATTGCGGCGCATGCGCGAACACAAATCCGGCCATTCCGTCGACCTGCAGACGATGAAGCGCTGGCTGCATCTGGACGCGAAGCTGGTGTCCGAACAGGAGAAGGTCAAGCTGGACGAAGTGCTGAGCACCAGCAAGGTACTGACGACGGTTTATTCGATGCGCCAGGAACTGGCTATGCTGTGGCAACGCTCTACTGCCAACAAGGAACAATTGCTTTCCCAGCTGGAAGACTGGTGCCATCGCGCCGAGAAAAGCGACATCGCGCCACTGCGCGACTTCTCCCGGACGCTGCGCTGCTACGCCTGACGGCGAGTCGCGTCGTTATAAATAAAAAGCCCGCCAACCGGCGGGCTTTTTTCATTCGGGCCCAAGCGGATTACTTGAGCTTGGTTTCCTTGTAGATGACGTGCTTGCGGGCAACCGGATCGAATTTCTTCATTTCTATCTTGTCCGGCGTGGTGCGCTTGTTCTTGGTGGTGGTGTAGAAGTGCCCCGTTCCGGCGGACGATTCCAGCTTGATTTTCTCTCTCATGTCGTTCTCCGGCTTGAATGGTTAGA
>DASWEZ010000254.1:0-8490 GCA_036394495.1 Burkholderiales bacterium
GCTCCACTTTTCCGGTTCTTGTGCGTGGTCCTGTCATCCGCAAAGCGATTTCAGGTGTCCGGCCGCCTTCTGCGCTTCGATCGCGGTGGCGGATGCATCGGTGCGGCCCTGATATTCGACCTTGCCTTCCTTCAGGCCGCGCTCGCCGATGGTAACGCGATGGGGCACGCCGATCAGTTCCAGGTCCGCGAACATCACGCCCGGACGCTCGTCGCGGTCATCCAGCAGCACGTCGACGCCGGCCGCCTGCAATTCATCGTGCAGTTGATCCGCGACCTTCTTGATTTCCGCATTCTTGCGATAGCCGATCGGCGCGATGGCAACCTTGAACGGCGCCAGCGGCAGCGGCCAGACGATGCCTTTGTCGTCGTTGCCCTGTTCGATGGCGGCGGCGACGATGCGCGATACGCCGATGCCATAGCAACCCATTTCCATGACCTGCGCCTTGCCGCCTTCGTCGAGGAAGGTCGCTTTCATCGTTTCGGAATATTTGGTGCGCAACTGAAAGATGTGGCCGACTTCAATGCCGCGACAGATCTCGAGCGTACCTTTGCCGTCAGGTGAAGGATCGCCGGCGATCGCATTGCGGATGTCTGCGACCATTCCCGGTTCGGGCAGGTCGCGGTCGAAGTTGACCCCGGTCAGGTGAAAGCCGGCTTCATTGGCACCGCAGACGAAATCGCTCATCTCGGCAACGGTGCGGTCGGCGATGACCGTGATATCGGCAGTTACGCCCACGGGACCGATATAGCCGGGGCGGCAGCCGATGCGGGCCTCGATCTCCTTCTCGGTCGCGAAGCGGAACGGATTCAGCCCCGGCAGCTTTGCCGCTTTGACTTCGTTCAACTGATGGTCGCCGCGAACCAGCAGCATAAACATCCTGTCTTCGTTCACTACCGCAAGGGCTTTGACCGATTGCGACAGCGGCAGGTTCAGCAGCGCGGTCACGTCTTCGCACGTGGTCCTGCCCGGTGTGGGCACCTTCTGCATTTTTTTTGCAGCCGCCGCGCGCGGCTGCGCCGGTGCCACCGCTTCGGCGAGTTCGACGTTGGCAGCATAGTCGGACGCGGGCGAATAGGCGATGGCGTCTTCCCCCGAATCTGCGAGCACGTGAAATTCATGCGAGCCGGTGCCGCCGATCGCACCGGTGTCTGCCGCAACCGCGCGGAATTTAAGTCCCAGTCGCGTGAAGATGCGCGAGTAGGCGTCGTACATGTTGCGGTATTCGCGCTCGAGGTCCTGGTAGTTCACGTGGAAGGAGTAGGCGTCCTTCATCATGAATTCGCGCGCGCGCATGACCCCGAAGCGCGGCCTGATCTCGTCGCGAAACTTGGTCTGGATCTGATAGAAATTCAGCGGCAGTTGCCGGTACGAACGGATTTCCTTGCGCGCGATGTCGGTGATGACTTCTTCATGCGTCGGGCCGAAGCAGAAATCCCGTTCATGGCGGTCCTTGATCTTGAGCATCTGCGGGCCGAATACATCCCAGCGGCCGGTTTCCTGCCAGAGTTCGGCCGGCTGTATCGCCGGCATCAGCAACTCCACCGCGCCGGCGCGGTTCATTTCCTCGCGCACGATTTGCTCGACCCTGCGCAGCACGCGCAAGCCCAGCGGCATCCAGGTGTAGAGGCCGCTGCCGAGTTTCCTGATCAGGCCGGCGCGCAGCATCAGCTTGTGGCTGAGGAGTTCGGCTTCGCTGGGGGCTTCCTTGAGCGTGGAGATGAAGAACTGCGAGGTGCGCATGCGTCTGATTCCGTTATCGAAAAGCCGCTATTCTACAGGCCGGCGCCGGCTGGGACGCCGCGGCGGCCTTTGCGGCCGCGGTTTTGCGGCCGGAATGGGGCGCTGTGCGCCATGAACCGGTAGATCTTGTGGGGGGAAGAGCTTGTTCGGAAAGTGGAGAATCAATCGCAGTGCAAATCGCGATATCAGTGTCGAAGTCAGCGAGAAGGACGGTGTCCGGTCCCTGCATCTGGGCAGCGACACCGTGCAAAGCTCGATGAAGCTAGACGATCCGGATGAACTGGTGTTGTCGTATACGCGCGCGATGATGGCGTTTTTGCTGTTTCGCCCGCGGCCTGTGCACGTTCTCATGATCGGCCTGGGCGGCGGCTCGCTGCCCAAGTTCGTCTACAAGCATCTGCCCGGGACCAAAACCACCGTCATCGAATTCGAACCCAGGGTCATTGCCATCGCCCGCCAGTATTTTCATGTCCCCCAGAATGATGAACGCCTGATCGTGGAAGAGGCGGAGGGAGGGGCCTGGGTGGCGGCGCATCCGGATTGCTGTGACGTGCTGATGGTGGACGGCTATAACGGCAACGAGCAGGGCGCACAGCTTTGCTCGGAGGATTTCTACGCGAGTGCGCGCGCCGCGCTCTCCAATGACGGGGTTCTGGTGGTGAACCTGTGGAGTTCGGACAGCCGGTACGACGCCTACCTGCAGCGCATCGAAAGCGTATTCGATGCGGTTGTCTGCGTGCCGGCGGAAAGGCGCGGAAATGTGGCGGTTCTGGCGTTCCGCCGCTCGCCGGGGCAACCCCGCTGGGATGACTTGCGGGCCGCAGCCCGTTCCCTGCAATCTCTCTATGGCCTTGAATTCCTTAAGTTTGTAGAGGGATTGCGAGAGCTCAATCCGCGCTCCGCCGCACGCCTGCTGGTTTGATGCCGGATAGCGAAACTTCTTTTATCCCGCCATTTGTGGAAAAATTCGGTCATTGATGAATTGGCTAGTGGTGGCTCACATGGTAGATCGTGATGGCTATCGCCCGAACGTAGGAATCATTCTTTGCAATGGCAGGAACGAGGTTTTCTGGGGTAAGCGGATCAAAGAGCATGCCTGGCAGTTCCCGCAGGGCGGGATCAAGGGTGGCGAGACACCCGAGCAGGCGATGTACCGCGAGCTCAAGGAAGAGGTCGGCCTCGACCCCTGCCATGTGAAGATCCTCGGGCGCACTCGCGAATGGTTGCGCTACGACGTACCGCAGAACTGGGTGCGGCGTGAAACGCGCAGCCAGTATCGCGGGCAAAAACAGATCTGGTTCCTGCTCAGGCTGGTGGGGCGCGATTGCGACGTTTGCCTGCGCCAGTCCGAGCATCCGGAGTTCGACGCCTGGCGCTGGCATGAGTACTGGATTCCGCTGGAGAGCGTGATCGAGTTCAAGCGCGAAGTCTACCAGCGGGCATTGCAGGAACTAGTGCGTTACCTCAGCGCGTCGCGAGCGCGCCGCGAGCAGGACCAGCGCGCGCCGCGTTCCCTCACGCCGCTGGACAGTTGATTTCCGGAAGTTCCGGTGCCAGCGCCGGGGCTTCCAGTTCGACCACGGCGAGCAGCGTCTTGTCTTCGCCTTTCCAGTAGTCCGCGGCATCCGCCAGCGTATCGACCGCCGCTGCGAATTCTTCCGGTTCGGCCCTTGCAAAGCCCGACGCTTCGCGCAGCACCAGCAGGGTGCCGCCCCCCTCGCCGTGCTCGAGTTCGAGCAGGCAGTCGTAAAACGCATCCCAGTTGTGGCCGAAATACGCGGGGAATCGCAGCGCCTTGGCGAGCGTATTCAGAAACGCATTCTTGTCGCGGGCGGCGGTCAGCCGGACCGGCACGACTTGCAGTGCCTTCAGCGTGGCGGATTCCAGCGCCTGGTCGGACAGCGGCGCATGGCAGCGGAATACGCCACCCGTGCGCGATTCGATGAGTTCGAAGAAGTCTGCTTTCATTCTGCGATCCGTCTGAAACTGCGGTAATGGTCTGCCGTGTACCAGAACTGGTCGCTTCCGGCGGCGATGATTCTTCGCGCACCCCGATCGCGGCTGCCCGGAGTCTTCACCGTGTATTCCCGATAAGTGCAGCGTGCTGCGCGCGGTAACCGGCCCTCGCGATTCGAGAATATCGCGCCGTCGCGGGCAAACGGAAACGGGCCGCCCTGCCTGATCAGGCTGAGGGTTTCCCGCGCTTCCTTGGGCAGGTCGGCGGTGCGGACCACGCCGGCCGTCTCGATTGCAGGGGAACGGGCCGATGCCGGACTCGTCGCGTACAGCAACAATATGCCGAGCAAAAGCGCGCCCGCAACTCGCGCCAGACGGAGGTCGCCGAACAACGGCTGCTGTCGCTCACAACCTTTTTTCCAATCGTTCAAGGCATTACCTTCCGCATTGCCAGACAAATCGGCTCGCGGCCGGATTTCCGCGGCCATCACACCGCAGGGCACAACCGAACCCATAAAAAGCATGCAAGTAGAAGATTCGCCTTGAAAATCCGGCGGCCGCGAGGTTAACATGGCGGCAGTCTGCCGGTAACAAAACGGCCACGGTATGTTTCAGGAATATTCGTTAATGCCACGTCGCAACGACTACGATGTAACCGACCAGGTCAACACGACTGAGCCGGCTTCGGTCAATGGCGAGGTCAATCGCATTTTCCTCGAGCTTTATCCGAATGCGTCGACGCACGTGCTCAACCGTTGTTTCCGGGACCTGACGCGCCTGCAGGCGGGCGAGTATCCCGGCTATCACGCCGGCGACACCAGTTACCACAACCTGCAGCATTCGCTCGACGTGACGCTGGCGATGGCGCGGTTGATGGACGGTTACGAGCGCACGCGGGATCGCAGCGGCGAACTCGGCGCCCGTCTGTTCCGCTTCGGTATTGTCACCGCACTGTTTCACGACATCGGCTACCTGCGAAAAGTCAACGACACGCGCCACAAGAACGGCGCGGAATACACGCTCAAGCATGTGACCCGCGGCGCCAAGTTCCTCGAGGACTACATGAACCGCATCGGCATGGCGGAACTCGCTCCGATTGCTTCCCAGATCATTCATTTCACCGGCTACGAAAAGCCGATTGCCAAGATCGACGTGCCGAACCTGTCGTTCCGGCTGCTGGGCAACATGCTCGGCACCGCCGACATCATCGCGCAGATGGCCGATCGCTGTTATCTGGAGAAGTGCCGCGACCGCCTGTACCCGGAATTCGTCGAAGGCGGACTTGCCGCGCGCGACGAGGCCGACAAACGCAGCAGCGTGATGTTCAGGAGCGTAGGGGATCTGATGGTGAAGACGCCGCACTTTTACAAGACTGCGACGGCGCGCCTGAACGACCAGCTCGGCAGCGCGCACGGCTATGCCGGCAAGCACTTCGGCGGGCAGAACCTGTACTTCGACGAGATCGACAAGAACATGCAGTACGCGTCCGCCGTCGCCCTGGAGGGCGACCTGACGCTGCTGCGGCGCGAACCGCCGAAGCCCGGCGAGGAATTGCTCGAAATCTTCTAGTTTTACTTGCGCACGTTCAGCATTATTTTTCCGACGTGCTCACTCGATTCCATTAGCGAGTGTGCCGCGGCAGCCTCATCCAGCGCGAACGTCTTGTAGATCACCGGGTGGATTTCGCCCGCCTCGATCAGCGGCCACACCTTGTCCCGAAGCGCCTGCGCGACGGTTGCCTTGAACTCCACCGGCCGCGGACGCAATGTCGAGCCCGTGATCGTCAGGCGCCGGCGCAGGATTTCGCTCATGTCGAGCGTAGCCTTCGTCCCTCCCAGAAACGCAATCAGCGACAGCCTCCCGTCGTCGGCGAGGCATTGCAGTTCGCGCGGCACATAGTTCCCGCCGACCATGTCCAGGATGACGTCGACACCGCGGCCCCCGGTCAGCTCCTTGATGACCGCGACGAAGTCTTCGCTGCGATAATTGATCGCGCGCGTCGCACCGAGTTTTTCGCATGCCGCGCATTTTTCCGCCGACCCGGCGGTGACGAAGACACGATGCCCGAGGGCGCGCGCCATCTGGATCGCGGTGACGCCGATGCCGCTGGAGCCGCCTTGCACGAGCAGCGTCTCGTCGTTTTTCAGCCCGCCGCGCAGGAACACATTGACCCACACGGTGAAGAAGGTTTCCGGCAGGCTGGCGGCTTGTTCCAGGGTAAGGCCCCTGGGAACGGCCAGGCATTGCACGGCGGGAGCGGCAACATATTCGGCATAGCCGCCACCGGTCACCAGCGCGCAAACTTCGTCGCCGATCTTCCAATCCTTCACCTCCGGTCCCAGTTTGACCAGCGTGCCCGCAACTTCGAGGCCGGGAATGTCGGAAGCGCCGGGCGGAGGCGCATAGCCGCCTTTGCGTTGCAGGACGTCGGGACGGTTCACGCCGGCCGCCGCAACCTCGATCAATACTTCGCCCGGCGCAGGAGAAGGGACAGGGCGCTGACCGGGACGCAATACTTCCGGGCCGCCGGGTGTGGTGATTTCGATCGCTCGCATCTGGGATGGCAGGGACATGGCTGACAGGGGCTCTTGAATGGATCGGTGTTTATATCACTTTGCGCGCCGGCGCTCATGGGTTTGGCCTTGCGGCCGCCGGGTTTGCGCCTTGCGGGGGCTTGCGGCATGATTCGGCGCTCTTTCCAAAAAACGGTCAGCGGGGGATTTCATGGAATATCGCAAGCTCGGCAACAGCGGACTGAAGGTTTCACCCTTGTGCCTCGGCACCATGATGTTCGGCGATCGCACCGATGAAAAGGAAGCCGGCCGCATCATCGGTTCCGCCTTGGACGCCGGCGTCAATTTCATCGACACCGCCGACCAGTACGCGAAAGGCGAATCGGAGCGCATTACCGGCAAACTGATTGCGTCCAATCGCGACTACTGGATCGTTGCCACCAAGGTCGGCAATGCGATGGGTCCGGGCGCAAACCAGATCGGCCTTGGGCGCAAATGGATGATGCAGGCGATCGACGGGAGCCTGAAACGGCTGGGCAGTGACTATGTCGATGTCTACTATCTGCATCGCGACTTCGATGACGCGACCCTGGAAGAGACGGTCGCCGCGATGGGTGACATCATCCGTTCGGGCAAGGCGCGCTATTTCGGATTGTCCAACTTCCGCGGCTGGCGCATCGCCGAAATCGTGCGCCTTTGCGAAAAGCTGAATGTTCCGCGTCCCGTCGTCTGCCAGCCTTACTACAACGCCATGAACCGTCAGCCCGAAGTGGAGATCCTGCCTGCGTGCCGTTACTACGGCATCGGCGTCGTGCCTTACAGCCCGCTCGCGCGAGGTGTGCTGACCGGCAAGTACAAGCCGAACGAGGCGCCGCCGGAAGGCACGCGCGCCGGGCGCGCCGACAAGCGCATGATGGAAACCGAATTCCGCAAGGAGTCTCTTGCGATCGCGCAGAAGATCCGCGCCTTCGCCGAAAAGAAGGGCACGAACGCCGGCCACTTCGCGGTCAACTGGGTACTCAACAACGCGGCCGTGACCAGCGTCATCGGCGGGCCGCGCACGCTCGAGCAATGGCAGGATTATCTGAAGGCGCTCGAGTTCAAGTTCGAGCCCAAGGGCGAGGTCCTGGTGAACTCCCTGGTGTCCATCGGGCATCCGTCGACGCCGGGATACAACGATCCGCAATATCCGCTCACCGGGCGTTTTCCGCTCGTCGGTTGATGTTTCTATTCGGGGGCCGCGAAGTGGGAACAAAAGGCCAAACGTGGAACCACGGAGGACACGGAGCAAGGAAAGCGAGAGAGACCAAGCGCTGTGAAATGGCTTGGCCAGAATATTCGTGACCACCCAACCTTGCTTCACTCTCGAATCCGATGTCGTTCATCTGCGTGCTCTCCGTGTCCTAAAAGGGTACTCCACGCTTCGCGAGGGTATCCGTGGTGAAGATCTTCTTGAAAATCCGTGCGCTAGACATTGGGAGGTGAGCAATGGCTGATAGCAAGGTTGCTTTGATAACAGGCGGTTCGCGCGGGATCGGACGGGCGATCGTCGAGCTGCTGGCGGCGCGCGGCTTGCGCGTGCTGTTCACTTATGCGAGCCGGGAAGGCGATGCGGCGGCCGTGGAATCCGCGGTGAAAGCCGCCGGTGGCGAAGCGAAAAAATTGCGTGCCGACGTGGCGGACGCGAAATCCGCGCAGACAGTGGCACGAGCCGCGCTGGATGCATTCGGCCGCATCGACGTGCTGGTGAACAACGCCGGTACGCATCTCCCGCACGTTTCCATTGCGGACACGTCGCCGGAAGAGTGGGATCGGGTGCTGCGCGTGAACCTCTATGGGACGTTCCACATGGTGCAAGCCGTGCTGCCGCACATGCGTGCCCGTAAAGGCGGCAACATCGTCAACCTGTCTTCCAACATCACCAGCCGTTTCGCGGCGAACAACTGTGTCTATACCGTTTCGAAAGTCGGTGTCGAGGCGCTGACCCGCATCCTGTCGAAAGAAGAGGGCCGCAATGGCATCCGCGTGAATGCAGTCGCCCCCGGCCCGATCCGCACCGACATGCTGGAAGAGACGATGGTCAAGATCGGCCCGGAGCGCGCCGACGCGTTCATCAAGTCGGTGCCGCTCGGACGCAAAGGCGAGCCGAGTGAAATAGCCGAAGCGGTGGCCTTCCTGGTTTCGGATGCCGCCAGCTATATGACCGGCCAGGTTGTGTTCGTCAACGGCGGCGGACCGGGTAACTGATGTCTTTGATCAGGGCGGAACAGCCTTCGGA
>DASWEZ010000255.1:0-10662 GCA_036394495.1 Burkholderiales bacterium
GGCGAGCGCAACCTGATTGTCCATGAAGGCGACGTGATCGATTCACTCTATCGCGTGGAGAGGCTTTCGGATGCCGGCGTTACCTTCGTTCATTTGCCGACCGGCATCCGGCAGGACCTGGCGATTGGAGAGCCGCAGTGAAATTACATCTTGCATCGATTGTTCTCGCCGCGGTCCTGGCCGGCTGCGCGACCGATCAGACGTTCCAGAACGGCAAGCTCATGATCGAGAACGGCCGCATTGAAGAAGGCCTGCAGCAGGTCAATGCGGCGGCCAAGGCGAATCCGCAGAACATCGAGTACCGCACCTACTACGTGCGCAGCCGCGACAACTACATCAACCAACTCCTGACGCAGGGCGACAAGCAGCGGCTGATGGGCAAACCCGACGACGCCGAGCCGTTCTACAAGCGCGTACTCGCGCTCGATGCCGGCAATACGCGGGCCCAGGGCGGCATGGACGCGGTGCAAATGGAATTGCAGCACCGGCGCCTCGTCGCGCAAGCGCGAACGATGCTCGACGCGGGCGACGTCGAGGGTGCGCAAGCGCGTTTGCGCTCGGTGCTGGCAGAAAACCCGGGGCAGAAGGATGCCCGGGCGATGCTGCGCGGCATCGACGAACAGAAGACGAAGGCTTCGACCACCGCAGTGGTGCTCAGGAGCTTGCTGCGCAAGCCGGTGACGCTGGAGTTCCGCGATGCATTGCTGAAAAACGTCTTCGAAGTGCTGTCGCGCAGCTCCGGAATCAACTTCGTGTTCGACCGCGACGTGCGCCCGGACCTGAAGGCGACGATATTCGTGCGCAACACCACCATCGAAGACGCGGTGCGTTTCCTGCTGACCACCAACCAGCTGGAAATGAAGGTGCTCAACGAAAGCACGATCCTGGTGTATCCGAACCTTCCGAACAAGCTCAAGGACTACCAGGAGCTCACGGTCAAGAGCTTCTATCTCGCCAATGCGGACGTCAAGCAGACGCTGAACCTCATAAAGACGGTGGTCAAGACGCGCGACGTCTTCGTCGACGAACGCCTCAACATGCTGACGATGCGCGACACGCCGGAAGCGATCCGCATGGCGGAAAAGCTCATCGCCGCGCAGGATCTCGCCGAACCGGAGGTCATGCTCGAGCTCGAAGTCCTCGAAGTCGGACGCAATCGACTTACGGAGATCGGCGTTCGCTATCCGACGCAGTTCAGCGTGGGCGTCCAGGGCGCGGCAGGGGCCGGCACCGCCACTCTGGCGGAGACGAAGGGCAGCTTCGCGCCGCTGACTCGCCTGAACATCACCGATCCCGCGCTCATCCTGAACCTGCAGCAGCAGGACAGCGACACCAACCTGCTGGCGAATCCGCGCATCCGCGTCAAGAACCGCGAGAAGGCGAAGATCCACATCGGCGACAAGCTGCCGGTCATCACCACGACTTCGACGGCCAACGTCGGCATTTCCGATTCGGTGACTTATCTCGACGTCGGGCTTAAGCTCGACGTGGAACCGAACGTGTTCCTCGAAGACGAAGTGGCGATCAAGGTCGGCCTCGAAGTCAGCAACATCGTGCAGCAGATCACGAGCGCGAACGGCACGCTGACCTACCGCCTGGGCACGCGCAATACGGCGACTACGCTGCGCCTAAAGAACGGCGAAACTCAGGTCCTCGCCGGCCTGCTGCAGGACGAGGATCGCAGCGTCTCCGACAAGGTTCCCGGACTCGGCAACCTGCCTGTAATCGGCCGCCTGTTCGGCAGCCGGCACGACGAGCACGATAAGACGGAAATCATTCTGCTGATCACGCCTTACATTGTCCGCAACATCGACCGGCCCGCGGCGACGGTGCTCGAATTCCCATCCGGCACGGATTCGACCATCGGCGGCGGCGCGCTGGGAATGCGCTCCGCGGATTCTGCGGCCGTCGCGGTGCCCGCGATCCCGGCAGTCGCCGTGCCGGCCCCTACAACGCCGCCAGCGGCACAACCCGCGGTGCCGGCGCTACCGGTGCGCCCGCAGGACGAGCCTGTGCCGTTGCCGCCGGCAGGAAAGCCGTGACGGTCGTGAATGCCGTGATTGCCGTGACTGTCGTGACTGTCGTAAGGTCTCTACTCAGTCCCGCCCGCGGGATACCGGCCTTTGGCCATAAGTCCTACGTCCTGAGTCCTCGTGCAATCCGCGCATCGCGCGGATTCACGCTGATCGAACTGATCATCACCGTCGCCATCGTCGCCATCCTGGCCTCGGCTGCACTGCCGCTGACCCAGATCGCCTTGCAGCGCGGAAAGGAACAGGAAATGCGAACGGCGTTGCGCCAGATCCGCGAAGCGATCGACGCCTACAAACAGTCCGCGGACGAAGGCCGGGTGACTCGTGCAGCCGATGCTTCCGGATATCCGCCTTCCCTGGATGCGCTGGTTCTCGGCGTCGACGATGCCAAGCTGCCGGTCAAGAAATCGATCTATTTCCTGCGCCGCCTGCCAAGGGACCCGTTTGCACCGGAGAACCTGCCGGCCGCGGAAACTTGGGGCAAGCGTTCCTACGAGAGCCCGCCGGACAACCCGCGCGAAGGAAAAGATGTGTTCGACATTCATTCGCTGGCCGAGGGCAAAGGGCTCAACGGCGTGCCGTACAAGGACTGGTGAGGAAGGAAAAGTGCTGAGTGCTGTGTACTGCGTGCTGCGAAAAAATATCCCGAAACATAGCCTCGGTCGCGGAATTCTTACACCGCAACGGGGAAACCTACGGCCTGACCGTGCACGATGCTTCTCTCTCAGCACTCAGCACCCAGCACTCAGTACTCGGGGCTTCACGCTCATAGAACTCCTCGTCGTCATGGCGATCATCGCAACGCTGCTCACGCTCGCCGTGCCGCGCTATTTCCACAGCACAGACCGCGCGAAGGAAGCGGTGCTGAAGCAGAACCTGGCGCAGATGCGCGATTCGATCGACAAATATTACGGCGACCGTGGCCGTTATCCGGATGCTCTCGAGGATCTTGTCAGTAAAAACTATTTGCGCAAGATCCCGCCCGACCCGATGACTGAGACTCCCCTGACCTGGTCGACCATCCCGCCGGGCGAATCAGGCAAGGGCAGTGTGTTCGACGTAAAAAGTGGCGCGCCGGGCACGGCCTTGGACGGCAGCAAATATGTCGATTGGTGACGGGGTGAACAAGAATGGATCGTCCGGGCAATCGTTTCCCGGTTCCTCGCCAGGCTTCACTTATATCGGCTTGCTCATCGTGGTCGCGCTCATGGGCATCGTGCTGGCAGCGACCGGCCTGGTTTGGCACACGGAGATGCGCAGGGAAAAGGAACGCGAACTGTTATTTGCAGGCGAGCAGTTCCGCCGCGCCATAGCGGCGTATTACGACCGTTCACCCGGCGAGAAAAAGTGGCCGGCCAAGCTCGAGGACTTGTTGCAAGACAGCCGTTTCCCGACCACGCAGCGCTACTTGCGCAGGGTCTATGTGGATCCAATGACCGGCAGTGCCGAGTGGGGATTGGTGAAAGGACCGGAAGGCGAAATCGTCGGCGTCTATAGCCTTTCGGAAGAAACTCCGATCAGGCAGGCAAACTTCGGATCGCGCTACGACAATTTTTCCGGGGCGCAACACTACAGCGACTGGAAATTCCTGTTCGTGCCTGATTCACCCGGGAGCGCAACCGCGGCGACCTCTCCGCCGCCGCGCAAGGACTAGGAGGTGGCGCGGTATTTCCTGTAATACGTCATGACCCGGGGAACGTAGGTCATGGTTTCCTGATAGGGCGGAATGCGATTGCCCGCCCTGACCACTGCGTTTTCGCCGGCGTTGTAGGCGGCGACGGCGAGCTGTACATCGTTGTTGAACAGGCGGATCAGATCGCGCAGGTAGCGCGCGCCCCCGCTTATGTTCTGCGCGGGATCGAGGCGATTCTTCACCCCATAGCGTTTGGCTGTTTCAGGCATCAGTTGCATGAGGCCGGCCGCGCCTTTGCGTGAGCGGGCGAACGGGTTGTAGCCGGATTCCGCGGAGATCACTGCATGGATCAATGCGGCATCCAGGCGCGTGGCTTTCGCGGCGTCCTGGATCGGCTTGGCATAGCGCGCCCGGTCCTTTTCGTCGTAGTAGCGGATTTCACTGGCCAGCGTTTCGGTAACCGGGTCCGGCTTGCGCTTTTCCTTCAGGTAGACCTTGAAGCGGCTGTCCTGCGGGACGTTGGTGAACTGGACCACGCCTTCGGCATCGACATATCGATAGATGTCGGCGTGCGCAAATCCGGCAGAAACCGCCGAAACGAGTAACAGAATGAGCCGGGTTTTCATGTTTGCATGAAGTGCCGCAACTTTCAGGCCATTGCTCCCGTTCACGCACGGGAAGCGGGCGTGACAGCAATAGTACCGGCTGCCGGCACAACGCCTCGGGAAAGTTTTAGCCTGTAGCGCGGCGGCGCGGCGGAATCAGCACCGTGGCGAGCGACGCGATCACCAGCATCAGCGCGGCATACTCCTGCCACTGCGGGGATTCCCCGAGCAGCCAGATGCCGCTGAATACCCCGACGACCGGGATCATCAGCGTGGAGAGCGAGGAAACGCCGGGCGGGGCGGTCGTGGCGATCTTGAACCAGGCCCAGTAGCAGAAAATGAAGACGAAGGTCATGTTGTAGACCAGCCCGACCGTCGCGGCGGTGCCGATCGGCCGCCAGTCGCCCCGGTCGATCACCAGGGCGCCAAGCATGATCGGCAACCCGCCTATCAGCAGTTGCCACGCGGTCAGCGCAGTAGTGCTTACGGTCGTCGGATAGCGTCGCATGAGCACGGTGCCCAGCGCCCAGGCAATCGCGCCGCCAAGAACCAGTATCGCTCCCAGCGGCGACACGCGCATCACGCTGACTTCCCCGCCCAGCAGAACCGCCATGCCCGCCATGCCGAGCAGCAAGCCAAGCAGCCGCCGGCGGGTCATCTTTTCGTGGAGGATGAATACGGAGAGCAAAACCGCCCATATCGGCATGCTGTAGGCCAGGATGGCGCTGCGCCCCGCGGGCAGCATCCTCAGCCCGTAGCCGATGAACACGTTCCACAACGTGACGTTGCAGATCGAGATGACGACCAGCCAGCCCCATTGTTCTCGCGGCACGCGGATCGCCTGGCGATTGGCGCGCGCGATGGCGAACAAGCCGAAGGCGCCGGACGAGACGCAGAGACCGCGAAACGTCCACACCGGCAGCTCCGCCAAAGTCATTTTCATCATCGGCCAGTTGAAGCCCCAGCCCAGCGTGAGCACGGCCAGCAGGATCCACATCGAACGGGGAAGCGTTTGGGATTGCATTCACCTCACCCCCCACCCTCTCCCTGAGCTCCCCCCGCCCCTCTCCACAAGTGGAGAGAGAGGAAAAGTCAAGATGCGGAGAGGGAACTGGAGTGTTCCTAAGTTGAAAGGGGAGGTTTTATACCATCAATTTCTCATTGCTGTTTCTGTATGACGACCTCAACCATAGCGCGCAGGATCCTTGGTTATCGTGCCGAATCGAGCTGCGAATTTCCTGCTCCTTCTCCGCCCGCTGGCGGGGGGAGAAGGCTGGGATGAGGTGGGTGGTGGAGTGAATGGTATTATTCTTTCATGACTATCCATCCCGTCGTGCGTTTCCTCGTGTTTTGGGGCGTCAACACGCTTTCGCTGTGGGTGGCTGACGAGCTGTTCGACGGCATTTCGTTTTTGACGCCGCAGTCGCTGTTCATCGCCGGCCTGATGCTGGGGATCGTGAATACCTTCCTGAAGCCGGTGCTGGTGATCCTGACGCTGCCATTGTCGGTCCTGACCCTCGGACTGTTCGTGCTGGTGATCAATGCGCTTATGTTGCTGCTGGTCGCCTGGTTGGTGCCCGGATTCATCGTGGCGGGATTCTGGTCCGGATTCGTCGTGGCTCTGTTCGTGGCCATATTCAGTTTCATCGTGAATTCGCTGATCGGCTTCAACAAGGTCAGGATCCGGCGGATCGAATAAGCGGACGCAACACGGCAGCGAAAGGCAATCGACAGAGATACCGGCTATCGATGAAAAACAACCAGGAGGCAAGAATGCAGAAGTACCAGATGTACATCGGCGGTGAATGGGTCGCTCCCTCATCGGGCGAATGGTTCGAAAGCTACAACCCGTTCACCGGCGAACCATGGGCGTTGATCCCCCGCGGCAACGCGGCGGATGCGGATCATGCGGTGCGCACGGCGCACGCGGCATTCACCGACGGTCCCTGGCCGCAGATGACGGCGACGCAGCGCGGCGCGCTGCTGAGGAAACTCGGCGATCTGGTGGCGCAGAATGCGCAGCAGCTTGCCGAGACCGAGGTGCGCGACAACGGCAAGCTGATCGCCGAGATGGCGGCGCAACTCAATTACGTTCCGCAGTGGTACTACTACTTCGGCGGGCTGGCGGACAAGGTCCAGGGCGCGGTCATTCCGCTCGACAAGAAGGGCTATTTCAATTTCACCCGCTACGAACCGCTGGGTGTGGTGGTGGCAATCACGCCGTGGAACTCTCCGCTGATGCTGACGGCCTGGAAGCTTGCGCCCGCCCTGGCCGCCGGCAACACCGTGGTCATCAAGCCTTCCGAGTTCACGTCGGCTTCCGCACTGGAGTTCGTCAAGCTGGTGGAGCAGGCCGGTTTTCCCGCCGGCGTCGTCAACGTCGTCACGGGGTACGGCAAGGAAGCTGGCATGCCGCTCGTCGAACATCCGCTGACCGCAAAAATCACATTCACCGGGTCGGATACCACCGGCAGGATCATCGCGGAGACTGCGGCGCGCGGTTTCAAGAAGGTCGGGCTCGAACTGGGCGGCAAGTCGCCCAACATCGTGTTCGAAGATGCCGTCATCGAGGATGCGGTCAACGGCGCCGTGTCCGGAATCTTCGCGGCGACCGGGCAGACCTGCATCGCGGGTTCTCGGCTGCTGCTGCAGCAGTCGATTCACGACGAGTTCGTCGAGAAATTGCTGACCCTGGCCAAGACCGCAAAGATGGGCGATCCGATGAGCCTGGAAACCCAGGTCGGACCGGTGACTACGCAGCCGCAATACCAGAAAGTGTTGTCGTATATCGACGTCGCGAAGAACGAAGGCGCCAAGTTGCGCATGGGCGGCGGTCCGGCGACGCGTCCGGAGTGCGGCAAGGGATGGTTCGTCGAGCCGACGATTTTCACCGGCGTGGACAACAATATGCGCATAGCGCAGGAAGAAGTATTCGGGCCGGTACTCTCGATCATCCCGTTCAAGGACGAGGAGGATGCCGTGCGCATCGCCAACGACGTTCGTTTCGGTCTCGGTGCGGGGGTCTGGACCCGCGACGTCGGCCGCGCGATACGCATGTCCGAACGCATCAAGGCCGGCACGGTGTGGGTCAATACCTATCGCGCCGTCAGCTTCATGTCGCCGTTCGGCGGCTACAAGGACAGCGGCGTGGGCAGGGAAAACGGCCAGAGCGCCATCTACGAATACCTGCAGATGAAGAGCGTCTGGATCAATACCGGTGTCAAGACCGGGAATCCTTTTGTTATGAGATAGACGCGGCGGTCCGCGGAGCGAAAAATGAAACGGGCGACCATGCGGTCGCCCGTTTTGTTCATGCAGCCAGGTAAGCGGAATCAGCCGGCGATCTTGTGGATTTCCGCCGTACGCGGAATCCGCTTCGGCAGGACATCCTTGAGCTTCGCCCGCGTGTCGCGCAACAGCTTTTCCGTGGTCGGCCAGTCGATGCAGGCATCCGTCACCGATACGCCATATTTGAGCTGCTTCAGGTCGGCGGGAATCGACTGATTTCCGGCGTTGATGTTGCTTTCCAGCATCACGCCGACGATCGACTGATTGCCTTCCATGATCTGGTGCGCGCAGTCGAGCATGACCAGCGGCTGCAGGTTGTGGTCCTTGTTGGAATTCGCATGACTGCAATCCACCATGATGTTGGCCGAAAGACTGTTTTTGGCCAGTTCCTTTTCCACCACCGCCATGGTGACGGAGTCGTAATTCGGCCCCTTCGCGCCTCCACGCAGCACGATATGGCCATAACGGTTTCCGCTGGTACGGATGACCGAAACCTGGCCGCGCTGGTTGATGCCGAGGAAACTGTGCGGCTTCGATACCGAGAGCAGCGCATTGATCGCGACCTGCAGACCGCCGTCCGTGCCGTTCTTGAAGCCGACCGGCGTCGACAAGCCGCTCGCCATCTCGCGATGTGTCTGCGATTCCGTGGTGCGCGCGCCAATCGCACTCCAGGTGACCAGGTCGCCCAGGTATTGCGGGCTGATCGGATCGAGCGCTTCGGTACCGGCAGGCAATCCAAGTTCGTTGATGTCGCGCAACACCTTGCGCGCGAGTTGCAGGCCTGCCTCGATGTCGAAGGAGTCGTCCATGTGCGGATCGTTGATCAAGCCCTTCCAGCCGGTGGTAGTGCGCGGCTTTTCGAAATACACCCGCATCACGATGAACAGCGTATCGGCGACTTCGTCCGCGATTTTTTTCAGGCGTTGCGCATAGTCCATGGCCGCTGCCGGATCGTGAATCGAACAAGGCCCAATCACCACCATCAGGCGATGGTCACGGCGATCGAGAATGCGCTCGAGCGCATGACGGCCTTCGAGGACCGTCTGTTCAGCCTTGTCCGTCAGCGGAACGCGGCGCTTGATTTCGTCCGGGTTGAGCAGGACGTCCTGGGCGGCGACGTTTACGTTGTAAACCAGTTTTTCATCCATGATGGCTCGGGAACTGCCTGATGCTTGAGGAACGGACCATTCTACGTAATCAAGGTCTCCGGGCATAGCCCGACAGCCATGCCGCCTGGCCCGCCGGCCTTACCTCATTTTCGAGTAAGCGGTCGGGGTCAGGATCAGGTTGGTGATGTGGGTCGTCAGGGGACCGTCCTTCTCGGTTTCCGACCGGATTGCCAGCCAGTCGGGGTGCGTCGCGAAGGCATTCCACTTCTGTTCGCGCTCGCCAAGATTTTCCCATTCCAGGATGTAGTACAGGTCGTTGTTGCTCTCGCCGATCACGGTCGTCCAGAACCCGATCTGGCGAATGCCGAATCGCTCCCACAGCTTCAACGTGTGATTCGAGAATCTCGCATTGAGCGCCGGCAGCTTGCCGGGGAATGCGTGATAGATGCGCAGTTCGTAGATCATGCTTCGATTCCTTTTTGTTGAGATTCTGAGGCATTACTTTCAGTAACGTTTGATAAGAGTCAGGCTTTCGCCTTCCCTGCGCATTTCCAGTTTGCCGAGGAAACTCATGCCCAGCAGGACGACGGGCAACGCGCCGCTCTCATGCACCATGCCGTCGATGTCCCGCAACGTGATGTCTCCCAGCGTAACCTGCCCCAGCTTCACTCGGTAGATGGGGATGACGCCATTGGCGGTTTGCGAGTAGCCACGTTCGCCGGCGAGATAGTTGACACCGGCGCGGCGCGCTTCTCCCACGCTCATCGAGACCATGGTGGCGCCGGTATCGACGAGAAACCGGACGGATGCGCCGTTGATGCTGCCGGAGGATAGAAAATGGCCATTCCTGTCCGGCGTCAGGATCACCGTGGCCCGCTCGCTCTGGACCGAAAGCGCGCTGTAGACGCCCTCGCCGATGTGCAATCGTTGCTGCTTGCCATTCATCGAAATGACGGCTTGTTCGCTGGTCGCACTAAGCAGCGTAACGCCGGCGTAAGTCTCGCCGGCCCGCAGAGTGCGCGGCTGGCCTTTGTCCACGACCAGCGTGGCTTTTCCCGCAAAGAGGGCTACGACACTGATGTCGACCGCCCACGCCGGTGCGCACAGGGCTAAAAAGCCGATCAGAACTCGCGTAATATTTGCGGCATTGAACCGCATGAGAATTCTCCTCCGATGAAGCAAGTAGCCATCTTTCGTCACTCGCCGACGGAAGGGCCGGGCTATTTTGCCATGTATCTCGAGTCCCGCGACTTGCCTTGGCAATTGGTGGCGCTAGACCGGGGTGAATCGGTGCCCTCGGGCATCGAAGAATTCAGCGGGCTGGTCTTCATGGGCGGACCGATGAGCGTCAACGACGATTTGCCCTGGATCGCGCCGGTGCTCGAACTGATCCGCAAAGCCGTGTCTGCCGACGTTCCCGTCCTCGGACATTGTCTCGGCGGGCAACTGATGTCGAAGGCGCTCGGCGGCACAGTCGGGCGCAACCCGATCAAGGAAATCGGCTGGGGTGAAATCGAGGTTGCCGACAACCCGGAAGCGCGAGCCTGGTTCGGACCGGATCTGGCGCGTTTCGAATCCTTTCACTGGCATGGCGAAACCTTCACGATTCCTCCCGGCGCAGTGCGCATCATGGGTAACCGGAATTGCGAAAATCAGGGCTTCGTCGTGGGCAAGAACCTGGGCATGCAATGCCATGTGGAAATGACCGAACAGCTCATCGATTCCTGGTGCGAATCGGGCGTGGACGAGATTGCGGGCAGCAGGGCCAGTCCGGCAGTGCAGTCGGCCGAGCAGATGAAGGGCAGGATGCAGGAAAAAATCGCCGCGATGCGCCGCGTCGCCGACCGTCTTTACGACAACTGGGTCAAGGGGCTGAAAATCTGAAGAGCAGAAAAAGCAGTGCTGCGTGCCGGGGGGCTGCGAAGAAGCGGAAAATACAAACCGGGAACGGCAAATTCAAGAAAGACTCCCAACTTCAGCACCCAGCACCCAGC
>DASWEZ010000256.1:0-17238 GCA_036394495.1 Burkholderiales bacterium
CACCCGCGTCGATTTGCGCGATCCAGCGCGCAACCGTGGCTTTGGAATGCAGCGCGGCCAGCCGCGACAACTTCGCCTTCAGCCAATCCGGTTCGGCGAGAAAATGCCGGTATTCGCCGATGAGGAAGCGCACCCGCTCCGCCATCGGCACCTCGATGCGTATGCAACTCGAAGTGCGCATGCATTCCAGCAGGGCTTCGGGCACTCGCAGCGACCCGATCCTTTTGCTTTCCGCTTCGACGAACACCAGGCGCGCAGCATCGAAGTTTCGTAACGCGCTCCAGATCAGGCTTTCGAACATTTTCTGCGACGGCTGCGGATCGCCTGGCAGGTCGCCCAGCACGGAGCCCCGATGCTTCGCAAGCTGTTCGAGGTCGAGCCCCTGCGCACCGAGCGAAGCGAGTTTTTGCAGGAGCCGACTTTTGCCGCTTCCGGTCGGCCCGCAAATCACCCGATAGTCGAATCTCGAGGGCAGTGATTCGAGTTGCGCAAGGACGGCACGCCGGTAGCTCTGGTAGCCGCCCAGCAGTGCCGCCGCATCCCAGCCGATTTCGCGCAGCACATGCACCATCGACCCCGAGCGTTTGCCGCCACGCCAGCAATAGATCAGCGGCTTCCAGCGCTGGTCGCGCCGTGCGAAGTGCGTCTCCAGGTGCCGCGCCACGTTCTTCGCGACCAGCGCTGCGCCGATCTTGCGCGCCTCGAACGGCGAACCATGCTTGTAGACCGTGCCGACCCGGGCGCGTTCCCCGTCGTCGAGCACCGGGCAGTTCACTGCGCCGGGAACATGGTCGTGCGCGAACTCCGCGGGCGAACGGACGTCGACGACTTCGTCGAAGCCATCGAGTCCCGCCAGGTCGACGCTGCTTTCGTACCGCACCGATGAAGTACCGGAATGGAGAGTGAGGTATTCTAAGCGACCCGACCCTGGCCCACACTCCGATGAACGCGCCCGCGGACCATCCCATCCGTCTCACCGACTTCAGCCATGGCGGCGGCTGCGGCTGCAAGATCGCGCCCGCCGTGCTTGCCGAGATCCTGGCCAAGACGCCGCTGCGCGCGAACCCGAAGGATCTGCTGGTCGGCATCGAAACCAGCGACGACGCGGCGGTCTATCGACTGAACGACCATCAGGCCATTGTCGCCACCACCGACTTCTTCACGCCGATCGTGGACGATCCGTTCGACTTCGGACGCATCGCCGCGACCAATGCGATCTCCGATGTGTACGCCATGGGCGGGCGGCCGATTTTCGCCCTGGCCGTGGTCGGCATGCCGCTGGAGAAGCTGCCCGTCGAGGCCATCCAACTTATCATCGCGGGCGGCGAATCGGTCTGCGCCGAGGCGGGCATTCCGGTCGCAGGCGGCCATTCCATCGATACGCTCGAGCCCATCTATGGCCTGGTCGCGCTTGGCGTCGTGCATCCGGACAAGGTCAAGCGCAACAGCAGTGCAAAGGCGGGCGACGCATTGATCCTCGGCAAATCCCTCGGCGTCGGCATTCTTTCCGCCGCGCTGAAAAAGAAAAAGCTTTCGCCCGAAGGCTATCGGCAGCTGATTGCTACGACTACGCAACTCAACACGCCAGGGATGAAGCTCGCGGATTTGCCGGGCGTCCATGCCATGACCGACGTCACGGGGTTCGGCCTCGCCGGCCATTTACTCGAGATATGTCGCGGCTCCAGGCTGGGCGCCTCAGTAGGCTTCGATGACCTGCCGGTGCTGCAGGAAGCCCTGTCATGGGCCAAACAGGGGATAGCCACCGGCGCGTCGGCCCGCAACTGGGCCGGCTATGGCCATGAGGTGGTGTGCCCCCGGAAATTCGAAGACTGGCAACGCAACCTCGTCACGGATCCGCAGACCTCGGGCGGCTTGCTGGTGGCTTGCGCGCCGGAAGCGGCGGACGACGTGCTGCGAATCTTCCGATCCGGAGGTTTCTCGCAAGTGGAGCAGATCGGCGTCATGAGGCAGGGCGAGGCGGTATTGACGATTTGCTAGCGCCAGACTCCCCGCGGCCTTGCAGGCTGGATGCGCGAGTGTGTCGTTCACCGGAAAAGGATTGTGGATGAGAAACCTGCACGAGTTCTCCGCTACCAGCCTGGGAGGAAAGCCGGTCAGGCTGGATGCCTTTCGCGGCAAGGTCGCGCTGGTCGTCAATACAGCCAGCCAATGCAGCTTTACGCCGCAGTATGCGGGACTGGAATCATTGCAGAAGGCTTTTCACGCGAAAGGCTTCTACGTGCTGGGTTTTCCCTGCAACCAGTTCGGCAAGCAGGAGCCGGGCGACGCCGCCGAGATCGGATCGTTCTGCCAGAAAAATTATGGCGTTTCCTTTCCGATGTTCGCGAAGATCGACGTGAACGGCAGCGGCGCCCATCCGGTCTACAAGTGGCTGACATCCGCGGCACTGGGAGTTCTCGGCACCAAGGCGATCAAGTGGAATTTCACCAAGTTTCTGGTCGGCCGGGATGGCCAGGTCATCAAGCGCTACGGTTCGTGGACCAAACCGCAGAGCATCGCGGCCGACATCGAAAAGCTGCTGGCTGCATGACGCCCGTGCTTATGCGCCATTCATGATTACCTGCGCTTCATGCAAGGCGTGCTGCTGCAAGCTGGAAGTCATCCTGATGGGCGACGACGATCCTCCGCCCGAATACATCGCGACCGACCAGTGGGGCGGGCAGGTCATGAAGCGCCTGGATGACGGGTGGTGCGCCGCCGTCGACAGGATGACCATGCTGTGCCGGATCTACGAACGCCGGCCGGGTGTGTGCCGTGAATTCGCCGTCGGCGAAAGCGCATGCCTGACCGAGCGTCTTGCGTTGGATAGCGAAGGATCAAATGCGGCCGAAAAAGCAGATTGACCAAGGAGTAACGGATACCCTGGATGCGATGGCACATCGGACAAGCTTCTTGGGTACCGGAGCGAAATGTTGATCCCGTATTTCATCCCGTCAATCTTGTTCATCTTGTCCATCTTGTCCAAACATGTAGAGCAAAGAGTGGGACAGGATTAACAGGATGAACATGATGGAACCAGGAGCAAAAGGTTGATCTCGTATTTCATCCTGTCAATCTTGTTCATCCTGTCCAAACATGTAGAGCAAAGAGCGGGACAGGATTGACAGGATAAACATGATGGAAACCGGGGGCAAAAGGTTGATCTCGTATTTCATCCTGTCAATCTTGTTCATCCTGTCCAATTATGTAGAGGCAAAGACGGGGGACAGGATTAACCGGCTGAACATGATGAAATCCCAGTTCGCCGAGTGATCCTGGCCGTGTTTTGAGGTCAAAAGGAGAATTTCATGATCAAGTGGGCCCTGATATTTTTCATCATCTCGCTGATTGCCGGTTTTTTCGGCTTCACCAACGTCGCTGCAGGCACGCGCGGCATCGCGAAAGTCCTCTTCGTCATCGCGCTCGCCATCTTCCTCATCGTTCTGGTTTTCGGCGTGTTCCTCGGCGTGCTCGTGTTCTAGGAGCACCACCTTGCGGTGCCGGCGCGCTAAGTCGCCGGGGCCGGCGGGTCTTTCGGCAGGTGGACGAAGAAGGTCGTGCCGTGCGCGGCATCGCTTTCGAGCCGGATATGGCCGCCATGGGCTTCGACCACGCCGTTCGCGGAAACAAATCCCAACCCCCAGCCTTTTTGCCGCGCCATCCGGGCCGATTCCGTACGCATGTAGGGTTCGAAGATGAAGCCGCGCTCCTCGGCGGAGAGGGGACTGCCTTCGTTGTGGACGGACAATTCCACATCCCGGCCGCGATCCTCGAGCCGGATCGTGACCGGGTGCCCGGCGTCGCCGTATTTGATCGCGTTCGAAACCAGGTTGTCGAACATGCGGCGCAAGGCCATCCTGTCCCATTTTCCCAGCACATGGGCGGGCACGGACGCAGGGAATCTGTTTCCATGGATCGCCGTGAGGTCAACCAGCGCCAGCGTCAGGAGTTCGGATAAATCCAGGATGTCGAGATGCAGCGTGGGTTTCTCGCCGGCCAGGATGGTGGCCGCATCGAGAAGGGTCTGGATCATCTGATCCGCATGGTTGACGCCGCGTGAAATGCGCCTGGTAACGGAGGAGATGGGCTCGTTGTCGGCGTTTGACATGGCGATGATCTCGGCGCCGAGCTTGATGGTCGACAACGGGCTGCGCAGGTCATGGCTCAGCGTTGCGATCAGCGCCTCGAGCAGCTTCCGGTCCCGGCCCATTTTATCCAGCGCCATCTTCAAGCCGATCTCGGTCATGACGGCGACGGTCAACTCCTTGAGGATGAAGACTTCGTCCTCCGTCCATTGCCTGGGTCGGTGGTCGATCGCGCAGAACGTGCCGAGGTTGTGGCCCTCGGCCGTGATCATCGGAATGCCCAGGTAAGCCACGACATTCAGTGCCGGAACCACCGGGTTGTCTTTCAGCAGCTCGTTAATGCGCGCGTCCCCGACGATCAGGGGCTCGCCGGTCAGGGTGTACCGGCAAACGGAGTCGAGGATCGGAATTTCGCGCCGTGTCGCCCAGGGTTCGGGCAGGCCATGAAAGCTCTTGATGAACTGCCTGTCCGCGCCGATGAACGAAATGAAGGTCAAAGGGACGCCGAGGGCCCTGGCCGCGAGCCGCGCCAGGCGATCGAACGATTCCTCGCCGGGCGAGCCGATCTGGCGGGTTGCTTCCAGCGTAGCCAGCCGCGCCGGATCGTGCAGTATCGCGGCGCAACGATCGGCATGTCCGGCACCCGGGGATGTCTTGACGATGCGCAATTCATTTCCCATGGGCCAGTTTACCGCATCCCACGCGCTGGAATCACGGGCATGATTGAGTCCCCATGCCGGATTGGGCGACAATCGAAGCGCTTGCACCACCCATCCATGCCTTGCTTGACCCACCAATGATCGACCAACCCGGCAATGAAGAGGCAGTCTCCGCGACGCGTACCTGGCTCGAAAAGGCGGTAATCGGCCTGAACTTGTGCCCTTTCGCCAGACCGGTGCATCTGCACGACCGCATCCGCTATTGCGTCAGCGCCGCCCAATCGGCATCCGCGCTGGTCGAAGACCTGATTACCGAATTGCGTGCGCTCGATGCTGCCGATCCCATGCAGTGCGAGACCACGCTGTTGATCCATCCGCGCGTCCTGACGGATTTTTTCGATTACAACGCTTTTCTGGTGCAGGCCGACGACGCGGTTGCCGAACTGGGACTGGAAGGCGTGATCCAGGTCGCGAGTTTTCATCCCCGATACCAATTCGCGGATGCCGGAGCGGATGACATCGAGAATTACACGAACCGTTCGCCTTATCCCATGCTGCATCTGTTGCGCGAGTCCAGCGTCGAGCGCGCCGTCACCACTTATCCGGATACCACGGACATCTACCGAAAAAACATCGAGACCCTGCGCCGCCTGGGCCACGAGGGCTGGCGCCGATTGTGGATGCCCGCCGCGCCCAGGGACTGACGGACCGGCATGGAAGCGGACGGCATGCAGGTCCTGCGGAAATTTATGCGTGCCGGAAGTCCTCCAGAATGAACTTGATGGCGGGCCGCGCTGTCTCTCGCCTGGGGCGTTTCTTCAAATCGCAGCACCCCGACCACAGGAAGATCCATGGATGACGGCAATGACAAACGAGTCCCGACTGGCGAATCGAATGATTCGCTGCTACGAAGCGAGCAGAAGTTTCGCCTGCTGGTGGAAGGCGTCAAGGATTACGCCATTTTTCTGCTCGATCCGCAGGGATATGTAAGCAGCTGGAACGCAGGGGCGGAACGGATCAAGGGCTATTCCGAACACGAGATCGTTGGCCAGCATTTCTCCCGCTTCTATCCGTCCGAGGCTATAGACCGCCATTGGCCCGAGCACGAACTCCGGGTCGCGCGGGCAACGGGACGCTTCGAAGACGAAGGCCTGCGGGTGCGCAAGGACGGTTCCATGTTCTGGGCGAATGTCGTCCTTACCGCCTTGTATGACGAGGAAGGCAAGCTGTACGGCTTCGCCAAGGTGACGCGGGATCTGACCGAACGCAAGCAGCTCGAAGACCTCGAGCGCAGTGGCCGCCGGGCGAATGAATTTCTGGCGATGCTTGCGCACGAACTGCGAAACCCGCTGGCGCCGATTTGCAACGCCGTGAGCGTGATGAGAGCCCAGGAGCCCGGAGATTCCGTCATGCGGTGGTCGATCGGCGTGATCGACAGGCAGGCACAGCAACTTAGCCGGCTGGTGGATGACCTTCTGGATGTCAGTCGCATTACCCAGGGCAAGATCGCGCTCAACGTGGAACCGCTGATCCTTGGGGATATTGCCGTGCGCGCCATCGAGACGAGCCGTCCGCTGATCGATGCCCGCGGGCAGCAGCTTGAACTCGCCGTTCCTCCGGAACCGATCCGCGTGCAGGGCGATATGACCCGCCTGTCGCAAGTCGTGCTGAACCTGCTCAACAACGCCGCAAAATATACACCCGAGGGGGGGCGTATCCGCCTGTCACTGGAACAGGCCAATGACGAGGCGGTGATATGCGTTCAGGACGACGGCATCGGTATTCGACCGGAGATGCTGGAAGCGATATTCGACCTCTTTGTCCAGGGCGGCCGGACCCTGGCACGTTCGGAAGGCGGGCTCGGGATCGGCCTTACGCTGGTCAAGCAACTGGTCAGCATGCACGGCGGCAAAGTCGCTGCGTTCAGCGACGGGCCGGGAAAGGGGGCCAGGTTCGTCGTTCGCCTTCCGCTACTGGCAGCAATCCCGGCGAGTGTGGACGCGCGGCACGAAGCCGGTGCAGTCATGCCGCGGGGCGATGCGCACCGCGTACTGGTGGTGGACGACAATTTCGACTCGGCGCAGTCGATGACGATGCTGCTCCAGCTCTGGGGATACAACGTGCGCTGCACATACGATGGAGCGCAGGCGCTCGCAATCGCGGCCGAATTCAATCCGGAGGCCGTATTGCTGGACATCGGCCTCCCGGGGATGAGCGGCTACGAGGTCGCCGGACACTTGCGCAAGCTTCCAGGCCTCGATCGCGTAATGCTGATCGCCATGACGGGGTACGGCCAGAGCGAAGACCGGCACCGGACAAGCGAGGCCGGCTTCCAGCGCCACCTCCTCAAGCCCGTCAAAGCCGAATTATTGCAGGGGGTCCTTGGTGAATTGGCGCCGGCCCCGCAGGGTGGGGAATGAGAGCCGGATGCTTGTTCAGCCGCCGCGAGAAGGCCCGCGAGGCCTGACCCGCTTCCCCGCGCGGCCGCCATCACGATCTTTCCGGATGACCGGTTTGGGATACTGAACCAGCTTCGACGCCTTGCGCTCGAAGGAATCGCGTTGCGCCAGCAGGCGTTCCTGCGCGGATGAAATCAGGGCGTAGTGTCGTGCCTTCACCAGGTGATCGTGAATTTCCTCGCAGGCGTCCTCGCGCGTGATCCAGAGGGCGGGATCGACTTTGCGCAGATCGAAGGTGCGCGAATAGCTGCGCAGCGTCTTGCGGTACTTCTTGTTGAAATATTCGTGGAAATAGGACATCGCCAGTTCACGCAGCGTGCGATAGACCGGATCCCGATAGCGCAGCGGCGTGCCGTTGGTCTTGGATATCGCACCCCAGCAGCCTTTGCGGCGGAAAACGGCGATCACGTGAGGGTAGTCGCTCAGGTCGCAATCGAGGTGAACCAAAAGCGGAGGTTCGCCGTGGACCCACAGCGCACAGGCGGCGAGGAACGCGCCCTCGATGCAGTGTGCCCTGCGCTGCCGCAGCACCTCGCGCACGGACAGGATGGTCTCGCCCTCCAGCTCGTGATTGATCGGGATGCGGTTCAGGAAAACCTGGATTTTCTGCGGTGTATCGAGCTGCCTCAAGGTGGCAAATTCCCGCGCCGACAATCCCAGGCTGCCGGGGCCGGCAATTCGTATTCTTGCAGAGCGGCTCATGGATGGAATATCCCAGTGATGAGCTGCCATGGTATACGGCGGGAGGCGGTACCGGAGAACTTGCGGGCGTAATGATACCGGCATATCCTGCGCGTACCGGCCTGCCAGGCATCGATCAGCATTCCAACCGACAATCTGCGAGGAGGGGGTAAAGTGAAGTCCATCAAAACGAACCGGCTGAAAGTCGAGGCATTATTTCTGTTGGCGGGGCTTTGTGTTGCGCCTGCGGCACACGCCGACGGGGACAGGGGCGCCTACATCGGCGCCGGGATAGGGCGGGCCTCGGCCGCCGATTATTGCTCGGACTCCGCGGGCCTGGCCGTCTCGTCCTGCGACGACAGCGATTCGAGCTTCAAGGTATTCGGCGGTTACCGTTTCACGCGCAATTTCGCTGTCGAAGCGGCTTACGTGGACCTGGGGACACTTCACGCGAACGGTTCGTTCAGCGGCCTACCATTCGACATCAATACCGAGCTGACCGGCGTGACCGTGCAAGCGGTCGGGATCGCGCCTCTGGGCGATAAATTTTCCCTAATGGGACGAGTCGGCGCGATATTCTGGGATCTGAGCACTTCGGGAACGGTCGCCGGTTTTCCCGGATCGACAAGTGACAATGGCGTGGACATCGCGCTGGGAGCGGGGGCGCAATACAAATTCACCCCCAACTTCGGCATCCGCGCCGATCTCGACTACTACCCCGATCTGGGCAACAGCGATACCGGCGAGGACAATGTCACCGCCGTTACGATCGGGATCGTGTTTTCGTTCTGACGCGGATTCCGTGCCTCCCTTGGCACCCATCAAGCAAGCAGGAATTACAAGCCGGCCCGTATTTTTTCAAAGGGCCGTTGCACGGCAGGCTAGTTCAGGTACTGCGGCTGGCCGGATTCCAGGGATTTACGCAAGCCCGCGAAGCGCCTGCGATATTGCGCGGGGGTGAGATGGACGTTGCGCCTGAACAGCCGGCTGAAAAAGCCGGCGTCTTCGTAGCCGACCTGCCGGGCGATCGCCTCGATGGATTCATTCCCGGATTCGAGCCTTTGCTTGGCTTCCTCCAGCCGCAGCGCATGCACGTATTCGAGGGGCGACATGCCGGTCTTCTGCAGGAAATGCCGCTTGAAGGAGCGTTCCGCCATGCCGCTCAACCGGACCATCGACATGACCGGGGAGGGTTCCTGGTAATGCCCGGCAATCCATGTCTGGCACTGCGCGATGCGCCCGTCGTCGACCTGCCGGGATCGTGCCAGCCGCGCGAACGGTTGCTGGCCGATTTCGTGCCAATCGATCAGGTTGCGCCGCGCCACCTGCATGGCCGTTTGCACGCCGGCCACGCGCGCGATCAGGAACAACCCGAGATCCATCCAGGAGGCGCCTCCTCCGGCCATGATCAGACGTTGCGTTTCACCCGTCACCACCAGGGCGCGGCCAGTGCGCAGTTTCACTTCAGGATGGCGCTGGCGCATGGCGCTGCCGTATTCCCAATGCGTGGTCGCTTCGAAACCGTCCAGCAGGCCGGTCTCGGCCAGCAACATTGCCCCGGAACCGGCGGCCGCGATGACTGCTCCGCCCGCGTAACAGCCTTGCAACCACGCGATCTCGTAGTCGAAGCGCCCGCCCAGCGACTGTTCGGGCGGGACCAGCAGTTCCGGAATGCACACGACGTCGGGTGATGTGCAGTCCGCAAGACTGATTTGCGGAGTGATGCGCACTTCATTTGCGGCGATAAACGATTCCGTATGCGCCGACGCGATGACCGGACGTATCACGCCGGTGCCCGTATGTCCTTCCGTGATGAGCCGCCAGTCCCGGCCCGCGGACATGAACATGTCGTACAAGCCGAACACGACGGAAGCGGCCGATTCGTGCGACGCGAGAATGGCAATGCTTGCAGGTTGAGTCGTTTTATCCATGTCCACCCTTTTTGCGCAACCGTGGCTAACAGGTGGACACCATCGAGGGAACGGGGTTCAGCGAAAGCAGCGGGCACGAGTGTAGGGTTTGAGCGACAATTTGCCGGTTCGCAACCGGGAGGACCGGATGACCTTCGAAACCAGGCGCCTGCCGGCAATGCCCGACATCGTCGCGCCCGACGGCTCGGACGTGCGGGTGCTGCTCGGCACGGCGCGCGGCGGCATGGCGCATTTCGAGTTGGCGGGCGGCCGCGCTTCGGAGGCCATCCGCCACCGCACCGTGGATGAGATCTGGTTCGTATTGTCCGGGCGCGGAGAAATGTGGCGCAGGGGGGACGGGCGGGAGGATGTCGTCGAACTCGAGCCGGGCATGTGCGTCACGATTCCGGTGGGAACGCATTTCCAGTTTCGCGCGGCGGACGGCGAAGCGCTCAAAGCCGTCGGCGTGACCATGCCGCCGTGGCCTGGGCCCAGCGAGGCGCAGCCGGTACCGGGAAAATGGGGCGCGAAGGCGGTCTGAAGCCGCGTCATCCCTGGCGTTTGAAGTATTGCACCGCACACTCGTGCTTTTGGCCATCAAGCGCCCACTTGTCGGTCGCGTTCTCCACTGGCAATACCCCGTACGCGACACGCCGAGTTGGCGGCACATCCGCGTCACGCTGAACTGGTCGCGCTGCTCTTCGATCCAGGCGTACTTCACCGCGATTCCTTCGCGAAATACGCCGCCGCTTTTTTACGATTTCAAGATCGAGCTTGGTGCTCGCCAGCTCCCGGCGCAACCGGGCGTTCTCCGCCTCGACTTCCACTACGGATCGCCTCACCGGCACTGCGGCACCGTCCGCTGCCTTGAGCTTGCCCGCACGGCTGCGCTTGATCCAGTTCCACAGGCTCGACTCCGGAATGCCCAATCGTTTGGCGGTCTTGTTACCTCCAATCGATTCGCCCAGCCTGACCGCCTCGACCTTGAACTCATCGCTGTAACTGCCGATTCGCAATCAACTCTTTCTTGCTCATTTCGCCCTCTGATGTACGCGAAACCAAAGCAGGGTCACTGTAGCATTAAATAAAAACAATACGTTGCGCTTACGGGGTCAACTCCCACAACTTACATTCGAGGAACCGGCGGCGGGACAATTTATTTAAAACAATGGGAATGCCGGAGATAAACATGGTGGTCTCCTAAAGCAATACGTTTCGTACCCCGGAAGTGATGGCGCAATTGCCGTGTATCAGGCCGTTCTGAATTTGATCTGGATTCGATGTGGATTTGCGTTGCGAATCCATACGCGCAACGCATCCGCCATGCAATGTGCCGTCTGCACTACCTGGATTCAGCCAGATTTTTGATCGCCCAATAACGGATCAGCATGTCGGGGGACGGGTACGACTCTGCGCCCCTTGCGGTCCACCCTATCCCTGACCCAGTCCCGTGCAGGTTTTTCTATCCATCGATATGTCAAATAAGACATCATGACAATCAGCGCCAAATATGTGACATACACCACATCGCCATGCCATAGGCGCGTACCTAAAAAGGTGATGTCATTCCCCTCAATATCACGGTGGGTAAATGCAGTGAAGTGAAAAACCTTTCCGAAGGCACTTGCCGCATCGAACATTCTCTGCTCGACGAATATGTGTGTCATGTAGATCGAATACGAGATTGTCCCGAGGAATACCAGTGGCCTCCAGCGGAGCATGGAACTTACCGCCCCCGCTTCAAACGCAAAGACAAGCACTACGAGCGCAAAAACATAAGGTGCGGCGATTGAAAGAGGATTGGTAGTGTCGGCGACGCTGACGAAGATTACCGCTGTTCCAAGCGCTGCCAATTCAATGGCGGTACCAATAGATCCTGCGAAGATCCACTTTTTGAACCTGTCACCGCTCTTATAAATATGCCACACGACTACGCCGGCCGCGAAGCCATACAGGCATCGAATAATGCCCCAATCATAATGCGTGTTCATGTTACGCTCGCTCAGCATCGCGATAAGTAGCGGCCCGCCGATCAGGGCGACCGGCAGTGCGATTCGGGCCTGCTTACGAAGGCCAACCACGCATATACCGAATATGACGTACGTATATAACTCGGTACTAATGCTCCAGCTTGGGATATTCCACGTCAGGAAATCAAATACATGGAGACTTTGAACCAACAGTAGATTCGCGAAAATTGTGGACGGACTCTCCGCCGGGGTGGTGAATGGCGCTACCGAGCCAGGTGTGATAGCTCCTGATAGCAATGATCTTCCGACGACTTTCAGGAGAGCAAATGCAACAAAGAGGGCCAACATCGCTAAATGTAACGGGTACAGCCTGCCCAATCGAAGCAAAAGAAACCGCCCTAAGCCGAATCCCTCGCTCAATCGTTGTCGATAATTCGCGGCAATGATGAAACCGCTCAGAACAAAAAAGAAATCGACGAACAGCCATGAATTGCGAAGGAATGGAACCTCGTAGAAATGGCCGAAGGCGTACAGATGGAACAGAGCAACCAGGCAAGCGGCGATGCCGCGCCAACTTTCCAATGCTACGAATCGTTCCATGACGGCGTCTCCAATGCCAAGACTTTCCGTCGGGATAGTGACTTTTGCGCGTTACGTATTCGACGTCGCTCATTAGTCCGAATGGATTACTGGCGGAGAGATTAAGAGCGTCGGTCAGACGTCTACGTAGCCGATTTCGTAACTTTCCTCCACTGTTTTACCTATCTTCTAGACTGCGTATCGCTAAGTTTGAATCCGGCGGGTGATGCAGGATATTGATTTAATTAGCTGCTAATTTTGCTATAGGGCCTCGGCCGCGGCGTGTGAGGAAAACGTTCCGAGGTTGCGCCGCTTGCCGGTCTTCGCATTTGTTTTGGCGGAATTAGAGGCGATAGCCGCCGGAAGCCAGTTTCCGAATCATCGTCGATTTCCATTGCGGTTCGACTCCCCTGAACCGTGTAGCAAATTCCATGCCGTCGAAGGAACTGGAAAATTGAAGTCACGACAGTTGGTGGCGGGATTTCATTTGTATTTTGTACAGGGCAATTGAAAAGAAGTCCGGATTGGTTGTTCCGCCTTGCTGGAATTTTCCGAATTTGCGGGGCATGGACCGTCGATTGCGTCCGGCACGGCTGTTGCTGCGGCTCTGCCTGACCCATTCGTCAGCGAACCGTGAGTGCCGGGCTCCTTGGTTGCGGCCCTCACTTCAATTTCAGGACCGAAATCATGACTGGCGAAACGGAAAGCTTTTTCCGACGATTGAACCGAGGGCTTATGTCATCGGCGTGGCCCATGAAGCGCAGCGCGATATCTTTGCCGCCGTCTGGGTGATGCAGGCGTCCCATCGGCCACTGTCGCTTGCGATCGGGGTCGATCCGCGACACGCCTCCTACCCGCTGGTGCGTGCCGGCCGCAAGTTCGCGGTCAGCGTCATAAAGCAGGACGAATTCGAATCGGCGCGCCGCCGCGTTACGCAACCCGCACGCGATCCCGGCAAGCTCGACGGCGTCGCCTGGCACTGCGGCCGGGGTGGGGTGCCGATCGTGGATGACGCCCTGGCTTATTTCGAGTGCGAGATGAGCGCCGTAATGCTCGCGGGAGATCATGAAATCGTCGTCGGCCGTGTCATCGATTGCCGCATTCCCGATGGTCGCACCGCCAACTGGTCGTACTCGCACGTGACGGACGCGGATCATGGCGCCACATTGCGGAGACAATCGTTTCCAGCCCTATGACGGCGCAGGCCCTTCCCGTGCATGACACGGCGCGCATTGCGCGCTGGCAAATAGTTCTCGCCGCAGTGATCGTGGCGGCCGTGGTGCTGTGGTGGGTGTTCGACTGGAACTGGTTCAAGCAGCCCATCGAACACCGCGTCGAAGCCGCCACCGGCCGCGAGTTTGCGATCGAGGGCGACCTGAGCGTGCATCTCGGGCTGGTGCCGACGTTGCGCGCGGAAGGGTTGCGGCTGGCGAACGCGGACTGGGCGGCGCAAAAGGACATGGCGCACCTGGACACGCTCGAAATCAGCATTCGATTGCTGCCTTTGCTGAAGGGGCGGATCGAACTGCCGTTGCTCCGGCTGGAAAGGCCTCACCTCCTGCTCGAACGAAACGAAGCGGGCGAGGCGAACTGGACGTTTGCCAATCGGGGCGATCCGGCCGATTCCGGTCCGGGCAGACCCTGGCACATCGAACAGATGATCGTGACCGACGGCGAACTGCGTGTGCACGAGCCCACGCTGAAAACGGACCTGCGACTCGACTTCCACACCGCAACCGCGGACTCCGGCAGTCAGCCGGCGCCGCTGGTGGCCAAAGGGGAAGGCCGTTACCGCGACGGCGACTTCGAGCTTTCCGGAATCGTCGATTCGCCGCTCGCATTGCGCGATGTCGAGCGGCCTTACCATGTCGACGTGAAGGCCCGTGCCGGCGCAACCCATGCCCGTGTGCGCGGCGACCTGATGGCACCGCTGCAACTGGAGGATATCAATGTCTCCTTCATACTGTCCGGGCCGAATCTGGCGGATCTGCACAAACTGATCGGCCTGCCGCTGCCGGAAACGCCGCCTTATTCTTTGTCCGGCGAACTCGGTCACAAGGGCGCGGCGTGGCGTTACCGCAAGTTCAGCGGCACGGTCGGCGACAGCGATCTTGGCGGCGACATCAGTGTCGATACCCGTCGCGAGCGCCTGTTCCTGCGCGGCGAGTTGGTCTCGCGGAAACTGGATATGGACGACCTTGCCGGTTTCATCGGCGCGGGTCCGAGTGCAAAAAAAGGCGAAACGGCCTCGCCGGAACAACGCCGGGAAGCCGCTCGGCGCAGCGAGAGCCCGCGCGTGCTGCCGTACCATCCCTACAATCTGGCGAAGTTGCGCTCCATCGATGCGGATGTAAGCCTGAATGCCCGGAAAATTTCCGCGCGGCCCCTGCCGATCGACGCCATGAACGTGGGCCTGCTCCTGGAAAACGGCCTGCTGCGGCTCGATCCCTTCGAACTGAAGGTTGCGGACGGTACGGTTACGGGCAGCGTTCGCCTCAACGCCCGCCAGGATCCCATCGAGACTGCCCTGGATCTTCGTGCGCGGGGCCTCGACCTGCCCAGGCTGATGCCGAGCATGAAGGCGCAGAACGTGGGGCGTGTGAGCGGCTATGTGAAGCTCGATGGCAGGGGAGACTCGGTCGCCAACATGCTGGGTAGCGCCAATGGCGAAACAGGCCTCGTCATGGGACGCGGGCGGCTGAGCAATCTGTTGCTTGAACTGGCCGGCCTGGACATTGCGGAATCGCTCGAATTTCTGCTCGCGAAGGATCGCTCCGTGCCGGTGCGATGCGCTTATGCAGACGTCGAGGCAAAAGAGGGCGTCTTCACTGCGCGCGCGTTCGCGCTGGACACTACGGATACGGTCGTGTTCGGCGAAGGTTCAGTGAACCTGCGTGCCGAAACCGTGGCCGTGAAGCTCAATCCGAAGCCGAAGGACATGAGTCCCCTGACATTGCGAACACCGTTGCATATCACCGGTACCCTTAAGCATCCGAAGATCAGGCCGGAAGTGGGACCGCTGGCGTTGCGCGCGCTGGCTGCCGCAGCGTTATTTGTCGTCGCACCACCGGCGGCGCTGCTGCCGCTGATCGAAACCGGCCCGGGCAAAGACATGGATTGCGGCGCATCTGCGCCGAATGTTCGCGCGATCGATCCGAAAGCGGCCGCCACGGATCAAAAACCTCCTGCTACAAATCCAAAAGCTCGATGAGCACGGGCTGATGATCGGACGCCTGCGTACCGGACCCGACCAGCACGTGGCGCACTCGCGGACCAAGGTCGGCAGTCACGAAGATGAAGTCGCAGCAATAGGGGTGTTTGGCCCAGCTGTTCTCATAAATGCCGGCGCTCGGCGCATGCGGTTCCCCGGGACGCGCAAGTGCCCACGCATCGACGAACGACGGGCCGCTACCCGAATCAAACGACTCGATCATGCGACGGTATTCCGGATCCCGCGGTTTGCAGTTGAAGTCACCCGTGAGAATCGCCGAAGCCGGCCGCGGCCGGGCATGGAAGGGCTGGTCGGGATCGTCCTGAATGCCCGGAGCCGATGCACGGCTGCCGGCTTCCCGATGCAAGCTCCGCAGGGCATCGACCTGCGCCATGCGCTGCATTGCCGAGTAATACTCCAGATGCGTCGTGATGATGCGCACGGGACCCCAGGGCACCTGCACCACCGCTTCGATCGCGCTGCGCTGCATGCTTTTCAGCTTGGGATCCGCGGGCCACGGCAGCAAATGGCGGTACACCTGGAGGACGGGCAGGCGCGAAAAAATGAGATTGCCGAACTGGCTGCGACCGCCTTTGCCATCATCGACGTCGGTCGCGGCGCCGTAGTGCGCACTGAAGCCCGGCAGTGCGCGCGACAGTTCCGAGACCTGGTCTTCGCCGCGGCTGCCCGGCAGCCCGGGAAAATTCACCGCGACTTCCTGCAGGCAGAGCACGTCGAAATCGGCGATTTCCCGCGCCGTGCGCGCAATGCGCGCGGGATCGACCACGAGGTCGATGCCACGGCACCATTGCACGTTCCAGGTTATAAGTTTCATGCAACTCTCTCACCGCGGAGGACGCGGAGGGCGCGGAGGAAGAACGAAAAAAGTAAGAGACATGAAAGGTTGGTAACGTGTCGCGAACTATATCGCCACGGATTTGCGAGGTGGGTCACTTGCCCATGTATGCCTCTATCTCCAGCCTGTATTCCCTCTTGCTTTTCCTCTGCGTCCTCCGCGGTTAATGCGTTTTTATGAATTCGAAAAAGTCCGGAGAACGAAAACAAAAACCCCGCTTGCGCGGGGTTGGAAGTCGAGCACCAGCCGGTGAATTCAGACCGGAAGCGGGTCTTCGTCGTAAGCCGGCTGCTTTTGCGGCACCGTTTGCGCCGCCTTGCGTTGCTTTTCGGCTTCCTTCCTTTTTTCTTCCTCTTCAGCCAGCTTTGCCCAGTACAGCGCTTCGAATTCAAAGCACATGGCGCACCTCCGTGTCGGAGTTGAGGTTCACAAAAGGCTGCGTATTGCGGACCTCATGCTAGCTCCGCCGGTGGGCGGAATCAACCGTTTTTGCCGGTGTTATTGCGGCGTCGCAGCAAGTTCTTCACGCGCCTTCTCCATGGCTTCGACGATGACTTCGGGTGGCTGCGCGCCGGACAGGGCGAGGCGCTGGTTGAAGATGAAAAAGGGCACGCCTTCCACGCCGATGGCGCGCGCACGCCGGTCCTGCTCCTCGATCAGCGCGCGGTCGGCGTCACCGGCAAGATAAGCGGCCGCTGCGTCGCGATCCATCCCCGCCTGTTGCGCGATGTCCGCGAGCGTTTCCTTGTCGCTCAGGTCCGCCCCTTCCACGAAATAGCGGCGGAAGATGACCTCGGCCATGGCATCTTGCTTGCCGCTCTCGCCGGC
>DASWEZ010000257.1:0-11481 GCA_036394495.1 Burkholderiales bacterium
CCGCCATGTCGAGATTGAACTCGGATGCGAGATAGAATTTTCCGGGCGAGTACTCTTCTTCCTTGTTGGCAATATCCATGCACATGTTGAAGGCCGGCAGGTAAGTCAGGCCGGTCTGCGCGCTATGGGACATGGGCGACCAGTTCTTTCCGCCTATGAGGTTCGGGCAGACGTTGCGCGCCCACTGGCCCTTTCGCGGCCGCTTTTCGTTATTAGCGGCTTCGACCGGCCGGCCGGTTTGCAGGTCTACGTGCGTAGCCCAATTGACCGTTACAAACGGATCGGCGGCGATGAGTTTGCCGGTCTGGCGGTTCAGCACATAGAAGAAACCATTGCGATCGGCATGCAGCAACGCCGGCGTAACCTTGCCGCCGATGTTGAGGTCGGTGAGCACCGCTTCATTGATACCGTCGTAATCCCACACATCGCTTGGGGTCCATTGGTAGCCCCAGACAATCTTGCCGGTATCGGCGTCGAACGCAAGCTGGGCAGCCGTCCAAAGATTGGTGTACTGCCCGATATCCGTGGAGTCGTTACCGCGCGTCTGGCCGCCCCAGGGACCGCCGTTGCTGGTCGACCAATAAACCAGGTTCAGCTTTGGGTCAAAGGAACCCACTCCCCAGGTCGATCCGGCGCCGGTCTTCCACGAATCGCCCTTCCAGGTGTCGTTGCCCGGCTCGCCATCTCCGGGAATGGTGTAACTTTTCCACACCAGCTTGCCGGTTTTCTGATCGTGCGCTTCGATGAAGCCGCGGATACCGTACTCGCCGCCGGCAATCCCGGTCACCACCAGATTCTTGTAGACCAGCGGCGGCGAGGTAATGGCGTGGCCCTTCTTGTAATCCATCACCTCGACATTCCACTTTTCTTCGCCGGTCCTGGCGTCCAGCGCGATCAATCTCGCCGTCAACGTGCCGAAAAAGACCATACCGTCGGCATACGCAACGCCGCGGCTGTCCAGCCCGCAACACACCGTTGCCATATAGTCCGCCGGAAGTTCCGGGTCATACTTCCACTTGATCTTGCCGGTCTTGGCATCCAGCGCAAAAACATGCTTCGGCCCGGTGGAGCTCGAGACGTACATCGTATCGCCTATGATCAGCGGCGTGGCCTCCTGGGTCTCCAGCGCACCCAATGAATGTATCCACGCCACCTTGAGCTTGTTCACGTTGCGCGTGTTGATCTGGTCGAGCGTGCTATACCGAGTATTGGCGTAGTCACCACCATACCTGGTCCATTCATTGCCCGCCTGCGCGAATGCAGGCGTTGCTGCGCTCATCGATGCAATACTCAGGATTCCGGCCGCGAGGGCCAGTTTGAAATACCTCATGGTTTCTCCTCCTCGAAGTAGCAGCACCTGCCGCCAGCGCCACTGTTTGTTTTTGTGGAAACTCATTCGGTGTGAGTTTCGCCAGTCGCGTCGAGGTCCGGGAACCTGTTGCGCAACGGCATCGGCTCCGTTGATTGAACTCTCCGGAATTGACCTTGTCAACAGCCGAATTGGCACGGGCGAAACTTCCCGCCGAAAACTTCAGCGGCGGCCGGATATGCGCCGCAACGCAACGTCCAGCAAAAACAACGCCAGCCCGATGGCGGCAAAATATCGCCACAAGGGTTTGGATACCACCCCGCCGTCTCCCTGGCGCGCAAACACGTCTTCCATTTGCGGCGCAAATTTGCCGCCGGTCCGCTCGCAAAGCGCCCTCAGCAGGCCGATATTCGGGCCCACATCGCGATACTCGTCCGAGTAACCGTAAAACAGACTGCGCGTACCCGTTTGCGCCAGCGCTTGCGGCGTCAGTCCCGGCGTGTCCACGAGATCGAACACATAGGATCCTGCGGTAGAAGCTTGCAATGCGATGCGGGCCTGGTATTTCCCCGGCCCGATCTGGCGCAACTGCGACACGGCGGAAGTTGCGTCCGGTGCACTCATGCGAACTTTCGGCGCGATGTCGTCGCGGTACTTTCCCTCCGGCGTCAGCGCGGTCAGCGTTACCACTGCAGAGTGCCCTTCGCGTGCGACGCGCAGCGCCAGCTCTTCGCCGGTGTCCCGACGCATGCTCTCGCGCACGACCTGCGCCCATAGCTTGCCGTAGCCGGGCCACGCCAGCCAATCGACTGCCCAGCGGTTCTTGACGTCGGACAAAAAAGCGATACTCTCGCCGAGCCCGTAGTGGCTTCTGACGAGCAGCGCTTGATGATCCTTGGCTTCGAGTACCACCTCGGCGAAGCGCTTGGGCTGGCCCAGTACAAACCCTTTCAACTCGGGCCCGCGTTCGAAATCCACGTCGGCCAATGCCTCGGTCTTCAGCCTGACGACGGGACGAAATGGTTCTTCGACGATGGATTCGCCCAGCAGTCGTTTCGCTTCGGTCACGAACAGGGACGGAATCTGCGTTTCGCTCTCGGCGACGTGGCTTGTCCCATTGGCCGCGTGCGCAAGCCGCGCCATCAGTTCGAGGTCGGGGTTCTCGCCGACGGCCACCGTGGATAGTGTGATGTTTGCTCGATTGAATTGCGCTGCCAACTCGTCGATTCCACCGGAAGCAAGGCTTTTGTCGAATTCCTGCTCGGGCGGCAGGCCGCGTTCCTTGCGGATCAACGCCATGGCAGCGCGGCTTGACGTCTCGGCCACCAGCCTCCCCGGCGGGGCGGTGTTGCCGTCGGACAGCAGGATCACGTGCCTGGTTTTGGCCGCTGAATTTTCGAGCAGCCGATAGGCGTGCCACAGTGCGTTGTAGATGTTGGTCTGTCCGCTGGCCGACATGCCGCTGATCAAATCTTCCGCGCGCTGCTTATTGCCCACTTCTGCAAGCGGCACGACTTCGTGCGGCCGCGAGTCGAAGGCGATTACCGCGAGCCGGTGGTGCTCATCGAGCAGGTCCAGGGTGGACAGTGCAGCGGACTTGGCGAACTCGAGCTTTTGGCCGCGCATGCTGAACGAACGGTCGATAAGCAGCACCAGATCCAGTTCCTTGCGCTTGCGCTGGGCTTCAAATTTGACCGGCAACACGCGTTCCATCCTGCTCCTGGCGAAACCTTTCGCTCCGTAGGTGTTCTCGCCCGCGGCGAATACGAGACCGCCGCCCTCGCGCACGAACGCTTCCAGGCGCTCTACCGTCGCCGGGTCGAATTTCTCTGCGGGAATATCGCTCAACAGCACCGCATCCTGGCCCTTGAGCCTGGCGCCAAATCCTTCCGTGCCGGCGACCGTAACGTCGATGCCTTGCGCATGCAACGCGTCCCGCAAGTAATGCGCTGTTTCCGGGTTGCTCTCGACGTAAAGGATCCTGGCACGCGGCCCGATCCAGAAGGTTTGGGAAAGTGCGTCGTTTTCCGCAATCCGATCGCCGTCGGCTGCCACCTCTACCGCGACCGTGTTGGCGCCCTGCCGCTTGAATTGCATCGTGAAGACGATTTCATTCTCGCCGGCCCGAAGCATGGCTTTTTGTCGCGCAACCGCATCACCATTCAGACTCATCTGGATGTGCGCCAGGCACTTCGTGCGCGAGTACACCCTCACCCGCAACCGGGCCGGCTCCTGCTGCCGCACGCCTTCAGGCAAATCCACCGTTTCGATCCACGCGTCGTTGGTCACCGCCGCGGGCGCCGGTAACGCGAAAATGCGAACGCCCTGGACCTGCAGGCGAGGCAGCGCACGCCAGACGTCCCCGTCGGTGGCATTGCCATCCGTCATCAACACCAATCTCTTGGCATGGTTCGGCGCAAAGCCGAATGCGGACATGTCCAATGCCAGTTCCAGATCCGTCGCGTTCTGGCCGATCGCCGATCGGCTTGGCGCCGCATCCCCGGTAACCGAAACGGATTCGATGTCCTCGAGCGAATTCAACAGCCGCGGCCGATTCGCAAACACCACATAGCGCGCCTGCGCTGGTGCACCTTTCTTGTTCGCCTGCCGCATCCAATCCAGGGCTCCCTGCACGAACGCAGGCGCGACACTGTGGGACACGTCAAGCGCGTAGACCACGGAAATATCCGTGATTGTTCGAGGCAGCAGCGGCTCGGTCAAGGCCACCACCAGCGCCGTCAGCGCGAGCGAGCGCAGTACAACTGCCAGCGTCATGCGCCAACGACTCAGGCGCGTGCGATGTCGCAATGCGGCGAACCATAGCAGGGGCAACAAGGTCAACAGCCACAGCGGCCACGCTTGCGTCAGGCTTGGAAGCTGCATTACTCAGATGATGCGGTAGCGTGTATAGGCCAGCCACTCAAAAGCGAGCAGCGCCACGGCAAGCGCAAGCAGCGCGACCCAGGGTTCGAAGGCGAAGCGCGGCAAGCCCGGCGCTGCCGCGACGGCTGCGGGCGCGCCGGCAAAGCGGCTGCGGTTGACGTCCGAGTACTGCGGGTCGATGACGTTCACGACGACGCGTGTCGCGTTGGTATGCGACGCCACAGTGAAGACACCGGATCGTGCAGCGTCAAAGATCGTAGCCCCGCGGATGCTCACGGCCGCCACCGGGCGGCCATCGGGTCCCGTCACTTTCCCGTCAGCGAAGGGCACTTCGACGTGACCCAAACCACGGCTGAGGATCGCGGCGCGGTCCGTCAACCAGACGAGCGCACCGCCGAGGAATACCGGAAAGGCCGGCTGCATCGCAAAATTCGAGTCATCCAGCGCAAACCCGGCCGCGATCCAGCGCGCGCCTTCGCCACCGGCTGCCACCAGCACCCCCTCGCCCGCGCCCGAAGCCAGCACCACGTCCGTTTGCGTGTCGCGCGCCGAAAGCCGGGCCAGCCCGGCGCGTTGGATATTCACGCCCCGCCATGACACGTTGGCCGCGAGCGGATGGGACTGGTCCCAGCGCGTGATGACCGGATTCAACGCCGTGCGCTCGAAGGCCGGCAGCCAGGTCACGGGCGGCGGACGGAACAGCAACGCGCCTTGCGCCGGCGGTTCCGTTGGTGCAAAGCGATCGAAGACATTCGCGTCGTAGTCGGCCGTGGCGCGATATTGGGCGGGCTTCATCACCGTCAATGCAATGCCCGGCAGCCGCTCGAGCGAGCGTTCCAGATAACGATTGCCCGCGGTCACCAGCAACACGCGCTTGGTGCGATGAGGTGCCACAAGGCCGTAAGCGACATCGTCGAAGCCGAATCCGTCACCCGCTGCGCGGACTTCGGCCCGCAGCACGCCGACAGCGTAGTCCGTCACATCGATGGTTTGATTGATCGCCCCCCCGGCGGGCAGGATCATGTCGCGATCAAGCACGAATCCATTCTCGCCCGTGACCACAAGCCGGACCTGCTTTGCGCGCACGGATGCATTGAACACCTGGACTAACGCTTGATACTGCGTGGGATCGCGCAACGAGGGCTTGGCATCGAAAGCCGTGATGGCGACGTTGTCGGCAGGCACGAATACCGATTCGACCGCTATCTCCGGCGGCACGTCGAGATGGGCAACCCCATCGGTCAGCAGGTGCGCTTCGATATGCTCGCCGGTGGGGACCAGCGGCATTCGCGCTAACCCGGTGCTGCCCGGGGCGAGCGCGCGCAGTTTCGCGAGCGCGATTTCGGGGCGGACCCATTCGGGCGTACCGGTGCGGCCCAGCGTGTCCAGGACCATGACCTCGCCCGCAAGACCCGCGCCTGAGATTATCCGGCGCGCACGGTCAACCGCGTGTTCCCAGCGACTGCTGCCGTCCGGTCCGCGCGCCGCCATGGAGGACGAGTCATCCAGAACAACCGCGATACGCCGGGCGATACCGCCCAGCGCGGGCGCTTGCGGGCGGGTAAGCGCCAGTGCGATGCTCAGTCCCGTCGCCAGCGCCAGTGACAATGACAACCACCAACGCCAGCGGTCCAGCACAGGCTGCTGCAAGGTCGCGAGGGTGCGCCAGACAAGATTCGACGCAACCCGTACCCGTAGCGGCCGAGGCTTGAGGCAATACATCAACACAATCAGCAACGCCACACCCGCGAGCAGGGCATAGGCGGCCTGCGGCGAGAAGGCGAGAAAATTCACCGCAACAGGCCTTCCTTGCGCAGCGCGTGCAATACCAGCGCCTCGACAGACGCGTCCGTCATGGCGAGCGCGTGGCCCCAGCCGTTCCTGACGCAGTACGCGCTGATCGCATCGCAGTGCGCGTCGAACGCTTGCCGATGGGCGTGCAGCAACGCCGGGGTGATACGGTGCCGGATTTCGCCGTTGTCCTCCGCATCCACCAGGATCACATCGTCATCCGCGCCAGCCGGCTCGAAATCACCGGGGCTGACGAGCTGCAGTGCAAGGACATCCTGGCGCAGATTGCGCAATACGCGCAGCCCCGGTTCGAACCCTGCCGGATCCAGATAGTCCGAAATCACCACGATCAGTCCCTTGGCGCGCGGTACGGCAAAATAGCGCTTGAAGGCGGCCTCGAGGCAGGTGTTGCCGCCGCACTCGAGCCGTTGCAGGAATTCAAATGCCGGCCAGCTTTGATTCTTGCCGCGCAGGCCTGAGCGCTCCTGCACTATATTCCCGGCCACGGCTATCAGACTGACCCGATCCATATTCACAAAGCCGACGTGCGCCAGCGCCGCGGCTATCTTGCGTCCAAAATCGAATTTGCTCGGAGTGCCCATGCCCATGGATGCACTCGTGTCCAGGAAAATATAAATGGGCAGGTCGGCCTCTTCGACAAAAAGCTTCACGAAGAGCCGTTCGATCCGCAAATAAGTCCGCCAGTCCACGCTTTTGAGATCGTCGCCCGGGTTGTAAGGGCGATAGTCGGCGAACTCCAGGCCGGAGCCGGTGCGTTTGGCGCGATGGAGTCCCTTCAGATGGCCGCGCGCGGGCTCATTGGAGGCCAGACGGAGGCGATCCAGCCGGCGCAGGAAGTCGTGGCTCAAAAGTGGTGGATGCATGCTTCAACCCTGCGCGTCGGATGTAACGCCGCCTTGTCCCGTCATTTGCGCGGCTCGGGCAATGATTCGATGATGGCCGAGATGATCGTGTCCACGTCGAGCTGTTCCGCCTCGCCTTCGTAATTGAGCAGCATGCGGTGGCGTAGCGCGGGGAAAGCCGCGGCGCGGATGTCTTCGCTGGCAACGTAAACGCGATTTTGCATGAGCGCATGCACTTTGCCCCCGAGCAGGAGCGCCTGGGCGCCCCGGGGACTTGATCCATAGCGCACGTATTTTTTTACCATCGCGTGGCACGGAGCGTTTTCGGGATGCGTAGCGAGCGTCAGGCGGATGGCGTAGTCCTTCACCGGGTTGGCAACAGGCAAGGCGCGGGCGATCGCGCGCATTTCCAGGATCTCGCCGCGTCCGAGCACGCGCTCGACTGCCGGTTCGCTTGACTGAGTGGTGCGATCGAGTATCTCGTCCAGCGCCTGCGCGCCCGGGAATTCCATCCTGAGTTTGTAGAAGAAGCGGTCGAGTTGGGCTTCCGGTAGTGGATAGGTTCCCTCCAGTTCAATCGGATTCTGGGTGGCAAGCACGCACACGGGCTGTTCCAGCGCGTGGGTAATCTTGCCGATGGTCACGCTGTTTTCCTGCATGGTTTCCAGCAATGCCGATTGAGTCTTGGGCGTGGCGCGGTTGATCTCGTCAGCCAGAATCAAGTTGGCGAACACCGGTCCGGGCTGAAACTCCAGAACCTTTTCACCGCGCTCGCTCTCGCGCAACACGTTGCCACCCACGATGTCTCCCGGCATCAGGTCGGGCGTGAACTGAATGCGGGAAAATTTCAAATGCAGCACGTCGGCAAGCGTCTGTATGAGCTTGGTCTTGCCGGTGCCGGGAACGCCTTCGATGAGCCCGTGGCCGCGCGCCAGCAGGCAGGTGAGGACTCCGTCGATGACTTCTTCATTGCCTACGATCACGCGCGCCATCTCCGCGCGAACGCCGCGGAATTTTTTCTGGAAGCTGTCAACCTGCATGTCGGCTGTCGCGTCGTTCATTTTTGGTTCCGATCAAGGGCCAGGAAATATTCTTTGACGGCGCCGCGATACGCGAGCGGAATCCGATCGCCGCTTAAGGCGCTTTCGGTGACATAACCGGCATGTTGCGGCGCATTCTGGTAACCGAGTTGCGCTTGTTGCGCGCGCGTCGCAGCGTAAGCCGCCTCCGCAACGCCTTGCGCATCGCCTTCCCGCGGGTTGTTGCCTTCAATTTTGACTTGCTTGAGCTGGACAGCAAGCCGCATGGTACGCGCGCCCAATACCTGCTCGGCCTCAATATTGTTGCTGTTGCTGGTTTCGTTGGCACTGGGTTTCCCGCCCGCGCCCAGATTCGACTGGGTCACGCGCCGCCCCATGGCGCCCCCTTCGACATCGGTGGTACCCGCGAATTCTCCGCCCTGGCCCTGGCTGCGCCGGGCTTCGCGCGGGCCAAAACGCTCCAGCGGCACGGCGGCCTGGAGCGGATTGGTTCCCTCGTCGAGAGTGTGAGCAGCTGGATTGTTCGCGCCCGACGCGCGCATGTCGTCGAGCCTCTGCGCCAGGTCAAGCGCATGCACCACGTCGTCTTCCGCGACAGCGTCCAGGGCGGACTGCGGGACATTGCCGCCGGGACTGAACAACTTTTGCAGGCGCGCGATCAGATCCGGGCTTGCGTGCACCGTATCGGCAGGGGGCCCGCCGGCCTGCGCCCGCGCGTATTCTCGCCTGCGTTCGAATTCTTCCAGCAATTGCACCGTGCGCGCCGTGTCGCGATGTTCCATCGCCTCCGCCAAGTCTTTGAGCTCTTCCCCATCGGCCAACGCATGAACCGCTGCTTCAAGTCTGGCCCACGCCGCATCGGAGCCGCGCGCGCCTGGCATTTGCGTCCCATCCGGGATTTCCAGCGCTACCCTGCCCGCTGCTGGCAGCGGATTCGACAACGGCTGCAGCTGGCGCGCTTTCCCGGCAGTCGCGGCGACTTCCGTTGCAATCGAATCGGTGCTCGTCGATTGGGGGTGTCCGAATTGCGGCGCAATCCAGGGCAGTAAACTGGCAGCGAAAATCAATGCCAGCGCCGCGAACGCACCTCGTGGAATGGCGATCGGAAACAATTCGCGTGAATCGATCCGCTGCACCGTCAGCACCGCCCGCCGAATCTGCAGATCGACAAGCGGTGAGGCTTCTGCCTGTCGCGCGAAGCAATAGCCCGATTTGAGTTCGTCCTTCAGGTCCGCCTGCGCGTCCGCCGTGGCGGCGACTTCGTCGAGCGTGATCGGGCGCAAGCCGCGCACGGCAAAAACAACCACGACACCAATGAGCAGCAGGATCAACAACGTTTGCAGCGCGCTTGCCACCGCAGGTGCGCTGATCGCGGCGACTAGTATCTGATAGAGTACGAGCGCGCCCGAGATCGCGCAGGCCATCCACGCCAATTCACCAAGCAGCGCGTTCAAACGCAGCCGGCGCGCAACGGCGGCAAGGGTGAAGATCAGGACGTCTCGGTCGTTCATCGAAAACTCGCACCCTGGCGGAAAAACGTGGAAATAGTACGCGCTTTGTTGGGGGAATTGAAATGAATGCGTCCGCACGCGGATGCGTCCTGCTCATGGCGTCTTGCTTCGCACTCGCCTGCGCTGCACCACTTCGTGCCGCCGGCAAACCCAACATCGTTTACCTGATGGCCGATGACCTCGGGCACAAAGACGCAGGCTTCCAGGGCGGCAAAGTGCCCACGCCCAATCTGGACAGGCTGGCCGCAAGCGGCGCCACGCTCAAAGACTTTTATGTGCAGCCATTTTCATCGCAGACACGCGCCGCGCTCTTGACCGGGCGCTACCCGATGCGTTATGGCTTGCAGACCATGTCCATCGTTGCGTCGAGCCGGTTCGGGCTGCCAACCGACGAGCGAACCCTGGCACAGGGGTTGAAGGATGCGGGGTATCGAACCGCATTCATAGGAAAGTGGCAGTTGGGCCATGCCAGCCCGGAGTTTTGGCCGACCAGGCGCGGCTTTGATTATTTCTACGGCACGCTGTCGGGCGAAGTAGATGATCAGGTCAGGAAAAACCACTCGAAGGACTGGCGCCGTAACGAGCAGTTGGTGAAAGAGGACGGCGTGGTGACGCAGCTGCTTGCCAAGGATGCCGTGAATCAAATCCACAAACAGGATGTCGCGACCCCGATGTTCCTGGTCGTGGCGTTCACGTCGCCGGGCACTGATGCAAGCGCGGAGGCGGGACGCGGCTATGCCGCGGGTGTGCGCGCACTCGACGAGGCCATCGGGCAGATCATCGAAGCGCTGGAGAAAAAGAAGATGCTGGGCAACACGCTTGTCGTGTTCCACAGCGACAACGGTGGCGCCATTCCGACCAAATTCGCGACCGGCGACAATGACGTAAGGGAGGCGGGCGCGGACAATGGCCTCTACCGCGGAGGCAAGGGCAGCCTGTATGAAGGCGGCGTGCGAGTCGCCGCGCTGGCCGTCTGGCCGGAGAGGATCAAGGAAAAAACCGTCGTGACGCGCCTTCTGCATGTGACCGACATGTACCCGACACTATTGAATGTGGCGGGCGTCAAAATCGATCAACCCAAAAAGCTCGACGGCTTTGACGCATGGGCCACGCTGGCTGAAGGGCGGTTGAGTCCGCGCGAGGATATTTTGCTGAATGTGGAGGCATTTCGCGGCGCCATCCGCGTGGGCGAATGGAAATTGATCGTGCGCGCGACATTGCCCAGCAAGCTTGAGCTGTTCGACATTGCGAATGATCCGGAAGAATCGCAAAACCAGGCGGAGGCTTACCCGGACCGGGTAAAGAGCCTCCTCAAGCGACTTAACGATTTCGCCTACGAAATGGCCATGCCAATGTACCTCGAAGAAATCGGCCAGGCCCGTAGCGTCCCGCTTCCCGTCTACTGGGGTGACAATCCGGTGCGGCGGTAGTTGCTTGCAATGACTAGATTAAGGCTTACACCCAACACGGAGGCACGGAGAACACGGAGAGAAGATAAAGGAAGAATGAGTTGTTGAACTGTCGTGGCATCTGGTAGCACTGGCTGCAACCGTCGGCCATTCCCTCAAGAACTCGAATCGGTTTTCCTCCGTGTCCTCTGTGCCCTCCGTGCCTCCGTGTTGGGTTGAGGCAGTATTCGACGCTCAGAATGAGCGCGGCAGGTCGAGGATGTGTTCGGCTACGTAAGAGAGGATGAGGTTGGTGGAGATCGGCGCGACCTGGTACAGCCGCGTCTCCCTGAACTTGCGCTCGACATCGTACTCGCTGGCGAAACCGAAGCCGCCGTGGAATTGCAGGCAGGCGTTGGCGGCTTCCCATGAGGCTTTGGCAGCGAGGTACTTCGCCATGTTGGCCTCGGCACCGCAGGGCTGGTGGACATCGAACAGTTCGCACGCCTTCCAGCGCATCAGGTTCGCCGCTTCGACTTCGATGTAAGACTCGGCGATCGGAAACTGCACGCCCTGGTTCTGGCCGATGGGGCGGCCGAACACGACGCGATCCTTCACGTATTTCGTCACCCGGTCGATGAACCAGTAGCCGTCGCCGATGCATTCGGCGGCGATCAGCGTGCGCTCGGCGTTGAG
>DASWEZ010000258.1:0-7833 GCA_036394495.1 Burkholderiales bacterium
CCCGAGCTTGCGCTGGCCCTGTTCGTCGCACCTGCGCTGCTCGACGCAGCTTACGATGCATCGCCCCGCGACCTGCGTGACAATCTGATCGCGGTGGCGAGCCTGGCCATTGGCGCAGTCGCGGTGACCATCGCCGCGGTCGCCGTGGTGGCGAGAATGTTCGTCCCGGAAATGAGCTGGGCGGCGGCGATCACGCTCGGCGCCATCGTAGCGCCGCCGGATGCGTCCGCGGCAACCGCCGTATTGCGGCGGTTGAAACTACCCCACCGCATCCTGGTCGTCCTGGAGGGAGAAAGCCTCTTCAACGACGCCAGCGCGCTGCTCGTCTATCGCATTGCGGCCGCCGCGGCTGTTACCGGAAGTTTTTCCGGCTGGCATGTCCTGCCCACACTGGCGCTTACTTGCGGCGGTGGCGTGGCCGCCGGCATCCTGCTTGCGCGCCTGTTCCTGAAGATGTCCGCTGTGGTGAAGGACATTCCGATCTCCATCCTGATGCAATTCCTCAGCACCTTCGCGGTATGGATGATCGCGGACCGCATCGGAGTTTCGGCGATCATCACCGTGGTGTGCTATGCGATGACGCTCGCGCGTCGCGTGCCGGCGAATCGCGATGCCCGCCATCGGATTGCTTCTTACGCGGTATGGGAAGTCAGCGTCTTCGTCCTGAACGTGCTTGCGTTCGTTCTGATCGGCATGCAGTTGCGCGCGATCGTCAATCGCGTGGAGCCTTCCCAATGGGGCATGTATGCGCTGTGCGCGCTTGCCGTGTGCGCGGCCGTCATTGCTACGCGAATTGTGTGGTGGATGTCGCACAACGCCATCGCGCGATGGAAGATCTGGCTCTACGGGGCCAACCTGCCGCGTCCGATGATGCTGCCGACCGTGGGCAGCGGCCTGATCATTTCCTGGTCCGGAATGCGTGGCATCGTGACCCTTGCCGCCGCGCTGGCGTTGCCGGGGGATTTCCCCCACCGCGACCTGATCGTCTTCTGTGCCTTCTGCGTCGTCCTCACCACGCTCGTGTTGCAGGGGGCGACGCTGCGCTGGCTGATCGTGCGGGTAGGCATTCCCGACGACGGCGTGGTCGATCGGGAGGTCGGAATTGCGCGGGCCGAGACGGCGCGCGCTGCGCTTCGCGCGCTGGAGTCGGAAGAATCGCCGTCCTCTTCGGCCCTGCGCAAGGAATATGAAGCCCGCCTGGAGTCCGGCGGGCAGCAGTCCGCCGGCTCGCCACCCGCAGAAAAGTCCTCGTCGTCGGCGCTGCAGGGGCGTGTCGTCGAGGCGCAAAGGCAAGCCCTCAGGGATCTCCGGGCCCGCGACGTCATTGGCGACGCGGCTTTCCAGGCCGCGGAGGAAGAACTGGACATTCTGGAACTGACTGCCGACCCGCGGGTCAGATCGCTCTGATGCGAACGGATGTCCGCATGGCCCGCAGGTTAGTTCGAAGCCGTCGATTGCGGGTTTTTGAAGGGCGGCGGCGATCCGACGGGTGGCGGGCGGGTCGCCGGATGCAGGGTAAACGCCCAAAGAGCGCGGGAAGTCTAGGAGATTCCTGCGAAATGCAATAGTCCAACCGCAAGATTAACCAGCAAGGAGCTTGCCCCGAGAGGGGTCGGCGGCGCACACTATGAGGTCCCATTCCGCCAACGCAGGAAAATCCCGTATGAACGAACCCCTTCTTCAATTTCTGAGAAGCAACGGCGAACAAATGGATGCCGAGATTGCCAAGGCGCTCCATATTTCGAAGCCGCAAGTCCTGGCCCAGATTGCGGCCCTCTCCGCTGCGGGTGAGGTAATCTGCTGTCAGGTAACAAGATTTTTCGGTGGCAAGAAGGTCGAGGGCGTAAGTTGCCGCCTGTCCGCCTACGTGCCGCCGAAAGCCACCGGGCCCAAGCCCGGAGCCAAGCGTGGTGCGAACAACAATAATAATAATTCCACCAATACCGAAGCCTACGTTGCATGAAGTGGCGATCGATCCGGATAGTGACTCCCCGGATCGAGACCCGACCCGGTTGAGCGAACGTGGATTGATGAAGACGGGCACCGAATGGTGCCCGTTTCCTTTTTCGGCATCCGCTTCCGTGAAGCCGGCATGCGGTTGACTTCGGATGATCGGGCATTACACTCCATCTGTCCGAGAGCCGGGGGGTGGCGCGCACCACCGAAGCCGGCCCGTCACCGCCAACAGAGGAGTCGATGATGAAGCTGAATCGCCATGCTTTTCGTGTTCGCCCCGGCATGCGTCAGGGTCTGCAAACGGAAATACCCATCCCGACCCGGCTTGTATCCAACGAGGAGTTTCAGCCGCTGCCGCAAACCGCCGCCCAGCGCGAGGTCGAGGCCCGCATCCTGGCCGACGCGGCGCGCCTGGCGCCGAGACTGGGGCTCAGCCGGCGCGAATTCCTGCGCACGAGCGGCGGGATGGTCACTTCTTTTCTCGCGATGAACGCGGTGTTCGGACAATTCTTCAACGTCTCTGAAGTCGAAGCAGCGGAGCAATCGGCCCTGCGCGAGCTCAAAGGCGGTTCGCCCTTCATTTTCGATGTGCAGCTGCACTATGTAGGATCGGGATATGACCCGACGAATGCGGAAGCCGAGCGCAAAGGCGCGGTCGCGAAAGGGAATCTGTTGCGCTTGCGTGGCCGGGCGAAGCAGATGAATTCGAAGCTCGAATCCGACACCGGTACCATCTCCGACCTTTCGTGGCAAAATTTCATCAAGGAAGTGTTCCTCGACAGCGAAACCGCCATCGGGCTCATCTCCACGCCGCCCGGGCCTTATCCCAACGAGGCGGTGGTCCCGCCGAAGGAGATGACGCACATCCGCGACGAGATCAACCGCATCACGCAGTCGCGCCGGATGCTCGCTCACGGCCTGGTGACGCCTCAACTGGGCAAGACCGACCTCGACTTCATGCAGATGCAGGCGGAAACGCTCAAGATCGATGCCTGGAAGGCCTACACCGGCGCCTGTCCCAAGGGCTTCGAGCACGGATGGTTCCTCGACGACGAGAAGATCGCCTATCCGATGCTGGAGAAGGCGCAGCAACTCGGGATCAAGCGTTTCTGCGTGCACAAGGGTCTGCCGCTGGGTACCGTCGCCGACTACAACCATCCGCGCGACCTGATCAAGGCGGCGAAGGATTTTCCCGACATCGATTTCCTTGCCTATCACTCCGGGCTGCTCGGCGTTTCGTCGGTGAAGGATGCGGACGTGCCCTGGACCACCGAGTTCTGCAATATGAAGAAGAAGGAACCGGGCATCAAGAACATCTACATGGAACTGGGTTCCACTTTCGCGCAACTGGTTACGACCAATCCCGCGGCCTGCGCCCATCTGCTGGGCCAGATCATCGACGCTTTCGGTGCCGATCATGTGCTGTGGGGGACCGACTCGATCTGGTACGGCACGCCGCAATGGCAGATCGAAGCGTTCCGGCGTTTCCAGATTCCCGATGCATTGATCGAGAAGCATGGCTACTCACAGCTGACGCCTTCAGTGAAGGAGCAGATCTTCGGCCTGAACAGCGCCCGGGTTTTCAAAGTCGACGTGACTGCAAAACGCAACGAATTCCCCAGCGACTATCTGAGCAAGATCAAGATGAGCTATCTGGAGGAGGGGGCCGACCCGAGCCATCACTTCTACGGCTGGGTCGCGGCCTGAACGGCCGGTCTCCTTCCCGGTAATTGCGCTGTCTGCCGGCTGTCGATCGACGATGGTGATGGCGCGCAATGCCGGTGCGTGTTCAGGTGCCGATCTGCGGGAAACCCGCGGCGCCGGAAACTATGCAGCGGCCGGAACCGCGATGCCTTCCTGCGCGCACGTCGGCCCGACGTCGGACACCGTAGCGCGTTGCATGTCGCGCGGCCAGCGCAAATCGTCGTAACCCTTGCCGCGATGCATGGTGCAGCGGTTGTCCCACATCACCAGGTCGTGCAAACGCCAGCGGTGCGTGTAGACGAATTGGCGTTGCGTTGCGTGATCGATAAGTTGCTTCAGCAGCGCCTGGCCTTCCTCGTCGTTCATACCGAAGATGCGTCCGGCGTGGGAGGCGAGATACAAGCCCATTCTTCCCGATCCGGCATGCCGGCGTACCAGGACCTGCGGCACCGGCGGCAGCGTCTGGTTTTCCTCGTCGGAGAAATCGTTGAAGCCCAGCTTCCTGCGCGAATACATGATGGCATGCTCGGCGACGAGCCCGCGCAAGCGTTGTTTCATGTCCTCCGGAAGCGCATCGTAGGCGGCGCGCATGTCGGCGAACTCGGTATGGCCGCCGACCGGAGGAATGCTGCGCGAGTACAGCAGCGAGGCCTTTGCCGGCACTTCGCGGAAAGAGCTGTCCGTATGCCACATCCGGTTGCCCATTTCGAACATGCGTTTGCGGCTTTCCTTGCCCCAGATCGTCTCGCCCGCATCGAGGTTGGACACGTCGGCGATCTCGGGGCGCACGCGTAATTTCGCGTCGCTGCGCACGGCATGGATGGTGGTCTCGAGCGGCCCGAAGTTGCGCGCGAAGTCGAGGTGCTGGTCGGTCGAAAAATTCTGACCGGGAAAAACCAGCACCGAGTAGCGATCGAACGCTGCCGTTATTTCGACGCGGTCCTCGCCCGGCAGCGGCTTCGACAGGTCGACATCGCCGATCTCGGCGGCGAACGAATCGGTAACGGGGTAGACGGTCATGTTGCTCCTCCCCTTTTTTGATCAGGGTGTCGGGGAACTATAGCGCCGTGGCCTCGGATGTCAATCAGGCGGCTACCGTTCTACGAAACATCGGGCCCAAAACTCAAGACCACTCTCTCACCGCAGATACCCGACGCGCGTAGCGCGTCGGGTATCTGCGGTGAGAGAGTGGTTTTACTGAGGCGTTATTTCGGCTTGAATTCGATGATGATGCCGCGCAGCGGAACGTCGCCGATGTTCTTTACCGCATGAATCACCGGCAGACTGAAAGCGGGGCGCTCGGGTACGGTCTCCACAAACTTCGCCGGCTCGCCGTCGGGCCACTGCTCGAGCCGGGCACGGTTCAACGGGATGACGACGCGCTGGCTGTGGCTGTGCCGGGCGCGCGTATCGCCGGGTTCGAGTTTTTCTTCGAACACGAAAAAATCCTTCCCGTCATGGCGGATCGCGTTTTTCTCCGGCGGGATGGTTTCGCCCGGCGACAGCGCCGGCGGGTGATTCTCCTTTATCGACACCTCGAAGAAGGAACCGGCGTCCGGCGGTTCATAAGATTGTCCCGGCCCGAACACTGCGATGTCGCCGCGGGTCAGCGCGCGTCGTGTTCCCGCGGAAGCAAGTTCGACATCGCCCAGCGCCACGATGACACGGTCGGCACATCCGGGTCCGGCCGCGGCGCATGGCGCTGCGTCGCGCGTAACGCGCACATATTCGTTGTCGAAAACGGTTTCGCCCGCGAAGGCAGGCAACGACAGCAACAGAAGCAGGAGTGTTCTCATTGTTCGCCTCCCAAGAATTTGACGTATAAACTTCAACCCTACATCTCACCACGCGCCGCAAGCGGCACAAGTGTTCCCTTGAGGCACGAAGGTCACGAAGTGGCACGAAGAAAAACAAGAAAAAAGGATGGTGCTTCGATGAAGGTGGCGCTAACCGTGGATCATGTGCAACCACTGGTAATTGTGCATTCTTCCTGCCTTCATTTTCCTTTGCATTTCTTCGTGTCCCTTCGTGACCTAAAAGGGTACTCCGGGCTAACGCCAGGGTATTCGTGCCTCAAGGGAACACTTGTGCCGCTTGCGGCGCGTGGTGAGAACTAAATGTCGTAGAGGTTTATACGATTCTAGGTTTTGTAGTATCGCCGCGCCCGCTGTTCGGCCCTCGCGGCGGCCTCCCGCGGCGTGGATTGTCCGGATGCCGCTTCCGCAACCATGTTTGCAATGACGAGGTCCGCGCTGCAGGCCGCCGATGCGGCGCCGACTTGTCCGGCATAGCCGTTGTAGAGCGACACGCGCCCGCCATCGCGGTAGGGCGTGATTTTCGGATCGCTGGTCCAGATCGGATTGGCCTCAAAAGCGCGCAGGGTCTGGGTCACATAGCCCAGCGACGCCTGCTGCCACGCTTCATACTGGCTGCGCTCCAGCATGAACCGCAGGTAATCGCGTGCGGCATCCGGAAACCTGCAGTATTTGAAGACGAACGCCGTGAGCATCGAGTTGAGTTCGGTCGGATGGCCGACCGGGCCGATCGGCATATGCGAATGCCGGATATCGGCCGCGATCGCTTTCATTACGGCGTCGCCGGAATTCTTTGCAACGTAGTAGATCGAGATCGGGTTGTACGTCAGGCTGATGTCGCCGGCGAGGAAGGCCTTGTTGTTGCTGGGATCGAGCCAGGAGAGCGTGCCCTGGACGAAAGTCGCGTAGAGTTCGCGCGCGTATTCCAGCGCCGCGATGGTTTCCGGGGAGTTGATGGCAACCCGGTTGTTCTCGTCCACCAGGCGCGCGCCGTGCGCCCACAGCAACCAGCTGCACCAGGTCGTGTCTCCGGACGAATTGCCGAGCGCAAAACCAGCGGGCATACCGTGCGCCTTCAGCGCCCGGCAAAGCTTCAAAAACCCCTCCAGGTCGCGCGGAATCGCAGAGTAGCCTGCTTCCCTGACCATGCTCTCCCGGTACACCAGGCAGTATGCGATGACCGCGACCGGCAGGGAAATCCAGCGGCCGTCGAGCATGCCGTAGTGGCGGCAGGCGTCATACCATCCGCCGTATTTCTTCCCGAGATAGTCCGCCACCTCCGTCAGGTCGACGCATTGACCCGGATAAAGTTGCGGCATGTCCGAGGGACCGATCAGGATGTCGGGACCCGCGCCGACATTTGCCGCCATGGCGCCTTTGGGGCGGAGATCTTCTCCGTTCACGCTTTCGACCTGCACCGCGACGCCGGTCTGTTCCGTGAACTTGCGGGTGTTCGCCGCCCATTGATCTTCGTCGCCCTGAACGAACCGTTTCCATCGCAGCACCTTGAGTGCGGCATCTTTTTCGGGCGCATATCGCAGGTCGGCCGCTCCCGCCATCTTCAAACCCGGCAGCATTGCGCCGCTTGCGGCAATCGTCGCGGCAACCAGCGCTTTCAGCGCATCACGTCTGACCACTTTTCGCATTTATCCCCTTTGCATCGCGAACAACTTTGCGGAGCTGTCGCGTGAAGACCCGGCGTCGCTGTTTCAACTGGTTAATCAAGCCATGCCGGGCGTAGTCGATCGGCGACACTGCTCAAGCCAGCGTATATCCACGATCAGAACGTACAAAAGTACCGCAAGCGCATCCAATAGAAAAAAGGCCACGGAGCCTATCTTGCATCCCAAGGACGAATGAAAAAGAGATTACCGTCCCCGGTGCCGCGGATCTGTCGAGCAATACATTCTGCGGCAATTTGCACGAAAAGCATTCGAAGAATGAAAGGATTTTAGAATGAAAGTTTCTTACCTTGCCCTTGCTGCGGCTCTCGCAGCGACTGCGACCGGCGCTTTTGCGGAAACCGGTGTGAAGATCGGCCAGATCGACAACGTGGCCAACGTGTACGGCCGCGCGGGAGTGCCGAACGTGAAGATCGCAGGCACCGTGGTTACTCGTCCGTCGGATGAAGTTCCCGCCGGCCCAACGACCGTTGAAGGCCCCACCGCGGTGGCTACGGTTACCGCAACTCCCGACGTCAACAACGTACAAGGCCGTTCGTAACCTCCGCGGCGCAGTCCGCAGAGTTTCGATCCCGGACTGATTCTCGATTGGAGTGACAGCGGGCCCGAACCGTCGAAGCGACGGTTCGGGCCTGTTTCTTTCCGGGAGCCGGCCCCGTTAGAGGCCATGCCTCTAA
>DASWEZ010000259.1:0-3499 GCA_036394495.1 Burkholderiales bacterium
CGCCGGGAGTCGGCTGCCATCATGAAATTTTTTCGCAGCGCCAGCGGGTCGGAGATGTTCTTGAACGGCGCGCTGTGCACGCCGGTGCCGGAGATCACGACGGAACCGAAATTGAACATGCGGCCGAACACGCTCTGGTCGACCTGGATGCTTTCGATTTTCTCCAGGAACATTTCGATGGTGCGGCGCTGGATCAGCCCGGTCTTGGCGATCACACGCTTGTTGGTGATCGCCAGTTCGGTGGTCGTGTAGATGATCCACGCCCATAGCCACAGCAACAAGCCGACCCCGAAGAGGGGAATCAACAAGGCGCCGAACAGGATGAACGGCCATAACGACCATTTGCTGATCCTGGCGCGGTACATCACCCGCTCGTCATTGATCAATACGCCATCGACGTAAGAACTCATGGTCGTTCCCGCGGAAAGCGCCAATGATGCCGGTGAACGGGCGCGCCGGCAAAGAAAGATCTGTGCGGCTCAGTTCGCCGGCTTGGCCTTGCCCGACGGCTTGGACTGGGTCGGGTCCGCCGGGGTATTGCTTTCGACCTTCCCGCCGGACTTCGCTGTGCGGGCCGCGTCCACTTCGGGGCGGTCCGTCTTCGTCGTCTCCGGGGTTACGCCGGCACCGGTATGGCCGCCAGGGTCAGGCCCCATCGCCAACGCGGCGGCGGAGAACATTGAAATTGAAAGGGTGATGATCAGTAACTTCGACATGAGATCCTCCTGCTGGAGACGACGCCTTGTAAAGTCGGCGGTGAACGTCCCGGTGATCCCCCGTACACTGGTATTGGCTTGCGCCGCAGGATTTGATCCCGCAACGGAGTAGTACTAGATAGATCGTCCCGGGAGGATATAGTTCGTGGCCGGGCTTACGCGGGGAACCGGTTTCCGGCGGCGGTCATGTTTGCGCTGGCGAATCCGCATTCCGGCCGGGGTGGCTTTCGAGCCAGGCAAGCGCCCCGGCGCCGGCGGCGCGGCCGCTGGCAAAACAGGCGGTCAGGAGATAGCCCCCGGTGGGCGCTTCCCAGTCCAGCATCTCGCCGGCGCAGAACACGCCCGGCGCGGTGCGGATCATCAGTTGCGCGTCGAGCGCTTCGAAGGCGACGCCGCCCGCCGTACTGATCGCTTCGTCGATCGGCCGGGTCGCGACGAGCCGCAACGGCAACGCCTTGAGTGCGGCGGCGAGCCGGACGGGATCGGCGAAGTCCTCCTTCGGCACGGCTTCTCGCAGCAATCCCGCCTTCACGCCTTTGATGCCCAGGTGGCTTTGCAGATGGGTGGACAGGGATTTCGCGCCGCGCGGATGGGCGACTTCCGCGAGTACGCGTTGCGGCTCGCGGCCGGGCAGCAGATCGAGATGGATGACGGCCGCACCCCTGGCGGCGATCTCGTCGCGCAAAGGCGCGCAAAGCGCATAGACCAGCCCGCCTTCGATGCCGCTGTCCGTGATGATGCATTCCCCCTGGCGCAGATGCGTTACGCCGTGTGAGTCGGTGAAAGTAGCGACCACCGATTTGAGCGGCTGGCCGGCGAACCGCGAGCGGAAGTGTTCGCTCCAGCCGATGTCGAATCCACAGTTGGCGGATTGCAGCGGCGTGATTCGTATGCCGCGTCGTTCGAGCAAGGGTACCCAGGCAGCATCCGATCCGAGCCGCGCCCAACTGCCGCCGCCGAGCGCCAGGATCACCACGTCGGCGTGCGCGGACTGTTCGCCTAGTGGAGTGGCGAAGTTGAGCGCACCGTCTTCCCGCCAGCCGAGCCAGCGGTGGCGAACGTGGAATTTCGCGCCCGCGTCACGCAGGCGGTGCAGCCATTTTCGCAACAGCGGCGCCGCCTTCATGCCGGTGGGGAATACGCGGCCGGAGCTGCCGATAAAGGTCTCCACTCCCAGGCCGCCCACCCATTCGCGCAGTGCCGACGGACTGAAGCCGTTCAGGAGGGGCTCGACATTCGGACGGCGCGCGCCATAGCGCGCCAGGAAAGCATCGTGCGCTTCAGCGTGGGTGATGTTCAGCCCGCCTTTGCCGGCCATCAGGAACTTGCGTCCGAAGGAAGGCATGGAGTCGTAAACATCGACCCGGACGCCGCCGGCGGATAAAACTTCCGCAGCCATAAGACCGGACGGGCCGCCGCCGATGATCACGGCAGCCGGTTTCGGTCCGCTACTCACGCAAACCAATCAGGGCTGCGCCGCTGAAGATCGCATGCTGAACTCCGCACAGATCGTCAGGGGCAGTTTGGCCGCAGCGAACAATGCCGCCAGATCGGAGGCCGACAAGCTCGAGTCAGGCGTTACCGTCAGTCGCGCGCCGGGCGTGTCGAGCACCGGATGATCGATCAGAATCTGCCGGGCTAGGTCCAGGCTGTCCAGGCCTTTCTGACTCAGCGTCGGCGTTGCAATCAACAGGAATCGGATATCCATGGGCTGGGACGGTAACGCCGGAGCGGGAGAAATACCGGGTGCACGAATGGGGGCGCGAGATTCGGCGACGGGCAGAATTCTCCAGGGCCAGACATAGATGGCGCGGGCCTTCTCATTGGGCCGTCCCAGAACCACCGACAGCTTCGTTTGCTTGCGCAGCAAATCGCAAAGTGCATTCAGTTGGCTGGTTAGGGTCATCATCGTGTCGGGGTCCAGGTGGTTCTTGCCTGCGTCACGCCGGCAGGGGGCAGTATGCGGCACGACGAGTTGATCGCAATAGCGCTCATTGCTTTCCCGTATATCATGACCGTAACCAGTGTGCCCGCACTGCGGCGCCGCTGGATCACTGACGACAGGAACCCTGCATGGCTACGCAAACCATATCGATCAAGGATGTTTATACCCGCAAGGTAGGCGGGGATAGGTATGAGTACGAGGTGAAGTATTCGCCCGGCGAGAGCGTGACCTGGGACGCGCGCGTTTACCAGAACGGCGTCCTGAAGGGTTCGACGTGCGGAGTCGAGACCGATAACCGCCTCGAAGGCGAAGCATTGCGCGACAGCATCGTCACGATCGTGGAAGTAGCCATCGAAGGAATGCAGGGCATCGGCGAGTAGCACGATAAGTCCTGCGAGTGGGCGTGAAAATATTCAATCTCACCACGCGCCGCAAGCGGCACACACCCCTGCGGGTGCATATGAGTGTTCCCTTGAGGCACGAAGATCACGAAGTGACACGAAGAAAGACAAGGAATGTATGTCTTTTTTGGATCTGGCGGCGATCAGGGATCATTGACGATGGATATTGGGACTACTTTCCATATATAACTTATTGACCTCTTCGTGTCACTTCGTGATCTTCGTGCCTTCGTGGTGAGATTTAAGTTGTGGGGCGTGCTTATCTACGCGTGGAGTTGTCCTTGCGCAACCCGCCACCGCGGCGGATGAAGAGACGGCAATGCACCTGACGGTCGACAGCAAAAAAATCTATGCCTACACGGCCAACCGCGCTTTCGATGCAGGCAAGCCGACGGTGGTATTCATCCACGGCGCCGCCAACGACCACAGTGTCTGGG
>DASWEZ010000260.1:0-2444 GCA_036394495.1 Burkholderiales bacterium
CGCCCGCCATGGCGTCGGGTTCTCCGAACGGTCCGCGCGCAACCACACCAGCACACTCCACAGATAGAACAGTGCCATCAACGAGACGGAGCGGCCGGAGACGTAAGTGACGGCCTCGGTGTGGACCGGATGCAGCGCGAACAACAGCGCGCCAACCAACGGCGCCCATTGCATTTCGACCCGCTCCCCGCGCAGTACTCGCAGCAGCCTGTAGACCAGAACCGTATTGACGACATGCACAAGGACATTGAAAAGATGGAAACCGAATGGTCCGGCGTCGATCGTCCAGTTCAGCGCGTAGGACAATTTCAGCAACGGGCGGATTCCCGGCATGGAATCGAGCCACGCGGGAAGGGAATGCACGGCCGGGTTGTCTACGATGACGTTGTAGTCGTCGAACTGAAATACACCGGCAAGAGCGTTGAAATACGCCAGCAGTACCGCGACGGCAAGGATCGCGGGCGCCGTCGACTCACTGCGCAGCATGGGTGCCGGCTTGGTCGAAAGCATTTTCGATGACGCCGATCGCATCCCACCAGCGGCTCTTCGCGTTCAGCATGACCAGCATCACCTGAACGCCGTCTTTCTGCGCCAATACGATCAGGCATTTTCCCGCGCCGCTGGTGTAACCGCTCTTCACGCCGATGGCGGGCGCATAACTGCCGATCAGGGCATTCTTGTTTCTGAAGCGGAAGCGGCGTTTGCCGTCGGCAGTGGAGATTTCCGCGGCGGGCTGCGCCACCAGCTCGGCGAACTTCGCATGGGCCAGCGCCGCATGGGAAATCCGGGCGAGATCGTTTGCACTCGAGTAGTGCTCTGGCGCGTCGAGGCCGCAGGGATTGGAGAAATGGGTATTCGCCAGGCCAAGCAGCCGCGCACGCGCGTTCATTTTCAGGACGAAGGCTTCGATGCTGCCGGCGTTGAATTCCGCGAGGGCCGCGCAGGCGTCGTTGGCCGAGGCGATCAATGTCGCGGTCAGCAAGGCCTCCACGGAAAACTTGTCGCCAGCCTTGAGCCTGAGCCGGGAACCGGTGGCCTGCGCGGCAGCTTTGCTGACGGTGGCGACTTGTGCCGGCCCGTAGTCTTCAAGCACGATCAGCGCGGTCATGACCTTGGTGAGGCTCGCCGGAGGCAAGCGCTCATCAGCCCGCCCGGCCCACAGGTCACGCTCGCCGATCTGCACCAGATACGCGCCGGCGAGCTGCGGGAAGCGGTCCGGCGCTTGCTCGGCCTGCGCCGGAAATGTCAATGCGACGGCGATTGCCGCCGCAGTCGCAAACCTGCCTCTCATCAAACGTCTACTTCTCACCACGAAGGACACGAAGAAACTCGAAGAAAACCTGAAACAAAAAGTGGAAGTGCGAATATTGGGCTATTCCCGCCGCAGGTAAGTCGGATCGCACGGGACACATCGACGCTGCCGGGACGCTTGCAAACCCAACAATTCGTTCCGTGTTTTATGTCTTTCTTCGTGTTTCTTCGTGATCTTCGTGTCTTCGTGGTGAGATTGAGCAAGGGAGGCCTTAAAACTTCAGGAGGCTCTTTAGCTTGTTGGCGCCGTCCTTGACAGCGTCGACGGCCTTGTCCTTGTCCGACTTGGGCGCAGGCGTTGCGGCCGGCGCCTTCTCCCCGGCGACCTTCTTCTTCGCCAGGTCAGCACCATACTTCTGGCAGACTTCCTTGTAAGGCGACGCGAGCATCGCGGTGTAATCCATGCCCGTGCAATTCTGCTGCGCGACCGCGCGACCTTCTGCCGGACAATTCTCAGACACGAACGGCCAGTCCTTCTTGTCGACCGCGGACTTGCACACCGGGCCGCTCACAGTGGCAGGATCGGTACCGCAGCTCTGCATTGCATCGCGCCAATGCGGATACTTGCGATTGCCGTCGGCAAAAGCCGCGGGGTCGCGCATCTGCTTTGCAACCTTTGCCGCGTGGCTGCAGAAATCCGCCTTGCGATGCTTGCATATCATGGACTCGGGAGGAATGCCGGCAGCGCCCACGATCATCGCCGGCTGCAGATCTTCGATCTGCTTGTCGCATTCCTTGTCGATCATCGCTTGACTCTGCGCCTGAATCTGCTCGACTTTTTTACCGGGAGCTTCGTAAGTGCAATTGCCGATTTTCTTGCCGGATATGTTCTGCGTCATATCCATGTCGCTTCCGGTTACCTTGATCGTGCCCTGATAACGGTCGCCGCCGTAGGTGACATCGCCCAGCATGGTCATGGCGTCCGGCTTCGTACAAACCGCTTTCCAGGTGCTCCTGTTACCGGACTGCTTGGAATCGACGACTTTGCAATCGCTGCCCCTGTCTGCCGTTTTAGAGGGATCGCGATCACCCTTGATCTTGCAGACTTGGGAGGTTTGCGCCGGCATGGCCGGCATGCCGGGCATCTCCATTTTCATGGTGACTTCCCAGAGTTCGTCCGGCCCCTCTGCATA
>DASWEZ010000261.1:0-17474 GCA_036394495.1 Burkholderiales bacterium
CGCCAGATTGGCGATGCCCTTCTCCAGCGCGGGAAGGTTTTCCTTGTTGAGTTCCTTCAGATCGACGCCGCCGTGGTACTTCAGCGCCCGGATTGTTGCCACGATCACGCAGGCGTGGGGCCGCAGTCCCGATTTGCGGCATTTGATATCGACAAATTTTTCGGCCCCGAGATCGGCTCCGAAACCGGCCTCCGTCACCACGTAATCGGCAAGCTTGAGTCCCGCCCGGGTGGCAATCACCGAGTTGCAGCCATGCGCGATGTTGGCAAACGGGCCGCCATGCAGAATGGCCGGCGTGTTCTCCAGCGTCTGCACCAGGTTCGGCTTGAGCGCATCCTTGAGCAGCACGGTCATGGCGCCGTGCGCATCGAGATCCCGCGCACGCACCGGCTGCTGTTCCTTCGTATGGGCGACCACGATGTTGCCGAGGCGCTGCTTCAGATCCTCCAGTGAAGTTGCCAGGCAGAAGATCGCCATGACTTCGGAAGCCACCACGATGTCGAAACCATCCTGCCGCGGATAGCCATTGCCGGGACCGCCGAGGGAAACGACGATGTCGCGCAGCGCACGGTCGTTCATGTCGAGGACGCGTTTCCAGGTGATCCTGCGCACGTCAATGCCGAGTTCGTTGCCGTGATGGATATGGTTGTCCAGCATCGCCGCCAGCAGGTTATTGGCAAGCTGGATGGCATTGAAGTCGCCCGTGAAATGCAGATTGATGTCTTCCATCGGCACAACTTGCGCGTACCCCCCGCCGGCCGCGCCGCCTTTCATGCCGAATACCGGACCCAGGCTCGGCTCGCGCAGCGCGATCAGCGCCTTCTTGCCGATCCGGTTCAGCGCGTCGCCCAGACCGACCGTCGTGGTGGTCTTGCCTTCTCCGGCCGGTGTAGGACTGATCGCGGTAACCAGGATCAGCTTGCCGTCGGGTCGATTTTTGAGACTGTCGAGATAAGCCAGCGAGAGCTTGGCCTTGTAGTGGCCGTAGGGCTCGAGATGCTCCTCGGCGATGCCAAGCCGCTCCCGGGCAAGCACGGCGATGCGTTGCATCCGTGCCTGCTGGGCGATTTCAATGTCGGAGAGCACTGCGGGCCTTTTCCAAAGCTTTGCGTTCAGCAACAAAAAAGCGGCAGAAGATTCTGCCGCTCGCGAAAAAAAAGTTCGACGCTTATCTGGACGGACCGGTGTGGCCGTCTTCAGGGTGGATCATGGTCGTGCCGCCCGGGCCGTAGCCGATCAACTGCAGAATGACTTCCTCGTCCTTGGCGCCATCGTAATGGTGTCCGCCCGCCGGGTGCTTCATGAAGCCGCCCGCCTTGACCGGCACGGTCGTACTCGGATCGAAGGTGTCACCCGTCCCTGTCCACCATGTGCCCTTGATTACGATGGCGTAGCGGTCGTCCGGATGAAAATGCGGCCGCGACATGATGCCGGGAGGAAATTTTACGCGCACGACGTATACACCGGGTTTGGACGGATCGCCCGCGATCACAGCCATCTTCACGCCGTTATATCCCGGCGCGTCCTTCCATTCGATGTCTTCCGGCAGGACACGGACGAAACCGTTCTCGTCGGTATCGGCACGCAACAGCGTAGCGGGAACGAATACGATTGCGAGCAACAGGATAAAAGAAGCAAGTCTGCGGATGCTGGTCACGTTTTCCTCCGGACGGGGATGGTTTTTATGCGCCGATTCTAACCCGCCTTGTGGGGCGACGCCATGTAGTCGAGAGCAAGGTGTGAAAGCGAGCGCACGCCCAGCAGCAGCGCCGACTCGTCGACGAAGAACCGTGGCGAATGATTCGGCGCGGACTCCTTGCGATCGACGCCGCGCGGGGTGATGCCGATGAAGTAGAAAAAGCCCGGGACCTTCTGCTGATAGTAGGAAAAATCCTCGCATCCCGTGATCTTCTGGCCGATGAAAACCTTGCCCTTGCCCGCCACCCGTTCGAGTGTGGGCACCATGCGTTCGGTGAGCGGGATGTCGTTCACCGTGACCGGATAGGCATTGTCGAAATAGACTTGAGCGGAGGCCCCCGCGCTTTGGGCGATGAGTTCAACCGTCTTGCGGACGCGGTCGTGGATGTCCGCGCGCATTTCCTCATTGAACGTACGCACGGTGCCCAGCATTTCGACGGCATCGGGAATGATGTTGTCGCGTACGCCGCCCTTGATTGCACCGATGCTCACGACCGCCGGCTCGAGCGTCAGGTCGACCTGGCGGCTGACGATGGTCTGCAGGCCCAGCACGATCTGCGAGGAAATAACGATCGGATCCACGCCTCTCCACGGCAATGCGCCATGGGTCTGGCGGCCATTCACCGTGATGCGGATTCGATCGGAGCTTGCCATCGCCGGGCCGGGACGATAAGCGATCGTACCCGCCTCGACGCCGGCAAAGACGTGCAGGCCAAAGATCACGTCGGGCTTCGGATTTTCCAGCACGCCCTGCTTGATCATCAGTGCCGCGCCGCCTTCCTCTCCGGCCGGCGGGCCCTCTTCCGCAGGCTGAAAAATGAACTTGATGCGGCCTTGCAGTTGCATCTTCATGCCGGATAGCAACGCGGCAACCCCCATCAGCATGGCCACATGGCAGTCGTGCCCGCAGGCATGCATGACACCGACTTCCTGGCCATTAAACGTCGTGCGTTCCTTCGAAGCGAACGGCAGATCAACCTGTTCGGCGACCGGAAGCGCATCCATATCTGCCCTCAGGGCAATCACCGGCCCCGGCTTCCCCGAATCCAGCAGCGCTACCACGCCGGTATGCGCGACCCCGGTCTGGACCTCCAACCCGAGCGCACGCAGGTGTTCCGCAACGACGCCGGCGGTGCGGATTTCCCGGTTGGACAACTCTGGATGCCGGTGAAAATCCCGGCGCCAGCCGATGACCCTGGCTTCGAGAGCCGCCGCCGCGGCATCGACCTGTGCCCCTGCCCGCATCGGGTCATTCATCGTCAGGGCTTCACGAACTTGAGCGTCATGCGATCAGATTCGCCGATCACCAGGTATTTTTCCTTGTTTTCGTCGCCGTAGCGCAACGTCGGCGGCAGCGTCCAGACGCCACCTGCGTAATCCTTGGTGTCCTTGGGATTGGAATTGATTTCGGACTTGTTGACCAGCTTGAAGCCCGCCTTCTGCGCCGTCTCCACGACATAGGTCTCGGCCATGTAGCCGGTATCGATCTGCTGCTGGAAAGAAGTTTCGAGCTTGGCTCGATGCTCAACCACCCCTAGCGTTCCGCCGGCTTTCAACGCATCGAAGAAAGCCTTGAACATGGCGTCGGCGGTGCCGGCCTTGGCCCAGTTGTGCACGTTGCGGAAGGTCAGGACCATATCGGCGCTGCCGGGCGGGGCGACCTGCAAGGCACCGGGGGACAGCACTGAAAGCTTTACGTTGCCATACAGGTCGGGACCTTCCGCGAGCATGCCGCGATAGTCCGCGTCGTTCTTCTTCACGGCCTCCGGCGTTTTTTCGGTCACGGCCGATACGGCCGCGTAGTACCGGCCGCCGTCACGGAGCACCGGTGCCAGGATTTCCGTGTACCAGCCGCGGCTGGGCGAGATCTCGACCACGGTCATATCCGGCCTCAGGCCGAAAAACAGCAGCGTTTCCTTGGGATGACGGTACTTGTCGCGCGCCTTGTTGGCGTCGCTGCGATGGCCGCCGATCATCGCCTGGTCGATGAGTTCGTCCGCATCCTGCGCGGCCGCAGCAACCGTAGCGGACAACGCCATTGCCAAGCCCAGCAAAACCACACCATTCAAGATTCTTTCCTGCATGCTCGCTCCCGTTACATGTTTCAGCCTGGGCCTTCAGCGATGGCTGTTCGACAGGTATTCCCGGCTTCGCCGCAGTATATCCGCAGAAAGTTCCTCCGCCGCCCGGTCGCGCTCGAAGGTTTGCGAACGCCACTGGCTTTGCGGAATTTCCTGTGTGGACGGGGTATAGATTTGCATCTGCTGGCTGCCGAGCAGCTGGCGCCACTGGGAATCCTCGAATTGCTGCCGCCGAACGGTATCCCGGGAAGGCGCGCGCGCTGCCTCGATACTTGCACCCGGCAGGCGGGCAGCTCCGTGCTCCGGCTGGAGGTCGGGCCGCGTTTCCACGAGTTCCCGGAGAAGCTGTGCCCGCTCGAGTTGATCGGCTGCCTCATCCCCCCAAGCGCATGTGCAAATCGACGCCAACAAGATCAAGCACCGGCAAGTCATCCCGCATCTCTTTCGCGCAATATTTATCACAATAAATTACTCGTTTTCATCTAGTTATATTTCATTTCTGATGTTTAAAATGCGATTATGCTTCGTCGCATCAAAAAAACTGGATACTTAGATCTTAATAAGTATCTTGATATTTACAATAAGGCGATACTGTATTCTGCGCTGCATCAATTTCTGCTCATGCCAAAACCAAAGCTCACTGCCCTGAATTTTGCCCTCCAAGGCGGCGGCGCACTCGGTGCGCTGACCTGGGGCGTCCTGGACCGCCTGCTGGAAGAGCGACATCTGCGTATCGAAGCCATCAGCGGCACCAGTGCCGGCGCCATGAACGCTGCAGCATTGGCGTCTGGATGGTCGGCCGGTGGCCGGCGAGGTGCGCAACAAGCGCTTTCGGATTTCTGGGCGGCCGTGGGCGCCTCTGGCAGTTCTCTTCCCGTTTCCAACCGGCTGATGCTGGACCTCTTCCGCCTGTTCTCGCCTTCCCAAATCAATCCGTTCGACATCAATCCACTCCGGAAGATCATAACGGAGCATATCGACTTCAAGGCCTTGCGCTCGCGGCGTGCCATCCGGCTGTTCATTGCCGCGACCCGGCTTCGAACGGGCGCCCTGAAACTTTTCGAGAACAAGGAGATATCCGCAGATGCCTTGCTCGCTTCAGCCTGTCTGCCCACGATGAATCATGCGATCGAAATCGACGGCGAGCCTTATTGGGATGGCGGTTATAGCGGCAATCCGGCGATCTACCCCTTGCTGTACCGCTGCCAGACCCCGGATATCCTCATCGTCCGGCTGCAGCCCATGCAGCGGGACGAATCGCCAACGTCGGCCGACGCGATTCGTGCCCGGATGATCGATTTTCAGTTCAATGCGACCTTCCTGCGCGAAATGCGCAACTTCGTCCTGGCCAAGCGCGAAGTCGAAAAACAATGGATGCCGTTGGGGAACCTGGCGCGCAAACTCAAACGCCTGAATTTCCACCTGATCGAGGCAGATGATCTGATCGGGAGCATGCGCACGGACAAGGCGCTGAACGCGACACCCGAGTTCCTGCTGAAGCTCAGGGACGAAGGACGGACCAGGGCCGACGCCTGGCTGAATAAAAACGCCGGCCTGGTGGGCCGGCGTTCCTCGGTCGATCTGGATGCGTTTGTGGCTTAAGCCGCGGCAGTAACCGGTTTGGCCTTCAGCATGCCCTGGGTCTCGATGAAGCGGACGATCTCGTCGAGCCCATGACCGGTTTTCAGGTTGCTGAACAGAAAAGGCCTTTCGCCACGCATCTTGCGTGCATCACGATCCATCACTTCGAGGGAAGCGCCGACGTAAGGCGCCAGGTCGATCTTGTTGATGATCAGCAGATCCGATTTCATGATGCCGGGTCCGCCCTTGCGCGGAATCTTGTCGCCGGCGGCAACATCGATCACATAAAGGGTGAGGTCGGACAGTTCCGGACTGAAGGTCGCGGCAAGGTTGTCGCCGCCGCTTTCGACGAATACCACATCAAGGTTGCCGAACGTGCGCGCCAGCCGGGCCACCGCTTCGAGGTTAATGGACGCATCCTCGCGAATCGCGGTATGGGGACAGCCGCCGGTTTCCACGCCGATGATGCGCTCCGGCGGCAGCGCTTCGTTGCGCACCAGGAATTGCGCGTCTTCCTGGGTATAGATGTCGTTGGTGACGGCCGCCACCTCGTACTTGTCGCGCATCGCCTTGCACAGCGACAGCGTCAGCGCCGTCTTGCCAGAGCCGACCGGCCCGCCTATGCCTACCCTCAATGGTTGCGTAACCATAAATTCACCTCAAAAGATCAAATGCATTGGCCACAGAGGACACAGAGATCACAGAGGAAAACAAGAAAGGCCACTACGGTCAAAATCAGACGGTAACCAACAGGAAAATCTCGTCTTCCGTATCTGGCAGTTGGCTATTCTCTGTGTCCTCTGTGGCAAAAAAAAGGTTTAGGACCTGAACAATCGCGTGTATTGGGTTTCGTGCCGGCTGCTGGCAATGGCCAATGCCGGCGAGAAATTGCTCAGACTGCCTTCCTGCATGCCGAGGGCGTTGTCGGTAATTTCGGGTAGAAGCGCGATCAGCTTGACGAGGATGCGCTGGCCGCTGGACTGGCCGAGCGGCACCAGCTTCATCGCCGCCGAAACCTGGTTTTCGCCCCACGCCCACAGATAACCGGTCAGGCCTTCGCGCAATGGCACGCCGAGCCCATGCGCGGCGAAACTGAATGCGGTCGGGAAGGCAGGCGCCTCGATCTGATCCAGAAGGCCGGTATCGATTTCACGCGTTGCATCGAGCACGGCTTTCAAAGCACCGCCCATCTGCAGCGTCTCGGCACGGAACTCCGCCGTCTCGCGAATCGCTATGAAGCGCTCGTTCCAGAGGCGGGCGGATTCGACGTCGCGTTCCTGCCAGGCCCGGTATAGCCGCCGCCACAGGGGCGCTTCCAGCGTACCGACGTTTAGGCGCAGGAGGTCGGCAATCCAGACCAGCGCACTGCCCTCGTCTGCGATGACTCCCTCCTCCACCGCCCATTCCATTCCTTGCGAGTACGCATAGGCGCCGACCGGCAACATCGGGCTCGCCAGCCGCAATAACTGCGGCAGCGCGGTTCCCGCGATCGGCAGCGTGCTCATGAGTTGACCGACACATATTGATGAATGATGCCGCGATGAACCGGCGCATCGGGGCCCTGATGATGATGACCGCCGTAGGCTCCCGGCTCCGGTTCGAAGGCCGCCTCGGTCGGCACCACGACCGCGCCCAGCCCCTCGACCATCTGCCGCAGCACATAATCGTTGGCGATGCGCAGCCAGCCATTGCCGATCTGCAACGCGACGTGCCTGTTGCCCAGATGGTAGGCAATGCGCGCAAGTTGCACCGGGTCCGGACAACCGATCTGCAGGACTTTTTCCGGCCTGGCCGTCACCCTGACGATGCGGCCGTCCTCCGCCTCCAGGAAATCGCCGTCGCGCAATACCACGCCTCGCGGCAGGAACAATCCGGTTTCTTCACCTGTCGTCGTCTGCGTGCGCAGCCGACTCTTCTGCCGCAGCTCGAAGGGCAGCACCAGTTCGGCGTCGAACTTGTCTCGCGGCGGGCACTGCTTCTGGATGTTCAGCATGATCAGAACAGGAAATAGCGTTGCGTCATGGGCAGGCTTTTCGCGGGTTCGCAGGTCAGCAGCTCGCCGTCCGCGCGTACTTCGTAGGTTTCTGGATCGACTTCCACGTTCGGCAGGTAATCGTTCAACCGCATGTCGGCTTTCTTCAGTTCGCGCGTCCCGAATACCGGGATCAGCGGCTTCTGCAGCCCGAGTTTGCGCCCGACATCCGCCTCGAGCGCCGCCTGCGATACGAACGTCACCGAGGACTGCATGCAGGATTGGCCGAATGAGCCGAACATCGGCCGGTAATGCACCGGTTGCGGCGTCGGAATCGAAGCGTTCGGATCCCCCATTGCGGCCGCCGCGATGACGCCGCTCTTCAGGATCAGCGACGGCTTCACCCCGAAAAACGCCGGTTTCCAGAGCACCAGGTCGGCAAGCTTGCCGACTTCGACCGAACCGACTTCGTGCGCAACCCCATGGGTGATGGCGGGGTTGATGGTGTATTTGGCGATGTAGCGCTTGATGCGAAAATTGTCGGCGCCGGCCTTGTCCTGCGGCAGGCTGCCGCGCTGGGATTTCATTTTGTGGGCTGTTTGCCAGGTGCGCATGATCACCTCGCCGACCCGTCCCATGGCCTGGGAGTCGGATGAAATCATGCTGAACGCGCCCAGATCGTGAAGGATGTCTTCCGCGGCGATGGTCTCGCGGCGGATGCGCGACTCGGCGAATGCGACGTCCTCGGCAATCGCGGAATCGAGATGGTGGCAGACCATCAGCATGTCGAGGTGCTCGTCGATGGTGTTCACCGTGTAAGGCCGCGTCGGATTGGTCGACGAGGGCAGCACATTGGCCTCGCCGCAGGCCTTGATGATATCCGGCGCGTGACCGCCGCCCGCGCCTTCGGTGTGATAGGTATGGATGGTGCGGCCCTTGAAGGCAGCCAGCGTGGTTTCGACGAAACCCGATTCGTTCAGCGTATCCGTATGGATTGCGACCTGCACATCCATTTCATCGGCGACCGCGAGGCAATTGTCGATTGCCGCCGGCGTCGTACCCCAGTCTTCGTGCAGTTTCAGGCCGATGATGCCGGCGGCCACCTGTTCGCGCAACGGCAGGCGCAGGCTGGCGTTGCCTTTTCCCAGCAACCCGAAGTTCATCGGGAAAACATCGAGTGCCTGCAGCATGCGCCCGATATGCCATGGCCCCGGACTGCAGGTCGTCGCAGCCGTGCCGGTAGCCGGGCCCGTCCCGCCACCGATCATGGTCGTGACGCCGGACATCAGCGCCTCCTCGATCTGCTGCGGACAAATCAGGTGGATATGGCTGTCGATGCCGCCGGCAGTGATGATCGAACCTTCGCCTGCAATGATTTCGGTCGCAGCCCCGATGTTGATGTTGACGCCGGGCTGGATGTCCGGGTTGCCCGCCTTGCCGATGCCGGATATGCGGCCGTTCTTAATGCCGATGTCCGCTTTGACGATTCCAAGGTAGTCGACGATCAGCGCGTTGGTAATGACGGTATCCGCCACTTCATGCGCGCGGCGCTGGCTCTGGCCCATGCCGTCGCGAATCACCTTGCCGCCGCCGAACTTCACTTCCTCGCCGTAAATGGTGTGGTCTTTCTCCACTTCGATCCAGAGGTCGGTATCCGCAAGTCGCACGCGATCGCCTGTGGTCGGGCCGAACATCTCCGCATAAGCCTGTCTTCCGATCGAACGTGCCATCAGAGTTTCCCCATGATTTTTGCCTGAAAACCATATACGACTTTCGCACCGCTCAACTCGACCAGTTCAACCGTGCGCTCCTGTCCGGGCTCGAATCGCACGGCCGTGCCGGCGGGAATGTTGAGCCGAAAGCCGCGGGCTGCATCACGATCGAACTTCAGCGCTTCATTGGTCTCGAAGAAATGGTAATGGGAACCCACCTGGACCGGCCGGTCGCCGCCGTTCGCGACCTTGACGGTGACCGTCTTGCGGCCGGCATTGATCTCGATGTCGCCGTCTTTTGTTTTTATCTCACCTGGAATCATTTAAAGCCCCTTCTCGCCGCCAAGGCGCCAAGAGCGCCAAGAAAAGAAACGCTGGTTTCAAATTGAGAGTCGACATCTGCAACCTGCTCCACTGAATCACGCGTCCCCAGATTCTTCATTTGAATTGTGTTTCCTTGGCGCTCTTCACGTCTTGGCGGCCAATTCGCCCTTACACAATAGGATGATGGACGGTGACGAGCTTGGTGCCGTCGGGAAACGTCGCCTCGACCTGGATTTCCGGAATCAATTCCGCAATGCCGTCCATGACATCCCCGCGTGACAGCAAGGTAGTGCCATAACTCATCAGGTCGGCAACGGTCCTGCCGTCGCGGGCACCTTCCATGATGGCGGCCGAAATAAATGCAACCGATTCCGGGTAGTTGAGTTTCAGTCCCCGTGCCTTGCGCCGCTCCGCCACCAGCGCCGCGGTGAAGATCAGCAGCTTGTCTTTTTCCCTCGGTGTCAGTTCCATGTTTTTCTTTTCCCCCTAGCCCCTAACCCCTAGTCCCTGCAATTCACGTCGCCCAGATCCGTGGAACGCGCGCCGGCACCTGCGCATACTTCGGTCGCAGATGCTCCCACATCTTCAGGAAGTATGCGCGCGCCGCTTCGGATGTTCGCGCGAGACAGCGGGCAACGAGCACGTCGCCCATGGCGCTGACTCCCGACTTGCAATCGCCGGGCGGCACCACAGCCCGGCAGAAATCCAGCGCATCGCGGCCGCTGGCGACGCCTGCCATTATGAAGGTTGCGCATATCGGATAGCCGGCCATGCCGATCGGCGAATCGAGCAATGTTCCGCCGCCCTCCAGCGTACCCAGTTCCTCGAATAACGGCTTCGTGCCGCGCGTCAGGCGCAAATGCTGGTGTATCCGTCCTGTCTGGAAGCGTTCACCGCTGGCCGTGCGGCCGAGGCACATCACGTCCCAGCCGCAGAACACAGCCCCTTCCTGGAGATCGACGGACAATGCATTTTGGGTGCGCGCCGCATTGAAGAATATATTCTCCTGCGGCATCCATTCGCACACCGCCTTGCGCCCGATCGAAATGCCGATGGATTGCGACGCTTCGGTCGCGGCCGAACGATACCACTTCGTCGCGCCCGGAGTGGTCAGCAGCGCGTGCGCGCCGGTCTCGACATCGATGGCAATTTCCAGCCGGTCACCGCCGGCAATGCCGCCCGGCGGATGCAGAAGAATCGCGTGGCAGACGAGTTCGCCTTCCGGGTACAGCGCCTTCTGCACGGCGAGCGGACCGAAGCTCGAGCGCCTCGCCAGCACGGTGCGGTCGCCGCGGCGCTGAAACGCCAGCTTCAGCCCGGCTTCCCAGCCGCGCTGCATGACAGCCTCGACTGGTTTCATACCGCCATGAAGCTGCGCACATTGTCCTTTTCCATGTCCTCCCCCCGGCCGCTCTTCACCACTTCGCCACGCTGGAGCACCACATAGTGGTCCGCCAGTTCGAGGGCGAAATCGTAATACTGCTCCACCAGCAGGATCGCCATGTCGCCGCGACCGGCCAATGTCTTGATGACACGCTCGATGTCCTTGATGATCGACGGCTGGATGCCTTCGGTGGGCTCGTCGAGGATCAGAACCTTGGGTTTCATCGCCAGCGCCCGGCCGATGGCGAGCTGCTGTTGCTGCCCTCCCGACAAGTCGCCGCCGCGCCTGCCCTTCATGGATTTGAGCACCGGAAACATCTCGAAGATTTCCGCCGGAATGTCCGTCGCCCCGCCGTCCGCCTTGCTGGCAAGCCCCATCATCAGATTCTCTTCCACCGTCAATCGTGGAAAGATTTCCCGCCCCTGCGGGACATAGCCCATCCCCAAGCGCACCCGCGCATAGGGCGGCATCCTGGTGACATCCCGGCCATCGAGCGTAATTCCGCCGCCCGTAACCGGCAGCACACCCATGAGGCATTTTAGCAGCGTCGTCTTGCCCACGCCGTTGCGCCCGAGCAAGGCCGTCACGGCGCCGCCGGGGACGTCGATATCGACGTCTCTCAGCGTGTGGCTGCCGCCGTAATACTGGTTCAGTCCCTTTACCTGCAGCACATTAACGCCCCAGATAGACTTCGATCACGCGTTCGTCGTTTTGCACCATGTCCATCGTGCCTTCCGCGAGCACGCTGCCTTCGTGCAGCACCGTCACGACGTTGGCGATCGACTCGATGAATTCCATGTCGTGCTCCACCACCACCACGGAATGCTCGCCCGCGAGGGATTTGAACAATTCGGCGGTACGCTCGGTTTCCTCGTCCGTCATGCCCGCTACCGGCTCATCGAGCAGCAACAACCTGGGCTCCTGCATCAGCAGCATGCCGATCTCCAGCCACTGTTTCTGGCCGTGCGACAGCAGGCCGGCCTGGCGGTCCGCTTCATTGTTGAGCTTGATCAATTCCAGTGTATCGGCAATGTGGTCGAGTTGTTCGGAGGACAGCTTCGCGCGCATGCTGGCCCATACCGTCTTGTCCGTCTTCATTGCCAGTTCGAGGTTTTCGAATACCGAGTGATTCTCGAACACCGTGGGCTTCTGAAATTTGCGGCCGATGCCCTGGTGCGCGATCTGCGGTTCGGTCAGCCGGGTCAGGTCGATGGTCTGCCCGAAGAACGCGGTTCCTTCGTCGGGACGCGTCTTGCCGGTGATGACGTCCATCATGGTGGTTTTGCCCGCGCCGTTCGGGCCGATCACGCATCGCAGTTCACCGGCTTCGACGGTGAGGGTGAGCTTGTTCAGCGCCTTGAAGCCGTCGAAGCTGACCGTGATGTCGTCGAGATAAAGGATCGGTCCGTGGCTGACGTCCACACCTTCGGCCATCACATGGCGGCCGGATCCCGATGCATCGCCGCTGACGTTGACCGGCTCTTGCGTCTCGCTCATTTACGCCTCCACTTCGCGAGGCTGACTGCGCCGACAATGCCCTTGGGCAGAAACAGCGTCACCAGGATGAACAGCAGCCCGAGAAAGAACAGCCAGTATTCGGGGAAGGCCTGCGTGAAAAAACTCTTGGCACCGTTGACCACGCCTGCCCCGAGCAGCGGCCCGATGAGCGTGCCGCGACCGCCGACCGCGACCCAGACCGCGATCTCGATCGAATTGGCCGGCGACATTTCGCTCGGGTTGATGATGCCGACCTGGGGCACGTAGAGCGCGCCGGCTATGCCGCACAGCACCGCCGACAGCGTCCAGATGAAGAGCTTGTAGCCCAGCGGGTTGTAGCCCGAGAACATCAGCCTGCTCTCGGAATCCCGGATCGCAGTCAGCACGCGGCCGACCTTGGAACGGATAAGGTAGCGGGTCAGGAACAGAGTGCCGATCACCGCCAGCGCGGTGAGGGCGAAGATCGTGGCGCGCGTCGACGGTACGGTGATCGGGTAGCCAAGGACACGCTTGAAGTCGGTGAAACCGTTATTGCCGCCGAAGCCCGTGTCGTTGCGGAAAAACAGCAGCATGAACGCGAACGTCATCGCCTGCGTGATGATCGAGAAATACACGCCCTTGATGCGCGAACGGAACGCAAAGAACCCGAACACGAGCGCCAGCAGCGCCGGCACCAGGATCACCAGCGCGACGCACCACAGGAAGCTGTCGGAGTTGGTCCAGTACCAGGGGAATTTCTTCCAGTCGAGAAACACCATGAAGTCCGGCAGATCGGACTGGTACTGGCCTTCCCGCCCGATCTGGCGCATCAGATACATGCCGAACGCGTAGCCCCCGAGCGCGAAGAACACGCCGTGGCCGAGCGAAAGAATGCCGGTATAGCCCCAGATCAGGTTCATCGCCATGGCCACGATGGCATAGCACATGATCTTGCCGACCAGCGTGACGGTATATGCCGACACGTGCAGCGGGCTTGTCTCCGGCACGAACGCGTAAAGCGATGGCAGCAATATCAGTGCAATGAAGGCGAACGCGGCGAGCGCAATCCAGCCGCTGCGCGTGAAAAAGGGCTCGTTGCGCGGCGCATAGCGCAAGGCGGGATTTTCAGGTTTCAATCGCCCGCCCTTTCAATGCGAACAAGCCTTGCGGGCGCTTCTGGATGAAGGCGATGATCAACACCAGTACCAGGATCTTGGTCAGCACCGCGCCAATGTGCGGTTCGAGGAATTTCGACAGCACGCCGAGTCCGAGCGCCGCATACACCGTGCCGGCAAGCTGGCCAACCCCGCCGGTCACGACGACCATGAAGGAATCGATGATGTAGCCCTGCCCCATGTCGGGACCGACATTGCCGATCTGCGAAAGCGCGACGCCGGCCAGCCCCGCGATGCCGGAACCCAGGCCGAACGCCAGCAGATCGATGCGCGCGGTGGGCACGCCTACGCAGGACGCCATCACGCGATTCTGCGTGACGGCGCGCACGAACAGGCCCAGCCGCGTGCGGTTGAGGATCACCCACATCAGCAGCAGCACGAACATCGAAAACCCGATGATGACGATGCGGTTGTAGGGCAATACCAGATTCGGCAGCGCGATGCCGCCGGACATCCACGACGGATTCGCCACTTCAGCGTTCTGCGCACCGAAGATCTGGCGCACCAGCTGGATCAGGAACAGACTGATGCCCCAGGTCGCCAGCAGCGTTTCCAGCGGCCGCCCGTACAGCCAGCGGATCACGGTGCGTTCGAGCGCCATGCCCACCAGACCGGCGGCAAGGAATGCCACGGGAATCGCCGCGACCAGATACCAGTCGAACAGACCCGGCGCATAAGACTTGAACAATTGCTGCGTAATATAGGTCGCGTAGGCGCCGATCATCAGCATTTCGCCGTGCGCCATGTTGATGACACCGAGCAGGCCGTAAGTGATCGCCAGGCCGAGCGCAACCAGCAGCAAGATGCTGCCGAGCGACAATCCGGTGAACAGCCGGCCGATATAGTCGCTGATGACAAGCCGGTGCTGGATCGCGCTGATCGAACTTTCCGCGGCCGAGCGTACTTTTTCGTCCGGTTCGATGAACACTCCGGCGCTGTCCTTTTCGAGGAATCCTTCCAGCACCGTCTTGAATCTTGCCTGGTTGGTTTCGCCGAGCTTCTGCACTGCCGCGAGCCGCACTGCGGGATCGGTGCTTTTCAGATCGAGCGATGCCTTGGTCTGCTCCAGCGAACTCTTGATGGCCGGATCGGTTTCCTTGGCCAACGCCTTTTCGATCAGGGGCAGGACTGCAGCCTGGCTGGTGGACTCGATCGCCCTGGCGGAGGCCAGGCGCGTATTGCGATCCGGCGACAGCAGCTTCAATGCGCCGATGGCGGCGTCGAGCGTACCGCGCATGCGGTTGTTGAGGACGATCCCTTCGAACTGATCCGGTGGCGGAGTGATCGGCGCCATCGTCGCCGCGTCCAATACCTGATCGCCCTTGACGATCACGACTTTCCCTGCCGGCGTTACGCTGGCTTCTCCGGCTTGCACCGCCAGCAACAGCGCGAGCGCGGCTTCGTCGCCCGATGCGACCAGCGCATTGACTGCCTCATTCTTGGTGTTGGCATCTTCGGATCCGAGCTTTGCGACAGTCTGCACATCCAGTGCAGCGGATGCGTTCGTGCAGGCCAGCACGATGACCAATGCAGCGGTAAGTAGTCCAGCTTTCAAACGCGTGTCCCAAGGTAGGCGCACAAAAAAAGGCCTGCGGATGAACTGCGCGACCCGCAGGCCTGCCCTGAATTCAGAACTTCACCACGAGGGCCGCGCGCGCGATACGAAGCGCCTGCGGCCCCGGGCATTCGCTACGAATTACAGATTCTGCTTGCTTTCGTTACCCACGATGAACGGGCTCCAGGGCTGGGCGCGAATCGGCCCTTTGGTCTTCCACACCACGTTGAACTGACCGTCGGCCTTGATTTCACCGATCATCACCGGCTTGTGCAGGTGGTGATTGGTCTTGTCCATGGTCAGCGTGAATCCGGACGGCGCCTTGAAGGTCTGGCCGGCCATTGCCGTGCGAACCTTGTCGACGTCGACCGAACCGGCCTTCTTCACTGCCTGCGCCCACATGTGGATGCCGACATAAGTGGCTTCCATCGGATCGTTGGTCACGACGGTTTCCAGATTCGCGACCTTGTTCTTCTTGGCCCAGTCCTTGTAGAGCTTGATGAAGGCGGTGTTCTCCGGGTTCTTCACCGACATGAAATAGTTCCATGCGGCCAGGTGGCCGAGCAGCGGCTTGGTGTCGATGCCGCGCAGTTCCTCTTCACCCACCGAGAACGCAACGACCGGTACATCGGTCGCCTTCAGGCCGGCGTTGCCGAGTTCCTTGTAGAACGGCACGTTCGAGTCGCCGTTGATGGTGGAGACCACCGCGGTCTTGCCGCCGGCGGCGAATTTCTTGATGTTGGCGACGATCGTCTGGTAGTCGCTGTGGCCGAAAGGCGTATAGACCTCTTCGATGTCCTTTTCGTCGACGCCCTTGGATTTCAGGAACGCGCGCAGGATCTTGTTGGTGGTACGCGGATAAACGTAGTCGGTGCCGAGCAGGAACCAGCGCTTGGCCGAGCCGCCTTCCGCGCCCATCAGGTATTCGACTGCGGGAATCGCCTGCTGATTGGGCGCCGCGCCCGTGTAGAACACGTTCTGGGACAGTTCTTCGCCTTCGTATTGCACCGGATAGAACAGCAGACTGTTCAATTCCTCGAATACCGGCAATACGGATTTGCGCGACACCGAGGTCCAGCAGCCGAACACCACCGAAACCTTGTCCTGGGTGATCAGCTGGCGGGCTTTTTCGGCGAACAGCGGCCAGTTGGATGCCGGGTCCACCACCACCGGTTCGAGTTGCTTGCCGAGCAGGCCGCCCTTGGCATTGATCTCCTCGATCGCCATCAGTGCGGTGTTCTTCAGCGCCGTTTCGGAAATTGCCATGGTGCCCGACAGCGAGTGGAGGATGCCCACTTTGATGGTATCGGCAGCCATCGCCGTCGCAGCCATCGCAGAGAGCGCGATCCCGACCAACGATTTCAATATGTGTCTGCGATTCATAAAATCCCCTTAGATGGTGAATTAATCACTGGCGAGGCAGTGCGCCTCAGGTTATTGCCTTATTGCCGCGATCCGGCTCGTCTCGTGACGACCCGGTTGTCGAATGCGCGCGTCAGTTTCGCAACAACCGTGCCGATCGTTGGATGCAGTGGTGAATCCCTTTTCGTTTCATGTTGTTGTAATGCGAACTGGCTGGAAAGAAAGTCTTCCCGGCAGCAGCTGTACATCCTCATCGGAGAACTCGCGCACCGGCGTTGTGCAATTCGCCTGGGAGATGCACAAAGTTATTGCGAGACGGTTCGGGACGCTCCGGTTGCGTGCATGCGGCTGGCGGATGAGGAAGACTTGCCTGCCGCCGGATACTGTATATAATTACAGTCATCGCGATTCTTGCCAGGAGCAGTCGAAATGGATGAATTGACCCCACGCCAGGCGGAAGTCCTGCGCCTGATCAACGATTTCGCGCAAAGCACCGGCTTTCCGCCGACCCGCGCCGAGATCGCCCGCATCCTCGGCTTCCGCTCCGCCAATGCCGCCGAGGACCACCTCAAAGCGCTGGCGAGGAAAGGTTTCATAGAATTGCTTGCCGGCGCCTCACGCGGCATCCGGTTGAAGGGGCAGCTCGGCCTGCCGCTGATCGGCCGGGTCGCGGCAGGCAGCCCGATCCTTGCCGAGGCCCATGTCCAGGGACGCTATCAACTGGATCCCCAACTATTCAAGCCGCACGCGGATTACCTGCTGAAGGTGCGCGGCATGAGCATGCGCGACGCCGGCATTCTCGATGGCGACCTGCTGGCGGTGCACAGTACCCGCGAAGCGCGTTCCGGACAGGTCGTGGTCGCCCGCCTGCACGACGAAGTCACCGTCAAGCGCTTCAAGCGCCAGGGCAGCCAGGTACAGCTTCTGCCGGAGAACCCGGATTTCGAACCCATATATATAGACCTGAAGAACGACCCGTTCACCATCGAAGGCCTCGCGGTCGGCATCATCAGGAACGGCAGGCTTGGATAAAAAAGCCGTGACGACGTGACTGTCGTGACGGCGTGACTCGCAAACCCGGCTCATCAGGGCTTTTACGGTAGTCACGACAGTTACGGTAGTCACGACAGTTACGATAGTCACGACAGTCACGG
>DASWEZ010000262.1:0-6089 GCA_036394495.1 Burkholderiales bacterium
CCTGGCGGCCGTTCGCTTTGCCGTCATCGAGCAGCAACTGGCCGACGCGTGCCTGGTCGAGGCTGCCGATGGACACGCCGCCGCCCCAATGCGTACCGCCGGGGACTGACTGGACCCTTCGCCCATTGAGGTAGATCCACGTGTTGTCGTATCCCACCCAGCGCCACCGTTCGCTGGCGCCGATGGGTTGCATGATGGCCTCGCGAAAGACCTCGGGCAGCGGCCGTCCGAACAGATGCAACAACGCCAGCGACAACTGGTTGATGCGCACGTCGTTGTATTCCCAATAGCTGCCAGGGGCCTGCAATGGCCGCGGATCGCCTTTCCTGCCTTGGGCTGCGCCACCCTGAAATTGCAGCGTGCGATAGCGGTCCACCTGGTCGGGTACACCGAAGCATTCGCCTTCCCACTCGCTGGTTTGCTGCAGCAGGTGCGCCCAGGTCACCTGCGCATTGCGGCCGGTATCGAAGCCGATGTTGGCGATCCGCGCACCCACCGGTTCGTCGACGTCGGGTAGCAGACCGCGATCGTGGGCGATCCCTGCCAGCAATGCGAGGTAGGTTTTTGCAATGCTGAAGGTAAGGTCGGGCCGCTCGGGTTCTCCCCACGACGTCAGCGTTCTGCCGTTCAGGACGATGGTGCCGGAGACCGGGCCGCGTGCATGGACCGGTCCGAGCAGCCGGTTCCAGGGCGGCGGATCGTCGTGATGGATGCCCCATTTGTCGGTGATCTCCCGGCTCCACGGCGTTTCGTGGTCCATCGCAAATTGCACGGCCTGTTCGATTGCCTGGTTGCTCATGAAAAAATGCTTTCAGTCGGATAGTAAAATATTATCAGCCGATTCCGTTGTCCGTCTTCGGCCGCAATGCGAGTATGGCGCAAACACCCAATGATGCGACACTTCACAACACCGGCAGTTGTTTCCTGCCTTCCTGAACCAGCCATGAATCTCCGGCATCGAACGAAATGAGCCAGATTGGAAAGCCGCCCTGTGACGACGCCTTCATCCGGCATGGAGGCTCGGCCGAAGCGCTAACGCCTTCTGCAAGGCGATGGGTCCTTGCAGCGACGATCGTCGGTTCGAGCATGGCCTTCATCGACGGCACGATCGTCAATGTCGCGTTGCCCTCCATCCAGAACGATCTCCAGGCCACGGCGTCCGAAATGCAATGGGTGGTCGAGTCTTACGCCTTGTTCCTGGCGTCGCTGTTGCTGGTCGGCGGTTCGCTCGGCGATCACTTCGGGCGGCGCCGGATCTTCATGCTCGGCGTCGCGCTTTTCGCTGCGGCCTCGGTCGGCTGTGCGCTGTCCGGCAACTTGAACATGTTGATCCTGGCGCGCGGGGTGCAGGGCATCGGCGGGGCCTTGCTGGTGCCGGGCAGCCTCGCGCTCATCAGCGCGTCCTTCCCGGAAGAGGAGCGCGGCCGTGCGATCGGCACATGGTCGGGCTTCAGCGGCATCACGGCGGCCGTCGGTCCCGTACTTGGCGGATGGCTGGTAGACCGGTATTCATGGATCTGGGCCTTTCTCATCAATATCCCGTTCGCGCTCGCCGTTCTCACTATTTGCTGGAAGCATGTCCCCGAGAGCCATAGCAGGACTGCTCGCGCGCTCGACGGCTGGGGTTCGCTGCTCGCAACAATCGGGCTCGGCGGCATCGTCTACGCGTTCATCGAAGCGCCGGCCTTGCATTGGCGTTCTTTCGCGGTGCTCGCGGCATTGGCGCTCGGTTGCGTCGCAATCGCATTATTCGTGCTGGTCGAGTCGCGGGTTCGCGCACCGATGGTGCCGTTGTCCCTGTTCCGCAACCGCAATTTTTCCGGCGCAAACCTGCTCACCTTGTGGCTGTATGCGGCGTTGGGCGGCGCGCTGTTCTTCTTTCCATTGAATCTGATCCAGGTTCAGGCGTATTCGGCGACGGCGGCAGGCGCAGCGCTGCTGCCGCTCATCATCATCATGTTCTTCCTCTCGCGTTGGTCCGGTCGCCTGGTCGATCGCGTCGGCGCCAAGCTGCCGCTGGTGACGGGACCGGTCATCGCGACTTGCGGTTTCGCGTTGTTCGCTTGGCCCGGAAGCGGTGGCAGCTATTGGCTGACATTTTTCCCCGCAGTCGTTGTGCTTGGAGTCGGCATGGCGGTAACCGTCGCGCCGTTGACCACGACGGTCATGAATTCGATCGGAGCGGACCTTGCGGGGATCGCGTCCGGCGTGAACAACGCGGTCTCCAGGACGGCCGCGCTGCTCGCGATTGCCGTGTTCGGCATGGTCATGGCTTGGGCATTCGATTCCAGCCTGACGGGCAAGCTGGCGGCGCTGGATGCATCGCGCGAAGTCGTGGCTTTCTTCGAAGGGCAGCGGGACAAACTGGCCGGCGCTGCCATTCCATCGAATATCGACGGCGCCAGTGCTGAGATGCTCAAGCGCGCAGTGGGTGAATCCTTCGTGGCCGGATTTCGCTGGGTCATGCTGCTCAGCGCCGGCCTGGCCCTGATGAGCGCGCTGGCCGCGTGGCTGCTGATCGACGGCAAACCGCCGGCCACCGATCCAAAAGGATAATGACTACCGGTGAGTTCGCGGCGTTCCCGGCAACAACCGGCTTCCAGCCAGAAGGGGGGCGGCCCGCAGTTTTTCCAGCACCCGCAGTGGCGACCATTCCGGGTGATATTGCGCAGCAACGGGCAAGTGAAGAGTTTGTTCGAACACGTACTGGCCGGACATTGCGGCATGCAAGACCTGATCTGAAAAACAGATCCAGGTCGTGCCGGGCCGGATATGGATTTCCTGCTGGGGCGCGTTTTTCTGGTAATCCGGGTCTGCTTTCATGCGGTCATGCAGATGCAGCATGATGTGATCGTATTCGCTGCGCACGCTCTTGGTGATTTTCAACGCATGCAGCAATTTTGCGGAGCCCGGCAGCGGGTGGGGAATGCCGGGCAGGAAATGCCGGGCCGCGGCTTCGAACGGTTCGCCCACGCGCCAGACGCGGGAGACGCCCTGCTGGTTGACGTTGGTGAAGACCCGCAAAATGCGCTCGCCGTGATTCGGGCGCGACGGAAACGCATCGACGTGCAGCCGGGCATCATCTTTTCTCCAGGAAGTCTTCGATGCCCCGACGGCGCCGGGCCGGAAACTTGTCCTGGCCAGTTTCAGGTGGTCCTTGTATCCGGGAAATAAACGCGTCACCAGGCCTAAGGCCTGATCCGAGTACCGCTTGATCATTGCATTCATGCGGGATTCTGCGTCGGCGGATCCGCTGAAGCCGCGCAGCCGGTCGCCTTCCAGGCTGATGTTCTTGCGCTTGCCATTCAGCCAGGCTGGTGAAAGGAAGTCCAACTCCCGCGTGGACAGTGAAAAGGGCAGGTTGGTGAGGCACAGGACTTTGCCCTTTTCCAGCGCGAAGGCGATTCGCGCACTCAATTCCTGAGGGATGGCGACGTGCCAGGTATCGAAATCGAGTTGCAGCAAAGGCTCGATCAGCGCGACGAGGTTTTCCATGTGATGCCCCTTCCTTTTTCGCACCGGCACATTGCGCCGGTACAAGGCTGTCAAGCGTCCAATTTATATCCTTTTCCCCGCCTTAGCTACCCGCCGTGCGTTGGCGGGCGCCCGCCTCTGTTCGATATCCGCCGGCAGTTCAGCCCGGCCGGCACCACGAAGGCAGATAGCGCGCGGGAAAGCTGGTCCTGTTTGCGCCTTCGATCGTCATCTGGCCGCATCCCTGACTACGGCCGGCCGCAGCGTGAGGACCTTGCCCTTGATGGCACTATTCGCGCGGTTGTCGAATGTGATGTGAATCGCGCCGCCCTCGACCACGATAGCGCTGATGAGGTTGTTGACGATCTTCTCCGGGAGCCGCGGCGTTGTTCGCAGGAAAGGCCTGGATGAGCGCCCGCGAATCGGAGACGGGTTTCTTCGCGATATCGGGTGGGATCTTTGGCATGTTGGACATGATGCCATGTAAAAAGACGTGACGACGTGACGGTCGTGACGGCGTGACGAGGTAGACCTCCGGCGATTCGATCTTGGTGTCTCCCATTCCTCCCGCCACTTAAGGGCAAGTTTTAGGTAAGATCGCGCCCTGCGGTTTTACCCTTCACCCTTCACTCATTACCCTTCACCGTTCCACACATGCCCATCCGCATCAGCGAAGAACGCGGCGTCCGTTATTTGCAGTTCAACCCGCACTGGATCCAGGGAGCGATGCGGCTTTCGCGGCCCTGGTCGCTCGAGCTCGACTACACCAGAGAAATGATGATAGCGCTGCTCCTGCACCCGGACCGGGCATGGCCGCGCAAGGTGTTGCAGATCGGGCTCGGTGCAGCGTCGATCACCCGGTTCCTGCACCGCAATCTCCCCGGGACGAAACTCGAAGTGGTCGAGCTCGACGCGGAGGTCGTCCTGAACGCCTGGCAGTTCTTCCGGTTGCCGGAGGAATCCGCGCATCTCAGGATCGAGATCGGGGACGGCTATATATATATGGAGAAGGCGCGCCGCCGGTTCGACCTCATCCTGGTCGATGGCTTCGATGCAAATGGGCGCGCGGGCAGGCTCCACAGCCTGCCGTTCTATCGTATGTGCCGTTCGCGACTTGCCAGCGGGGGAATGATGGTGACAAATCTATTGAGCCGTGGGCGACATGCGAAACCGGGTGCCGATCCCATCCGCAAAGCCTTCGACGATCGCCTACTCGTGCTGCCGCCGTGCGATGCCAACACCGTCGTCGTTGCGAAGATCGGCGCGCCTGTCCGCATCGCCATCGACGACCTCCGCGCTTCCGCGAGAAAACTCAAGACTCGTTCGGGACTCAATTTGCTTCCCACAGTAAATCGCCTCGCCAAGAAACTCGGCGACGAAGACGCGATTGTTATCTAGCCCAAAGTCAAAAACTGGCCACAGAGGGCACAGATACCCTACGTGCGCAGCACGTCGGAGTACCCTTTTAGGACACAGAGGAAAGCAACGACGGAAAAGTTTGCCAGTGAGTTGATCCGAAAGGGAGGTGGCGCGTGTGTGTGGAATGTCCGAACATGACTACGGCTACCATGCATCCTCCGCGTTTCTTTCCAACCGTCTTGTTTTTTTCTTTCCTCTGTGACCTCTGTGGCAAATGCTTTGGTCTAATCCGTACCCAGCCAGCGCTTGCGATTGCGGGCGCCGGCGGGATTGTCATTGACGCTCAGCGACCAGGCATCCGGCCTGGCGGCGGCGAGGGTCATGTTCAGGACGTTCAGTTCGTCGCGACGGAAGGTATGCAGCGTGACAGTATCGCCGGCGCGGTAGCGCGATAGCTGGTTTTCGAAGTTGTCCGGTGTGACCCGCAGTCCGTCCATGGCGATGACAATGTCTCCGCTGGCGAGTCCGGATTTCTGTGCAGCGCCGCCGTCGAGCACATGCGTGATGCGCACGTTGCCGCCTTCGGCGCCGGTGCGCACGCCGAGCGCGACACCGCGCTCGGCGGTTTTCTCGGCGCGCGTGGGTTTGCGTTCGCGGCGGTCCACGCCCGAGCGCGGCGGCCTCAGCGCCAAGTCCACGCCGACCGTGACGAGCAATTTCTGCAAAGGCAGATCGGCGGTCGCGCGCACTGCTTGACCGAAGAAGCGCTTCAGTTTCAAACCGGTCACCTGTTCGGCGGTCTTCTCGATGCCGTCTTCGGGGACGCCGATGCCTTTCATGCCGTAGCGCTTCCACAGCGCGCGCATCACGTCGTCGAGCGACTTGCGCCCGCCGGTCTGGTTGCGGATCAGCAGGTCCAGGCTCAACCCGATCAGGCTGCCCTTGCCGTAATAGCTGACGCCGGCGTTCGGCGTGTTTTCATCCGAGCGGTAGTACTTGATCCAGGCATCGAAGCTCGATTCCGCGACCGTCTGTTTCTTGCGCCCGCTGGTGCGCAGCAGCGACGTGATGTTGCGGCCCAGCGTATCGAGATAGGTATTGCGCGGCATCAGTCCCGCGCGCACGAGCAGCAGATCGTCGTAATAGGACGTAAAGCCTTCGAAGGCCCACAGCAGCGTGGTGTAGTTCTCTCGATCCAGGTCGTAAGGCGTGAAAGCGGCGGGCTTGATGCGCTTCACGTTCCAGGTGTGGAAGTA
>DASWEZ010000263.1:0-5275 GCA_036394495.1 Burkholderiales bacterium
CCCGCCGTTGTCGGCGGCGGGAAGCTGATCGGCGCCTTCGGGAAGTTCGCCGGTCAAGCGGTAGACATCCGCCGTGGTGGCGAAATATTCCGCCATCGCCGGAATCCATTGCCCGTCGAATGGAATCCGGTCCGCGAGCGCCATGATCGGCGTACGCACGACACCCGTATACACCAGCTCTTCGCAGGCCAACCGGTCTGCATCGCTGAAACCCCGAACCCTCAGCACACCGCCGCGGATGGGAACCAGATCGGTGGTTGTGCTGCCGATATCGACGAACAGCGCGTCCGGCAGGTGGCTTGCGACCAGTTGCGCGCTGGCGGCCCAGTTCGCCGATGCCACGGCGTCGGTTTTCCGCGTGGCGTTCTGCGGAGTAAGGAAGCCTGCCGGACCTGCATAAATAGTGGTGCGGCCCACCGGCGCCTGCTTTGCAAAACGCGCGATGATTGACTTCACGCCCTGGGCACGATTGCGGAAGAAGTCGGTCAGCTCCCCGGTCATGGTGACCGCGTGCAGGCCGGCGCTCGGCATCCGGGCGAATGCTGTTGAAATTGCACGGTCGAGATGCTCCAATCCCAGCCACAACGGACAGGGCAATTGGACGACCCGCACCACCCTGCCTTTGCGATCGACCGCGGCAACCTTGAGATGCGCGCCGCCGATATCCCAGCCCAGCACGACATCAGCCGGCATGAGCAACCTCTATCTCGACAGCGCCCATTTGAAACCCCGCTCCCGCGGCATCGAGCGAACCGGGCAGTTCGAGCACGAGTTGCGCGGGATTGCTTCCGATCGCCCGGCGCAGGCCCGCGTATGAAGTCGTCAGTCTGGGGTTGACTTCGATCACGATCGGTCCCGCATCGGCTTCTATGAAGTCCACGCCGCAATATCCCCATAGCCCGGGCAAGGCCTGAGCGATGCTGTCAGCCAGCGCCGCATAACGTCCTGCGTTGTCGGCCACCGCATTCACGCTGACGCCATCGAAACGGAACGCACCGTTTTCCAGTTTCACTTTCTGGCGGTTGCAGGCCAGCAAACGGGCTCGCCCCTCGCAACACAGGAGCGACAGACTCCTTGCTTCGCCGCGGACATAGGGCTGGAATATCCGCTTCGCGCTTGTGCGCCCACGCAGCCATCCGCGCAGTTTCAGGCGATCCTCGAACAACAGGGTGTCCTGGCAGCCGGTACCATCGTCCGGCTTGACGACGACCTCATTCACGGCCGATGGCAGTTCGCGTTCGCTCGAATAGACAGGCGCCACGGGTATCCCCGCGCACCCCAGCGTGACCGCGGTGGCCCGTTTGCTGGTTGCGATGGCGACTGCGTCGAGCCGATTGCCCAACAATGTGCGGCCGCATGCCAGGATCTCGCCCGTGATACGGAGCAGGATGTCGTCCTGTTCCGGCGCGATCGGCCAGACTGCGTCGCACTCTTGCGCGGCCTGCCTGAAGACGGCATTGAACTGGCCGGCTTGCACGACAAGCATTCTCGCCGGCAGATCGGCCGTCAGCCGGAAATCGCGCATGACTGTCACTTCGACCCCCGGTAGTGCCGCGAGATCTTCCACCAGTGCGCGCAGCATCATCTCACCCTCCGGCGCAAGCGCGGCCATCTGCGGGTCGTCCAGCATCCCGCCGCCGGTGATGTGCTCGTAAACGAAGATCCGCATGCCTAGGGAAAACCTTTTGCCACAGAGGACACAGAGGTCACAGAGAAAGGCTGAGAATCAGAATGGCACGAATTAAGTAAAACCCCGTTGGAGAAATCGGTACGTGACTACACTTGGCAATACCCTTTCAGTATTCCACAATTCGGCAGCTTTCCCCCTTTTCTCTGTGACCTCTGTGTCCTCTGTGGCTAATTTTCATTTGATCCCTGTCATCGATCTGCTGAACGGCCAGGTCGTGCATGCCCGCGAAGGCCGCCGCTCGGAGTACGCGCCGATTCGATCGAATCTGTGCAAAGGCGCCGATCCGCAGACCATCATGGCCACGCTGCTGCGCCTGCATCCGTTCCGGACATTCTATTTCGCGGACCTCGATGCCATCCAGCGCCAGGGCAGCAATCATGAAATCCTCGATGGAATCCACGATCGCTTTCCCGCCATCGAACTCTGGGTCGACGCCGGCATTGCGGATGAGAAGGCATTGAACCGGTGGGTTGCCGCCGGACCGGGCAGAGCCGTGATCGGCAGTGAATCGCTGGCCGATGCGCGGTTCATGGCCGGCGCGCGTGCATGCTCGCCGGTGCTCTCGCTGGATTTTTTCGGCGAAACTTTCAAAGGCCCGGTCGCGCTGCTCCGGGATGCGGTTCACTACTGGCCCGAGAGCGTGCTGGCAATGAATCTGAAACGGGTCGGCAGCGATGCCGGCCCGGACCTGGCGCTGATCGGGATGCTTGCCGCAAAGGCACCGGGTTGCCGGATTTATGCGGCCGGCGGCGTGCGTTCCATCGAAGATCTTCATCAGGTGAGAACGGCCGGGGCCGCGGGCGCGTTGCTCGCTACTTCCCTCCACGATGGACGCATCGGTCCCGCAGAACTGCGGCGCTTTGAAACGGCGATGCAGTCCGAAAAATAAAGCCCGCTCCGTGCAGCGGAGCGGGCCTGGAGCAAAGTGTTACTTGTGTGCCTGGAACGGGTGATCCATGGATCCGCGTTTCGCAGTGACTTCCGCAGACTTCGGTTCGCCCTTGATGGCGCGCGCGATCGACTCCTTGACCGCCTTGTAGTTGTAGTCCTGGATCTTCTTGTCGTCCGCCGCCTGCCAGTGAATGAACACGCCCACGCAGATGAACAGATTGTCCGCCTCGTCCGCCGGGATGATGCCTTCGGCAACGCTATCCGCGACGGCCATCGCCACTGCTCGCTGAGCCGGGCCGAACATCTGCACCGCCTGCTTGGCGCCCTTGATCGTGACCTTGTTGAACATCACGGTATTCGGCTTGGTTATCAGGTTCGGCGCCACCACCGCGAGCAGCGAGGTGAAGCCGTCCTTGTTGTTGGTCAGCGCGTTGCAGAATGCCGCCTCCACAGGGCTGCCGCGCGGACCGATCAGCAGGTCGATGTGGGCGACTTCATTGCCTTCCCCGACCAGCGATTCGCCGACGCATGTTCCATTGATTTTCGCCATTTACTCCTCCTTCGGTTCTTGACTTTGGTTGTTGATCGAACACGGGCCGGAGCCCGCCACTGACTACGAACTCATCCGCTGGCGCCAACTTCGGCCCGACTGTCCCGTGAAACCTTGTCCAGCGAATCCTCCAGATCCATCGCAACCAGGGTGGCCACCGTCATATCGGCACTGGTGCCCGGATTGATGGATCGCGCCTTCAACTGGCGGTCGAACGCCACCAGTGCCGGCATTTCCTGCGCAGGGTCGTGCGAGCGTCCCAGCGCCTGACTCAGGTCGCGCGCCTGCAGACTGACCGACGCGGCCACTTCATCACCATGCTTGCGCGCTATGTGGCTGTCTGCAAAGCGCGCCAGAAAAATCAGATAGGCATGCACCGCGGCCCACGTACGGCTGCGCCAGCGCGCGAGGCCGTGCTGCAATGCCGGCAAGCCGGTTTCGAAAATGTCCCGGTAGTCGGTAACGTACTGATAGGCGATCCGGTCGCGTTCACGCGCCTCATTCATGGCCTGGCGCAAGGTGACGTGCGGTGCTTCTGCCACGTCATGGCGTTCGGACCGTCCCAATCCGCCCGGTTCCGCCATGCGGATCGCGCGGTAGGCCAGGTCGGCGTCATCCACATCGAGTCCGGCCAGCACCAGGCGCAACCGTTCACGCAGAACCAGTTCGTCCGACGAAGCGATCGCTGCTTGCGCAAGAGGAGCGCACAGCAGCACGATTCCGAGATTCGTGTTGACGGGCACGACTGCCCGAGTCGCCTCTATCGCGCGTGCAATGCGTTCTCCCGCACCGGATGCAGGCGCCGAAATCGCGGCGGCCATGACGTCGGCACTCGCGACAAAATCATCCGCGTGCATGCCGTGCCCGGGAGAGGCGAGGCTGACATTGCCGGGCTTGAACGCGCGAACATCGGTAACGCACGCGTCCCAGATCGCCCCTGCAACGGCTGCCGGATCGAGCGAGAATGCGTGCATTGCCTTCATGCGACCGAGTGCAGCGCGCGGCGCCGCAGATGCCTGTCGACGAAATCATTGACCAGCATCCGGGCGATGCTGTCCTGTGTAACAGACTGCAAGCCCTTCCACGCCGGAATACCGTTAACCTCGACGACCTGAAGATGGCCATCGCGGTCGCGAATCAGGTCCACGCCCGCGTAGTCCATCTGCAATGCGCGGCAAGCCTTTTGCGCAAGCGTGCGCAGATCCTCCTGCCCGGATAAATCGGCCGGCGCGCACGTGCCGCCCTGGGCGACATTCGTAATCCAGCTCTTTCCCTGCCGCTTCATCGCCGCCACCGCCACGCCGTCGATGACGAAGACGCGCCAGTCGTGCCACCCGTCGCTGCCTGCCTCGATGTAGCGCTGCAGGTAATACACGCCGTCGTAGTCCGCAGCGGGCGGCAAATCACCAAAGGCGCCGATTCGCTTCAAGCCGACTCCCTGCGAACCGAACAAGGGCTTCATCACCAGTTCCCGTCCGGCCGCCAATTCGGTGCGCACAACGGCAGCCGCCTCGCTCTGCGATTCTGTGACCCAGGTCGCCGGCGTCGGAAGGCCGGCGTTCACCAGCACAAAACTGGTCATGGCCTTGTCCACCGTCCGCTCGATCGCGCGGCCGTCGTTGTACACCGGCACACCCAGCAATTTGAGCGCATGAAGTACATCCAGGCGCAGTACGACCTGCTCGAGCGTGCCCCCCGGTACCCCGCGCACGAATACGCCGCCGGGCAAGTGGTCCTCGAACCCTGGAAGGACGACGCTGCGCGCGGTGCGGTGCAAATCGAAACGGCAGTCGCGCAATGAGGCAAAGCTCGTATCGACACCGCGCGCCAGGAACGCTTCCCCCAACCGCGCCCCGTGCCAACCCGGCTCGTCGGTGAGTATCACCACCCGGCCAGCGCAGCCCGTCGTTCCTGTATTCACTTTCGTCAATCGTTACCTCTCTAAAGATTATTCTTTGCCACAGAGGGCACAGAGGTCACAGAGAAAAGCGTTGAATGATCATCGGAACTCTGCGTGGCCATATTATTCCCGGCAACCTTTTGCATATTTTCTCTTCAACTTGCCCACTTTTCGTCAATGCCCCTGAATGGTTCTTGCCTTCCTCTGTGTCCTCTGTGCCCTCTGTGGCAAATTCGCCTTAGGT
>DASWEZ010000264.1:0-3865 GCA_036394495.1 Burkholderiales bacterium
CGACAAGGTCAACGCCGAGCCGCCCGAGAATTCCAAGCACAAGATCCTGTTCGAAAACCTGACTCCGCTGTTCCCCACCGAACAGTTCCTCATGGAGCGGGACATCAAGTCGGAAGAAAACCTCACCGGCCGCATCATCGACATCATCGCCCCGATCGGCAAGGGCCAACGCGGCCTGCTGGTATCCAGTCCGAAGAGCGGCAAGACGGTGATGCTGCAGCACATAGCGCATTCGATTGCCGCGAATTTTCCCGACGTCTACCTGATCGTGCTGCTGATCGATGAGCGTCCCGAGGAAGTGACGGAAATGCAGCGCTCGGTCAAAGGCGAGGTGGTATCGTCGACTTTCGACGAACCCGCCACGCGCCATGTCCAGGTGGCCGAGATGGTGCTGGAAAAAGCCAAGCGCCTGGTCGAACACAAGAAGCACGTCGTCATCCTGCTGGATTCGATTACGCGTCTCGCACGTGCCTACAATACCGTCGTTCCGGCATCGGGCAAAGTCCTGACCGGCGGCGTGGATGCCAATGCGCTGCAGCGCCCGAAGCGTTTCTTCGGCGCGGCACGCAACATCGAGGAAGGCGGATCGCTGACCATCATCGCCACCGCGCTGATCGATACCGGTTCGCGCATGGACGACGTGATCTACGAAGAATTCAAAGGCACCGGCAACATGGAAATCCATCTCGACCGCCGCATGGCCGAGAAACGGATCTATCCCTCGATCAACGTCAACCGCTCCGGAACGCGCCGCGAGGAACTGCTGATCGAGAAGGAAATCCTGCAGAAAATATGGGTGCTGCGCAAACTGCTGTACCCGATGGACGAGCTCGAGGCCACGGAATTTCTGGTGGACAAGTTGCGGGGTACGAAGAACAACGCTGACTTTTTTGACAGTATGCGTCGGGGGTGAAGTAGGTCATCGGGTACAAACGCGCGCTACCCGCAAACGGCCGGCTCCGCCGGTAACGAGTCCGCGCGCGACCCCATGGACGAATTGGAAGCGACCGAGTTTCTCGTCGATAAACTCCGTGGTACAAAGAACAATGCGGACTTCTTCGACTCGATGAGGAGAGGTTAGCGTCGTCACACGAAGTCCGGCGCGCTACCCGCAAATCGGCCTGCGGCTAACGAGTCCGCGCGCAAGACTCATACTGCGCCCGGCAGGCAGGGCAAGTGGGAATTGAGCATTTGCCACAGATACTTAGTCCTCGGCACTCAGTCCCCGGCCCTTGATTTTGGGGTTGCCAATCCCCAAATTGATGTGGATAATCCGCCCCCTTCGGAAGCGCAAATCCCGCTTCCATCAGAAAGGAATCAAAATGAAGCCTGAAATCCATCCCGAATACGCCAATGTCGCGGTAACCTGCAGCTGCGGGAATACGTTCACGACGCGTTCCACGCTGGGTAAACCGCTGCACGTGGAAGTCTGCTCTGCCTGCCACCCCTTCTATACCGGCAAGCAGAAAATCATGGACACCGCGGGCCGCGTGGAAAAATTCCGCCAGAAGTACAGCAAGAAGACCGAGACGAAGCCGGCCGCGACCTGAACCTTCAGGATGCGATCAGGAAAAGGCAGCGCAAGCTGCCTTTTCGCATTTTCGGCGCGATGTTTTTCCGCGGTCGCGGATTAGAATAGGCAAAATTCAGGTCCGATCCCAAGGCCCGTTCCCAGGAAAGCCAGCGCGGGAGTGGCATGACGGCCGGATGCCTTGCTTCCGGTCCATGCATCCCAGACAAGAACCATGCTTCGCCCCGCCCACCTTCTGCGCAGCGACAAGATCGCCGCGCACATCACCGAGAATCCGGTCACGCTGGCCATCCTGCTCTGCATAGCCTGGATTCTCCCCGGGCTGGTCGGACACGATCCCTGGAAACCGGACGAAGCACACACCTTCGGCGTCGTCTATCAATTGCTGAAGAACGGCGACTGGGTCGTGCCGATGCTTGCCGGCGAGCCCTATCTGAACAGACCTCCGCTGTTCTATCTGACGGCCGCCCTGACCGGTACGCTGTTCTCCCCGGTATTGCCCCTGCACGATGCCGCGCGCCTTGCCACTGGCGTCTACATGGCCCTGACGTTCCTGTTCATCGCGCTGACCGCGAAGGAGTTGTACGGAAGCGCGAAGAGCTGGGTCGCCGCGCTGATGCTGCTGGGCTGCGGGGGATTGCTGCTCCGAGGCCACCAGTTGATCGCCGATGCCGCGCTGCTGGCCGGTTTGGCCATCGGCCTCTATGCGCTGGCAATTTCGGCACGGCGGCCGCTGATCGCGGGGTTGTGGCTGGGGACAGGTCTGGGTGTCTGCATCCTCTCCGACGGACTGGTCGAACCGTTCATGCTGCTGCTCACGATGGTACTGCTGCCGATCGTGTCATCGCACTGGCGCACCCGCTATTACCTGCTGACGGTTGCCGTGGCCCTCGTGGTCGCAACGCCGTGGGCGGTGGTCTGGCCGATGCTGCTGGAGGCCCGGTCGCCGCAGCTGTTTGCCGAATGGTTCTGGGTCCAGAACGTGGAACGGCTGAAGAGTATTTTCGTTTTCACGCCGGACGAAGACTATTTTTACTACGTGAACGTGCTGCCCTGGTTCGCCTGGCCGGCCTGGCCCTTCGCGCTCTGGGGACTTTGGGTCGAAGGCCGCGCCGGATTGCAAAAGCCCGGGATCGTCCTTCCGCTGGTTGCCTTTGCAGTCTTCTTTGCGTTTCTCAGCGTCATCGGCGAGGGCCGCGACGTTTTCGGCATGCCGTTGCTGCTGCCCATTTCGCTGCTTGCGGTCGTGTCCTTCGAAACCCTCAAGCGGGGTGCGGCCAACCTCTATTACTGGTTCGCGATCATCCTGTTCACGTTCTTCGCCGTCGTCGGCTGGTTTTACTGGACGGCCATCGACGTCGGCGTGCCGACGAAGCTGTGGAAACACATGATGGACATGCAGCCGGCCTACCAGTCGGGCGGACGTGCCTTTGTGGTGATATTGGCCGCGGTATTCACGCTTGCCTGGCTCGTGCTGCTGTTCAACGTCAAGCGCCGGCCGGAACGACCCGTCATTACCTGGGCGACGGGCATGACCATGCTGTGGGCACTGGTTGCGCTGCTGCTAGTCAGATATATCGATACCGGGAAGACCTATCGCGCCGTGTTTACACAGCTGGCGCAGGCGGTACCGGCGTCGCACGGCTGCATCTACAGCCAGGCGCTGGGAGAGCCGCAGCGGGCGATGCTGCATTACTTTGGCGATATCCTGACCGTACGCCTTGAAAAACCGGGCAAGCGCCCCGATTGCGAACTGCTGATCATTCAAGACAAGTGGAAGACTCCAACCCACGCCGGCGGTTCCTGGAAACTGATCTGGGAAGGACGCCGTCCCGGCGACAAGGTGGAACGCTTCCGGCTATACAGACAATCATGAACGATTCACTGCAACGATTTTTACTGGAAAGCACACCGGTGCGCGGCGAAATCGCACATCTGGATGCCACCTGGCGCGCTGTGCTGGAGAGGCGTACTTACCCGGCTCCGCTGGAGCGGCTCCTCGGCGAGATGATGGCGGCCGCCGCCTTGTTGTCGGCGACGCTCAAATTCGAAGGTTCGCTGATCATGCAGATGCAAGGCAGCGGGCCGGTGCAATTGCTCGTCGTCGAAGCGACCAGCGAACAGACGCTGCGCGCCACCGCAAAGTGGGATGGAGACCTCGCCAAGGGCAACGTAACGGAATTGCTGGGCGCAGGGCGCTTCGTGATCTCGATCGTGCCGACCAACGGCAAGCAGGCCTACCAGGGCGTCGTCAGCATCGAAGGCGATAGCATCGCGCAGGTTCTGGAGCATTACATGGCGAAATCCGAACAGATCGAGACCCGTCTTTGGCTC
>DASWEZ010000265.1:0-1669 GCA_036394495.1 Burkholderiales bacterium
TACAAGTCGCGCCATTCATATCAATCCGTCATCGCCATGGCGCGCAGCGCCTGGCGCTCGCGCACCGACAATTTCTCGGTTTCGGATTTGAGCTGGCCGCAGGCGGCAAGGATGTCGCGGCCGCGCGGCGTGCGCACCGGCGAGGAGTAGCCGGCGTTGAAAATATATTCCGAAAACTTTTCGATCTGATCCCAGTCCGAGCATTCGTAGCGGGTGCCCGGCCACGGATTGAACGGAATCAGGTTGATCTTGGCTGGAATCCCCTTCAGCATCTTCACCAGCAGTTTCGCGTCTTCCATTGAATCGTTGACGCCCTTCAGCATCACATATTCGAAGGTGATGCGCCGGGCATTGGAGGAGCCGGGATAGTCGCGACAGGCCTGCAGCAATTCGGCAATCGGATATTTCCGGTTCAGCGGCACCAGTTCGTTGCGCAACTCGTCGCGCACCGCGTGCAGCGAGACCGCCAGCATCACGCCGATTTCTTCCCCGGTGCGGACGATGTTCGGCACCACGCCCGAAGTCGACAGCGTGATGCGGCGGCGGGAAATGCCGATGCCTTCATTGTCGGAAACAATCAGCAGCGCATCGCGCACCGCGTCGAAATTATACAAGGGCTCGCCCATGCCCATCATCACCACGTTGGTGACGAGACGGCCGCCGGAAGGCGTTTCGCGGCCGGCCCAGTCGTTGAGGCGGTCGCGCGCCACCATGATCTGGCCGACGATTTCGCCTGCGGTGAGATTGCGCACCAGCCGCTGCGTGCCGGTGTGACAGAACGAGCAATTCAGCGTGCAGCCGACCTGCGAGGAAACGCACAGCGTGCCGCGATCGGTTTCAGGAATATAGACGCACTCGACTTCATGCGCCTTTTCGAGGCTGTCGCCGCTCGGCAGGCGCAACAGCCATTTGCGGGTGCCGTCATTTGAGATCTGTTCGGCGGCGACCTCGGGACGCGCGACCGTGAAATGCGCCTCAAGCTGCGCGCGCATTTCCTTGGAGATGCTGGTCATGTCGTCGAAGTTCTTCGCGCCGCGGACGTAGATCCAGTGCCAGAGCTGCTGCACACGCATCCTGCGCTGCGCCGGTGCCACCCCGATCGCCGCTAACCGTTCGGCGATTTCGGCGCGCGATAGTCCGATCAGCGACGGCTTTGCCGGCGGCACATAGGTTTCGAGCGCGACCTTTTCCAAGGGAGCCGGCGCATCAGGCGTTTCGAGGATAGTCTGCATTACCTGGTATCTCAATGAGACCGTCATGCCCGGCCTTGTGCCGGACATCCACGTCTTTTCAGCGGCTGGTCAGGACGTGCATGGCCGGGACAAGCCCGGCCATGACGACTAATAATGTTCCCTTAATATAGCAACCGGCAAAGCAATTGCGACTAAGTTAGCGCTTGCAATCCTGCGCCAGTTTGTCGAGCGCCTGGGAAAGGCCCTTCAGCGAGAAGGTGTCGGTGGTCTCGGTGCCCTTGGCCGAGACGCCCTTGACCACGGCGTCGGAGGCCTTGCGCATGGCATCCACCATTCGCTCTTCCTCGGCGGCATTCTTGATCCAGAGGCCGTCGCCCTGGGTGTACATCGCGTAGGAAGCGCCGCCCACCTCCAGCGTTGATTCCGAGCCCGGCTTCAGCGCGTAGCCGATCATGACGGAAACTTCGTTGCTGACT
>DASWEZ010000266.1:0-2109 GCA_036394495.1 Burkholderiales bacterium
GGATGGCGCCGTTGATGGCTTCGATCTCCGACATCCTTCCGGCCATATGGTCGAGCAGCATGGACGGCCGCGCTTTCGGGATCTTCAAGCCGAAGGCGTGCACGTAGGCGACAGGGTCCGTGAAATCGAGCTTGATGCCGCGAGCCCGTGCCACGTTGCAGGCTTCGGTTGCGCAGCCGGAGGCGATCTGCCAGGTGTCCGGATCCTCGATCACTTCGATGATGGTGCGCTCGGTAACGGCGCAAGTGCCCGAGAAGCAGACGTTGCAGATCAGTTTTTCCCAGACCAGCTGATCGATGTCGTCGAAACACTTCACGCGAAATCCGCCGGAGCGCCAGACTTCGGCCACTGCTTCCAATCTCGGCGAAACGGGGCCGGCGAATTCGCCGAGGCGAACCAGTTCCCAGCCGTTGTGATGGGCATGGCCCGGCGCTTTCATCGAGGCGCCGAAGCCGCCGACGACGCCGACCAGCACGCGCTCGCGGCCGAGCACTTTGGCCGCGGTGTCGGGACCGCCGAGCCCGTTCTGGATCGACAGCACGACCGTGTCCTTGCGCAATAACGGCTGCATCGACTGCGCTGCCTTCTCGACGTGCATGGCCTTGGTCGCCAGAATGGCCAGATCGCAGGGACCCGCATCCGCGGCATCCGTCGTCGCGTTCACGCGCACGGTACGGTCTCCCGATGCGCCTTCCACGCGCAAGCCGTTGGCCTTCATCGCGTCGACGTGTTCCTTCCAGTTGTCGATCGCCCAGACTTCGTGTCCCGCATCCGCCAGCAACGCCGCATACACGCTGCCCATGGCGCCACAACCGACTACCGCTACCTTCATGTGCAACCTCCTTCGAACTGTCGATTCTAAAGAACTCCCGTCTTTCGAGCATTGCCGATTGAACTACAATCGCCATCTCCCTGTGCTCGCCCGTTCAGGCCGCACGGATGGTCCGGCAATTCATGAAACATCTGGAGGAACGATCGATGGAGTACAGGCAGCTTGGCGGTTCGGGATTCAAGGTTCCGGTATTGAGCCTCGGCACCGGCACATTCGGTGGCGGCAACGAGTTTTTCAAATCCTGGGGCGCCAGCGACGTCGCGGAGGCCACGAGACTGGTCGACATCTGTCTCGAAGCCGGCATGACGATGTTCGATTCGGCGGACGTCTATTCGAACGGCATGGCGGAGGAGATACTCGGGCAGGCGATCAAGGGCCGGCGCAACCAGGTGCTCATTTCCACCAAGGGCACTTTTCGCACGGGGCCGGGACCCAACGACCTGGGCTCCTCGCGCTTCCATCTGACCGAGGCCGTCGAGGCGAGCCTGCGGCGGCTGGGAACCGACCACATCGATTTGTATCAGCTGCATGGATTCGATGCCAGGACGCCGATGGAAGAAGTCCTCCTGACCCTCGACAACCTGGTGCGTGCCGGCAAGATCCGCTACATCGGCTGCTCGAATTTTTCCGGCTGGCATCTGATGAAGTCGCTGGCGATTTCGGAAAAACACGGTCTGGCGCGTTACGTCGCTCATCAGGCTTACTACAGCCTGGTCGGACGCGACTACGAATGGGAACTCATGCCGCTGGCGCTCGACCAGAAAATCGGTACGGTCATCTGGAGTCCGCTCGGCTGGGGCAGGCTGACCGGCAAGCTGCGCCGCGGACAGGCGTTGCCGGAAACCACCCGGCTGCAAAGCAAGCTCTCCAACGACAAGGGTCCGCCGGTTTCGAACGAGCATGTCTTCAAGGTCGTCGATGCACTGGACGAGGTGGCCAGGGAAACCGGAAAGACCGTGCCGCAGATTGCGCTGAACTGGCTGCTGCAACGCCCGTCGGTCGCCACGATCATCGTCGGTGCGCGAAACGAAGAACAATTGCGCCAGAACCTCGGTGCGCTCGGCTGGAACCTGACGCCGGCGCAGATTGCGAAACTCGATGCCGCCAGCGCCACGACGCTGGCTTATCCGTACTGGCACCAGCGCGGCTTCCCGGAGCTCAATCCCGCACCGGTGTGAATACGTGTAGAAGCGCGGCATTCGTCCAGCCCGGTTTGCCGCGCACGGAAGCGGTCAATATTGCGGTAAATGTAAAAGGAAGGGCGGATGAGAATCGTC
>DASWEZ010000267.1:0-5141 GCA_036394495.1 Burkholderiales bacterium
CGGCAATCCCGGAGGCGTGAATTTCGATGAAACCGGCACCGGCGGCAAGGCCTTCGTCGGCTACCACCTCGATGCGATTCCGCTGATCAAGTTCGCCGCCGAGCTAGGCTATCGGGATTCAGGCCATGCCACCGATTCCACACCGGTGGGCGACATCAAATACCGCTTTTATGGCTTCGATTACGCCGTTCTCGCGGGCGTCGGGCTCGGGCCCGTGGACATCATGGGGCGTGTGGGCGGCGTGAACTACAAGCTGAAAAAGGATATTGCCGGACTCTCGAACGACTATGACGGCAATGCACCTGTGTATGGCGTGGGGGTGTGGTTCACCCTGGCCGGCGTCGGCATACGCGCCGAGTACGAGCGCATCCACATTGACGAGCTGGAAAAAGCCCAGGCGGTTTCGCTGAGCGCCTTCTACCAGTTCTGAGCAACGTCGCTCAAAGGAAACGATTCGGCCGCAGGAACATGCCCAGCAGCAGCGCGCCTTCGGGCGCCGTCGCGACGTGCACGCTTCCTGCCGGCCGCCAGACATATTGCCCGGCCCTCACTTCGCCCTCGTCGTCCACCAGACGGCCCTCGAGCACATAGGTCTGCTCGATACCGACATGCTCGTGAAGCGGCAGTACCGCACCGGGCGCCATGCGTGTAAGGCTGGTCATCAAGCCGGTGTTCTTGTCTTCGAGCAATACCTTGATCTCGATTCCGGGAAAAGCGGTCGGCCGCCACGGCAGCGCGTCCATTTTGACGTAACGCGACGCACGCGGTTTGAGCCCGCCCTCGTCCTTCCAGTCCGGGGTATTCGCAGCCATCACTCCTCCTGTTCGCTAGTGCCTGTTACTACTTAAATCTCACCACGAAGGCACGAAGGACACGAAGTGGCACGAAGAAAGTCAAAATCGGAATTGTGACGGAAGTAAGTGGGGACGAAGCTATGTCCGCTTGGGTAGCAATCGTCGCAAACTACTATCGTTACCCTAGCACACGGAGCGCCCATAATCTCTTCGCACTTCTTCGTGTTCCTTCGTGTCCTTCGTGTCCTTCGTGTCCTTCGTGTCTTCGTGGTGCGCATTTCCGTAATTCGTAAAGTCGTGGTGGGTATCTCCGTAATTCGTGAGTCGTGGTGAGAAGTAATCGCCCGATCAAACCTGCGTCAGCAGCGGCTTGTTCGCGAAATAAGCCGCGAGATTGTCCACCACCAGTTGCCCCATGGCGGCACGCGTCCAGTGCGTACCGCTAGAGACGTGCGGTTGCAAAACCACATTCTCGAGCTTGAGCAACGCTTCCGGAACCTTGGGTTCGGCAACGAAAACATCCAGCCCGGCGCCCGCCAGCCGGCCGTTGACCAGAGCCTCGACCAGCGCCGGTTCATCGACGGTCGAGCCACGCGACACGTTGACGAGATAGCCGTCCTTACCGAGCGCTTCGATCACTTCACTGCTGACGATGCGCTCGGTTTCCTTGCCACCCGGGCAGGCCACGATGAGTATTTTTACGTCGCGCGCGAGTTGCACCGGCTGGTCGTAGTAGTCATAGCCGACGCCCGTCTGCTTGTTGCGGCTGTGATAGGCGACCTTCATGCCGAAGGCTTCGGCGCGTTTCGCGATGGCCTTGCCGATGCGCCCGAGCCCGATGATGCCCACCCGATTGCCCGATACCTTGTCCGCCAGAGGCGCGTTACCCTTGAGCCAGTTGCCTGCACGAACGAATTTGTCGTTGAACACCGTACGCCGCATGGTGGCGAGGACGAGGGCCAGTGCATTGTCCGCCACGCATTCCGTCAACACATCCGGCGTGTTGGTGACCGCGATGCCGAGCTTGCGGGCGGCCGGCACGTCGATTCCGTCGACGCCGACGCCGAAGCACGAAATGATCTTCAGCTTGGGAAACTTGCTCATGAGTGAAACGCTCATGCCTTCATGGCCCGCGGTGGCGGCGGCAGTAATGCGATCCGCAAGTCCTGCGACGAAGGCGTCCTTGTCGGTCGCCTGGTAGTAACGGTGCACGGTGTAGGCCGCATCCAGTTGCGCCATGGTGGCGGGAAACAGCGGGCAGATCAGCAGCAGATCGGGTTTCATCGACTTGTTGTCCCTGTCTTCGGTTATTTTCATGGGCCGGAGTTTACCCATTTCTTCAGGTCCCAGGGCTCGTACAAGGTCCAGATGTAATCGGTAGTTGAATTTTCGCGCAGATGATGGATGTTCCGGGTTTCCGCCTCGTCGATGAACTGCTCGAAGACCCCGACGCTCGGGAATTCGACCACGATCATCTGCCGGCGCGTGCGATCACCGTGCAATTCGCGCAACGGTCCGCTGCCGGCGCTGACCACCTTTCCACCCAGTCCGTAAATGATCTTGCCTGCCTTGATGCTGTAGTCCCGGTAGTCGTCCTCCTTGCCGGGAATCAGATTGAAAACGTTCAACGCGTAGATCATGGCAACTCCACGTTCGGTTGTCGGCCGCGTTCCGCCGGGCAAAGGCGCTCCGGTAGAATGGTGCGCGAACAATAATTCTTTCACAGGAGGACGCCATGGCAAAGAACATTCAGGTGCAACTCGCGAGCCGGCCGACGGGTGCAGTCGAGGAATCGAATTTCAGGATCGTCGAATCCGACGTGCCGAAACCCGGCGGCGGTGCAATCCTGGTGAAGAACCTGTGGCTGTCGCTCGACCCGTACATGCGCGGGCGCATGAGCGCGGCGAAGTCTTATGCAAAATACGTCGAGATCGGCGAAGTCATGGTCGGCGGCACGGTCGGCCAGGTCGTGGAATCGAACAATCCCAGATTCAAAGTCGGTGACCATGTGGTGGGCGCCCTGGGCTGGCAGCTCTATGCGGTCTCCTACGGCGAGGGATTGACCGTGGTGGATCCGAAGCTGGTGCCGCTGTCGGCCTATCTGGGTGTCTGCGGCATGCCGGGTGCTACGGCGTGGCTCGGCCTGCTGGAATATTGCGCACCCAAGGCCGGCGAAACGGTTCTGGTATCCGCTGCAAGTGGCGCGGTCGGCGGCGTGGTCGGACAGCTCGCGAAACTGCAGGGCTGCCGCGCTGTGGGCATTGCCGGCGGCGCAAAGAAATGCGAATACGCCGTGAAGGAACTCGGCTTCGATGCCTGCGTGGATTACAAGGCCGGCAAACTCATCGACGACCTGAAGGCCGCTTGCCCGAACGGCGTGGACAACCTTTTCGAAAACGTCGGCGGCGAAGTCATGGATGCGTCGTTCCGCGTGCTGAATCCCTTCTCGCGCGTAGCACTTTGCGGTTTGATTTCCGACTACAGCGCCACCGAACCCTACGGAGTGAAAATGATTCGCTCCCTGCTGGTAAACCGGGTCAGACTGCAGGGCTTCATCGTTTTCGACCGCCAGGATCTTTACCCGCGGGCCGTGTCGCAACTGGCGAGGTGGGTCTCGCAAGGCAAGATCAAGTACCACGAGACCGTCGCCGAGGGCATTCAGAACGCGCCGAAGGCTTTCATGGGATTGCTCAAAGGCGAAAACCTCGGCAAGCAACTCGTCAAGCTTGCTTGATCTAAGGCTTACGTCTCAACGCAAAGGACGCAAAGGAACGCAAAGGAAAAACGGGTCAGACAGAAAGGATAATGGTTGGTGTTCTTTGGTCAGTTGCGGTCGCCAAAAATATCCGACGAGCCGAATTCCGGAGTGCGTTTACCATCATTTCCTTTGATCTTGCTTTCCTTTGCGTTCCTTTGCGTCCTTTGCGTCCTTTGCGTCCTTTGCGTTGAGATTGAACCTGTGGTTGAGGTTGAAGTTTTAGTTGAGGTTGAAGCTTTAGAGGAGGTGTGAAATGAGTCTGTCCGGCGTTTTCGCGCGAATGGTCGCGCTGGTCGGTGACGCGGCGATCATGTGGCGGCGCCTGCAAGGCAGCGTGCATCAGCAGGCAGTGGGCGCCACGCCGACGATCCCGACGGCAAGGCCGCAGGGCAGCATGCCCACGCTCAAGATGCCGACGGCCAGGGGCTGGGAGGCGGGACAGACGCCGGTTGCGGCGCCCGGTCTCAAGGTCAATGCGTTTGCCACCGGCCTCAAGCATCCCCGCTGGATCAACGTGCTGCCCAACGGCGATGTCACCGTCGCCGAGGCCTTGTTCCTGCCGGGCCCCATCAAGTCCGTCTTCGACTACGCCATGGTCAGCACGATGCGGCGCGCCGCCGCCGTGGGCGTCAGCCCGAATCGGATTACGTTGTTGCGAGACGCGGACGGCGACGGCGTGGCCGAAACACGCGATGCGTTCCTCGAGGGCCTGAGTCAACCATTCGGAATGGCGTTGCTGGGCAATACGTTCTATGTCGGCAACACCGACGGCGTGGTCGCCTTTCCTTACACGTCGGGCGCGACCCGCATCACGGCACCGGGGCGCAAGCTGACGACGTTCAAACCCGGCGGACATTGGACGCGCAGCCTGTTGCCGAGCGTGGATGGGCGAAAACTTTTCGTCGGTGTCGGCTCGTTCAGCAATATCGGAGAGCGTGGCCTCGACATCGAGGAGGGCCGGGCCTGCATTTACGAACTCGATCTGGCCACCGGCAGCAGCCGCGTCTTCGCTTCAGGTCTGCGCAACCCCGTGGGCCTTGCCTGGGAGCCGCGATCCGGACGGTTGTGGACGGTGGTCAACGAGCGCGACGGCCTGGGTGACGAGACGCCGCCGGACTACCTGACCTCCGTGCGCGACGGCGGCTTCTACGGTTGGCCTTATTGTTATTGGGGGCAGACGGTGGACGACCGGGTACCGCAGGATCCGGCAGCAGTCGCCAAGGCCATCGTCCCGGACTACGCGCTGGGCGGACACACGGCATCGCTGGGCCTGTGCTGGTTGCCCGCCGGAACGCTGCCAGGATTTCCCGAGGGCATGGCGATCGGTCAGCACGGCTCCTGGAACCGCAGCACACTCAGTGGATACCGGGTCGTCTTCGTGCCATTCGTGGATGGGCGCCTGAGCGGGCCACCGCGCGACATCTTGACGGGATTCCTTGCCCCGGACGAACGGGTGTCTTATGGACGACCGGTCGGCGTGGCGATCGGCCCCGACGGCTCCTTGCTGGTGGCGGACGACGTAGGCGACGTGATCTGGCGCGTGACGGGATCGCAGCCGGGCTGAACGAGAGGCGAATACCTCAGATGAG
>DASWEZ010000268.1:0-15810 GCA_036394495.1 Burkholderiales bacterium
CCGCAGCAGGCGCCGGTGTGAATTTCAATTCCGGTAGCGAACCGAATTCCGCGGCAGAGGCAGGTACGGCTTGCGCAGCAGGTGCGGGTGCAGCTTCCGCAGCAGCCGCGGGCGAAACTTGCGGAATCGGCACCGTTGTAAATTCCAGGTCCGGCAGGGAAACGGGTGTCGCTGCAGGCTGCGCTATAGGCGCAGGCGCAACTTCCGCAGCAGGCGCTGGTGCAAAATCCAGATCCGGCATGGGAACGGGTGTCGCTGCGGGTTCCCCGGCAGGCACGCGTGTAACTTCCGCTGCAGGCGCTGCGCGTTCCAGTTCCGGCGCGAATGCGGGTGCCGTTGCGGATTCCACAACCGGCACGGGCACGACTTCCACAGCCGGCGCCCGTGCAATTTCCAGGTCGGGCACGGATCCAATTTCCGCAGCAGGCACTGCCACGGGTTCCACAACCGCCACGGGTGCAATTTCTGCAGCAGGCGCTGGCGCAATATCCAGGTCCGGCACGGAAGCGGGCATCGCTACCGGTTCCACAACAGGCGCCGTTGGAAGTTCGGCAGCAGACTTGGATTCCCGTTGAATGGCAGACGCGGAATCGGAAATCGTGGCGTCGTTCGCGCGACTCGCGTCCTGCGTCAATGCATCATCCTCTTCGAGGTTGCCGATTATCCCGGCATGCACTTCCCTGAGCTCGGTAAAAAATTCCGAGCGGACGGCGTCTTCGATGTCGCCCTTCTTCAGGCCGGCCGCGATGCGCTGGCGGACTTCCGCCACCATCACGGCCAGTTCGCGACGGTCGTCGAGCGTACGTTTCGGTTCGGCGCTCCAGATCAGCAGATCCATGGTTTCCAGCGCGTTCTTCCAGGCATCGCTATCCTCGCCGTCCACGACGTGCACAACCAGCAGAACCTGGACCCACTGCTGGATCAGAAATTCAAGCACGGGAACCGGCACGTTGCTGATCCGCACGCGCAGCTTGATTTCCGCTTGCGCCACGGTTTTGGCGAGGGCGAGCCTTTCCTTTTGCTCGATGTGATTCGTCGCGGACAGCGTGTCCTGTTCGACACGCTTGTCCTCTTCGGTGATGAGCGTCTCCAGCCGCCCGCGCGCGGCATCGAAGACATCCAGGTCGGCCTCGAAGCGGTCGATGAGTTCCTGGAGGATGACCTCCATGCGCCCGAACAGCGGGCTGGAGGCATTGAAGTCGGGCGGCAGGCGCAACGAAATCTCGCCCAGCGTATCGAGCAGCCGCCGCGCAGGATGGGTCTTCTTCGAGAAGAACGTCTTGTCCGCGATCGCGACCTTGAGCATCGGGATCTGCAGGCGGCCAATGAGCCCCTTCACGCCGACGGGAATCTTGGGTTCATCGAACAATTGATCGAACACCAGGGACATGATGTCGAGCGTCATCATGTCCAACTGGTTCATGCCGGCGCCCACGCTGGTCTCTTTCAATCCGCGCAGGACATTGGCCATGCCCGGCTCGCCGGCGGAGTTCGCCGTGGGGACGATATTGCCCGGCATGGCACTCAAGTCGCCAAGCTGGATGCGGGTGAGTAAACCCAGCAGTTCCGCACCCTGGAGCACCGCTTGCACTCCGCCCGCTCCCGCTGCCGCCCCCGCCGCACCGGCGACCGGCGTGCCAGTGACTCCGGCCGCGCCTGCCGGAGGCATCGCATTGGCCCGCAGGTTTTTCAGGATTGAAAAAAGATCCTGCTCGCCTTCGGGAGCTTTCTGTTCAGTTTTCGCAGTGGTTTTGGGCGCCTCCCCGGCGGCCTTCGTAGAAGTCGGCGGCTTGCCGGGTTCCTTCCTGGCGGAGAGGCGGATCTTGGGCAGGATCGAATTCTGGATCAGCAATGCGTTCACGGCCTTGTAAACGGCGCGGATCTCATCGACCACATGGTCGTCGAACAGCCTCAGGAGGACCATCCGGACATCGACGTTCGAATCGAGCTGGCGGCACGTATCCTTGTACGCATCGCAGATCGCCTGGGGGGTGAAAGGATTGTCTTCCGTCTGCAGGCTGGCGTCGCCGATCAGCACGCCAACCCGCTGGTCGAGGGCGATGAGTTCCTCGTCGCAATACTGGCGCAGCCTGGCTGCCAGGGCATTGAACTTGATGGTCTCGTCCAGGTCTTCATCGCCCACCAGTTCCAGCTCGAGTGAAGACAAGTCGATATCCGCGAAACTATCGCCTATTTTCTTGACCTTGTTGCTGCGTTGCTGGAACTCCCGCAGATAGCGCGCCCGGAACTGCTTCTCGATGGCTTCGCGTTGAGCAAGGGCCTTGTCCCGGGTCTGCGAATAGAGTTTTTGCACATTCACATCCCTGGTTTCACTGATCAGGGCCGAAAGAGCGTCGTCGACTTTGTCGAGCATGCCGGACAACGCCAGGCTCAGGCGCTCGCTCGCCAGGTCACGACATTGCGCCAGAAGGCTGTCGAAAGGTGTCGGCTGGGGCGTTGCGGTAACGGGAACCGGGTTTGGGAATTCAGCAGGCATGAACCTTACAGTCTAGTAAACAAATGGGGGTCAGAGTCGACATCCATTGTTCAGTTACAGGATAAATCGGCCCCGGTCCATTTTAATTTAGCTAGAGAGCACTTTTCTTGCCAACTGGCGCCCTGAACGCCTCTTGGCTCCCGGGCCTGAATGCGTGCTTGGCGACGACAGCCGGCAGTACGGGCGCAACGAATCGGGGCTGGCTCGATCCGCCCCTTTCTCCTGCTCAGCCTTCGGGTGTGATGACCTGGATGTGGTCGCGGGAGACATTCAGGAAAGGAGCGGCCAGCACGCGGCGCTCGCCGGCTTCCCAAACCTCGGCGTCGGTGACCGCAATGAAATTCTTTGCCTCGGTCATGTAGTCCGTGACCCGCGCCCCTGGCACCAGATCGATATAGCCCTTGATCCGGTAGCTGCCGGTAAGGATGATCACTTTCGTCCTGTTTTGCTCCGCCATGAAAGATTCTCCTTCGGGTTTTCAGTACGGCGCCGGTGCATTCGGACGCGATCGAGGCGCGCGTTAGTAATTATCGCGCAGATATGAAGTCAGACTTGCGAAGCTGTATATGGGCATTGGATCCATCCATTATGTAATTGTGCCTGCCCTGATTCCCTGTTTGAAAATCGACTCTGAGCCCGTTTACGTGCCGTTGTGAGCATGCAATTACATTTACCGCCGCGAAATTCCTTATGTTTTTTCACCACCGAGCTCATTCCATGTCGCGGCCAATGTTCTTGCCAACCGGCTAGTCTGCATGTCTTCCATGACTTGATTCCAAGGCCAAGAATCGGCCAACGCCTCATGTCCATCGGATTTGAATAGCTCCGTGACGAGAAGCTTTTCAAATATGTCGATTAAATCCCGGTCGTCTGCCGTCAAATTGTAGAAACCCTCTTGCGAAAGTAAGACCTTTAGGGCCAGAGGGAATATGAACGACCCAAGCAAGAGATGTTCATGCAAGCTCCACGTTAGCGGACGTACCGGCTTGATACGACCATGCGCCAAGTCGCCACGAGAACGGAAAAAGTCTCTAATCCATACCTCTCTTACCGTTACCGGACGGCCTCCACGACTTTCCGCAACGGCGGTCCGCGGGCTCGAACCGGCCATTAATTCGGACGTCGGTCGAATGATGGAAACAAATTCGCGCGCCAAATCTTCCTCCTTACCACTACGGCAATCGAGAAGCCTCTCAAATGCACCGTTCATCAACATCAACTCCACACGCTGAAAAACTTCACTGCTATCCGTATTGGCAAGATTGAACCCCGCCAATGATTCTGCTATGCGCTCAAATTTTTGATTCTCACGAGCCTTCATCAGTGCTTCAAGCAAATCGATATCCAGATCCAATCCTACAAATGGCGAGGGAACGTGATCTGGTCTCTGTACTCGATAAGTATCTGCCGACCAATAGACCTGTGCTTGGCCATCGCGACGACGTGATGTCACACTAACTCCCGAGGCGGGATTTTCGAACCTTTGCACAACAAGCGAAAAATTATGACTATTGCAATATCGGAAGCCGCCATTCTCGAAATACGGTCGGCAGGAAAGGGCCGATACCGTGATGAGTTCGCGTAGCTCAAAGAGGTTATCGATCTCTGATTCTGAAATCTGACGCGTTGGGTCGCTAATTTCATATGCGGCGATAACTGCGTGGACCACTGGACCGTCTGGCGAGATCCTGTACCTTCCGATTAAAGTGTCGAGCACATCTTGATGCGGAGTACTTGCGAACGGAAGCTTTCCACGCTGATAAGGAAGGAACGTGACTTTGTCAGCCGTTACACTGGTAGCAAGGCGTAGCCAAGGGAAGAAAGCCAAGCTACTCATTCATCCCACCTTGAATATTTGCGCAGGAAAAAATAAGGTCAAAGTCGATTTTCACTGACGCCATCTGTTATTCATATTCTTGTTGGATGGTAAAGTTCTACAGATGACCCGCTGCACCTAGTTCCAAGGCAATCTTCTCCGCAAGGCTGTTTGTGAAAACATCATCCGTTATGTTGGCAAGACCATGCGCTTGTGTTTTGGCTCCGCCAATCCAGGCTTTGTTATACGACTGCGTGTCGATTAAAACTACGCTATATCCGTCGCTCCGCGAGAACGACATGACCGGCGTTGATGATCCATACGCTGATACCGAATTGCCGAACACGTTAGCGCTTCCGTAGCTCAAGGTACCGACCTGCTGACTCTGCATTGAACCGCCGCCGTAGGTAAGTAGCAAGTAGCCATCTATATGATTGTCAGTCAGTATCCGCACGATCTCGGTGGTGTTGAACGTGCGCGTCGGTGGAAAAGTATCAAGTCCCCGCATACAGGATGCTTTTCTCGCCTGAATCGCCTTACAGACTTTTCCCTGAAGAAGGGAGGAATACTCCAAATTTAAATTTGGCGTGACGACCACAAAATTCTTGTAGCTCTTATTGCGGTAGTCCGGATCCGTAAAGCCAGTGATACTGGTTGTGGCGCAACCTGTAAGAATCGCAACAGCTAGTAGAAACTGTATTCTCATACCAATCCTCGGATGAGGGACAACGTGATTCGTTAGAAATTACAACTAACCAGCCTTTAAGTCCGCCTCTAAAGAGGCCACCTAGTATTGCAACATGCGAAAAGCATAGTCCAAACCATCGGAACTGGCTACTGTGCACAAAACTGGACCTCCCGATACCAATCCCCGGGAATCTGTAGCATAACCTGCCGCCCGTGACGGCTGGCGACATCGAAAGGAACTGAAGATGAATCTCACAAAGTGCCTCGAAAAATGCTACGCCGCCGCAGTGCACGACGTTTAAATTTCTGGCGTGCGGCCGGATATTCATAGTTGAACCACGGAGGACACGGAGGAAAAGCAAGAACGAGCCGGGTCGACAATTGAGAAGAAAGAGAAAGTGGTCATCGACAGCGCCACGAATTGGACGCGGTCTGCACATCGCCACTGATCGATTCATATCTCTTTTGTTCCCCTTGTTTTTCTCCGTGTCCTCCGTGTCCTCCGTGGTTCATCACGTTGATCTAGGAAGGAAGAGAGAATGGAACTAACAAAAAGACTCGAAAAATGCTACGCCGCCGCAGTCCACGACGTACTTCGCGGCATGGGCTACGCGCAATGCGTGTTGCCGCACACCATCAAGCCACTCGACCCGACGAAGAAACTCGCCGGAGAAATCTATACGGTGAGCGGCTATATCGACCAGACGCGCGACGCGCACGACACGCTGGTGCAATGGACCGGGCTGCTGTCGAAGGCGCCATCTGGCAAGGTGATGGTCTGCCAGCCGAACACGCATAGGGTTGCGCTGATGGGCGAACTGTCCGCCGAGACGCTGCACCACAAGGGTGTGCTTGGTTATGTCGTGGACGGCGGTTGCCGCGATACCGACTTCATTCTCAAATTGGGCTTCCCGGTGTTCTGCAGCTTCAATACGCCGTCCGACATCGTCGGGCGCTGGGTGCCGGATCGCTTCGGGCAACCGGTGACGATCGGCGACGTGACCATCAGCACCGGCGACTGGCTGCTGGCCGATCGCGATGGCGTGGTCATCATCCCCGGCAAGATCGCGGAACAAGTGGTGGGCAAGACGGAAGAAGTGCTGCTGACCGAGAACAAGGTGCGCAGCGCCATCCTCGGCGGCATGGATCCGCAGGAGGCCTATCTCAAGTTCGGGAAATTCTGATGAACAAATTCGACTTCAAGGGCCGGGTCGCGATCGTCACCGGCGCGGCGCGCGGGCTCGGGCTGGTAATCACGGAGCGCCTGCTGGACGGCGGTGCCGCGGTTTCGATGTGGGACATGGATCGCGCCGGACTCGATGCCGAAGCCAGGCGGCTCGGGGCGAAAGGAAAAATACACACCGCCGTCGTCGACGTGGTGGACGAATTGCAGGTCAACTCCGCCACCAAAGCTGCGCTGGCCTACCTGGGGCGCATCGACATCCTAGTCAACAATGCTGGCATCGCCGGGCCGGTGCGCAGGAGCTGGGAATATCCGCTCGAGGAATGGCGCAAGGTGATGGCGGTGAACGTCGACGGCGTTTACCTGTGCAGCCGCGCGGTGATCCCGGTCATGATGGCGCAGAAGTACGGCCGCATCGTCAATCTCGCGTCGATCGCCGGCAAGAACGGCAGCCCCTATTTCGCGCCCTACTCCACTTCCAAGGCCGCCGTCATCGGCCTGACCAAATCCATGGGCAAGGATCTCGCCAAGGACGGCGTGATAGTCAATTGCATCGCACCGACTGCCGTCGGCACCGACATGGTCAAAGCCTTTCCCCAGAAACTCGTCGATGCCATGATCGAGCAAACGCCGATGGGCCGCATGGCCAGCCCCGATGAACTCTCCGCGATGGTGGCGTGGATGTGTTCGGAGGAATGTTCGTTCACTACAGGAGGCGTGTTCGATATATCAGGGGGACGAGCGACTTACTAGCCGCAAGTCGCTCGCGACCCGGAGGAAAGAGGAAAGAGGAAAGGTAAATGCTTCAAGCTTTAGACCCCTCTTTCCTCTTTCCTCTCGCCTCTTTCCTCTGACGCGATCGCGTCATGACACTTGCAACTCCGCACCGCTGTCACTACCCTAGCCGTCACGTACAGTTCTCCAACCTGAAGCGCTGAAAAAGGAGGTCCTCCGTCATGGCAGTCGATCCCTACGCCGCCCCCAAGTCCCGTGTCGCCGATGTCCGCACCATCGACGCCGAAGGCAACTTCGTGGTGGCAGGCCGTAGCGTGGCGGCCGGCAACGGCTGGACCTGGATCACGGACGCCTGGGAAATGATCAAGACGCAGAAAGGCGCCTGGATCGGCCTGATCGTCGTTTTCGTGGTGATCCTGTTCGCCCTGAACTTCCTGCCGATCATCGGCCCGCTGCTCCTGATGTTGCTGATGCCGGTGTTCTACGGCGGCGTGATGCGTGGCTGCGATGCCGTGCGCAATGGCGGCAGCATTCAATTGAGCCATCTGTTCGCCGGGTTTCGCGAGAAAACTTTCCGGCTGATCGGTGTCGGCGCCGCGTCGCTCGCGGTATTCGCGGCGTTGTTCGTCATCGCGATGATCGTGTTCGGCGCGCAAGCGGCGCGCATCATGCTCGGCGTTCAGCCTACGCCGGAACAGATGCAAGCCATGGGCTTGGGCTTCCTGCTGGTCCCGCTCTTCTTCCTGGCGCTCAGCGTGCCGCTGTACATGGCGCTATGGTTTGCGTCCCCGTTGATCGTGTTCAACGACCTCCGCGTGGGCGAGGCGCTCAAGGCGAGTTTCGCCGCCTGCCTGAAGAATGTCGTTCCGTTCCTCGTGTTCGGGATCGCATTCTTCGGGCTCGCAATCGTTGCCAGCATCCCCGTGATGCTCGGCTGGCTGCTGCTGGGGCCGGTCCTGCTGGCTTCGATTTACACCGGCTACCGCGACATTTTTTACGAGAGCTGATCCGGCGGCGCCGTGCTCGATACTGCGCGCCGCATATCCACGCCGGAAGGGATAGAACTGACCCTGCGGCTCGCCGGCCCGGTGCCGCGCGCGCTGGCCTGGACCGTCGACCTGCTCCTGCGCGCCGTCGTCCTGGCAATCATCGCGTTCACCGGCACCGCGTTGCACCAGTTCGGCTATGCGATCTTCCTGTTGAGCGCCTTCCTGATCGAATGGCTTTATCCCGCGTGGTTCGAGGCTACGTGGGGCAGCACCCCGGGGAAACGCGCGCTCGGCCTGATCGTCCTGAACGACGACGGCACGCCGTTGCGATGGCCGGCCGCGCTCACCCGCAATCTTCTGCGCGCCGTCGACTTTTTGCCGGCCATGTATTTCGCCGGCTTCCTGGCCATGGTGATGAACCGGGATTTCAAACGGCTGGGCGATCTTGCCGCGAATACCCTGGTCGTCTATCGCGAAGAAAAACTCCAGGCACTGGCGATTCCCGATGCCGAGCCGCAACCGCCCGGATTCGCGCTTTCCATCGCCGAGCAGCGTGCCATCATCGATTTCGCATCCCGCTCGACCGGCCTGACGCAGGAACGGGCGGAGGAGCTGGCGCAGATCCCCCGCTCGCTCACCGACGGCGTACCCGCGGGCAAAGCGACCGCGCGCCTGATCGGCATCGCCAACTATCTGGTGGGCAGGCAATGAAACAGATCGTCTTCGAAAAACAGCACAAGGCGGAGTGGGAAGCTTTCGAACGATGGCTCGAGCAGAACGAAAAGAAAAAAAAGAAAGGCACGCCGCCGGCGCGCGCCGACGCACTGCCCGACCAGGAAATTCCGCGGGCCTACCGGCGCATCTGCCAGTTACTGGCGCTGGCGCGTGACCGCCAGTACAGCCCGGATATCATCGACCGGCTCAACCGGATCGCGCTGCGCGGCCACCATTTGCTGTACGGCGCGCGCGGCGGGCAGCCGGCGCGGCTGTGGTCTTTTTTCACCACCGGTTTTCCGCGCATGGTCCGCAGCGAATGGCGTCTGGTCGCCGCCGCGGCCGCCTTGTTTGCCGGGCCGCTGCTGATATTGCTAGCGGTGCTGCCGGTGTTTCCTGATTTCATCTACTACTTCGTCGATCCCGCGGGCCTCGCGCGGTTCCAGGAGATGTACGATCCGGCCAACCCGCGCCTGGGCATGCGCGAGGCCGACGACAACGTGATGATGTTTGCGTTTTACATCTGGAACAACGTCAAGATCGGCTTCCAGACTTTCGCCACCGGCATATTGCTGGGCCTCGGCAGCATTTTCTACCTGTTGTTCAACGGCGCGCAGATCGGCGCCATCGCCGGCCATTTCAGCGGCGCGAGCTTCAGCGAACCGTTCTGGTCTTTCGTGTCCGGACACAGCGCGATGGAACTGAGCGCCATCGTGCTCTCGGGCGCGGCCGGCCTGAAACTCGGCAGCGCGGTCATCGCGCCCGGCTTGCGCTCGCGTACGCAGGCGCTCGTGCAGGCCGCCAAACCCGCGATCAGGTTGATGTACGGCGCGGCGGCGATGTTCCTGATCGCCGCATTCATCGAAGGTTTCTGGTCGCCGCTGACCGCTTTTCCCGCCTCCGTGAAATACACGGTCGGCTGCGTCATGTGGGCCTTCGTGCTCACTTACTTCCTGTTCTCGGGACGTGGCCGTGCGGCCTGACCGCCTGGCCGTGGTGCTGCGTCCGCGCGTCGGCTGGGAAGCCCTCGACCTGGGGTTCCAGATGGCGCGCGAATGGTGGAGGCCGATCTGGGCGGTCTGGTTTTCGGTTTATCTGCCGGTCGCCTTGCTTTGTCTGCTGGTGTTCTCAAACAAATTTTACGTCGTCCCGGTGTTGTGGTGGCTCAAGCCGGTATTCGACCGCGCCGTGCTGCATACGGCAAGCCGCGCTGTATTCGGCGAACCGCAAGGGGCGCTGACCACCTTGCGCGCCGTGCGCGAATGGCTTCCGCCCGGAATCATTGCCGCGCTGACCCTGTCGCGCCTCAACCTCGCACGGTCCTTCGCGTTACCGGTGGCGCAACTGGAGCGGCAACGCGGCCGCGCCGCGCGCAGCCGGCATGCCGCGCTCGGCAGCCGCATGCGCAACGTCGGCGTATGGCTCACGGTGGTCTGCGCCAATCTCGAGGTCGTCGCACTGTTGGGCATCGTCTACCTGGCCGAGATGCTGACGCCTTCCACCGGCATTCCGGGACCGGACGACGAAATCTACCAGGGCTCGTTCTGGACGGAACTGACCAGATGGAACTGGCAGGACGCGTTCTACTATATGACGGCGGTCTCGCTGGTCGAGCCTTTCTATGTCACGGCGGGCTTCGCGCTCTATCTCAATCGGCGCGCCATTCTCGAGGGCTGGGACATAGAACTGGCGCTGCGCAGGCTGGAAGAACGCGTGAATGCACCGGCGAGCGTTCCGGCAGCGATGCTCGCAGTCGCAGCCCTGTGTTGCGTATTGATCCTTCCGCACGCCGCGCATGCAGCCGACACGACGGAGAAATCCGCACACGACGAGATCCAGGCCGTGCTCAAAACTCCCGAGTTCTCGCAACACAAGGACGAGACGCGCTGGCACTACCTTGGCGAGAGCAAATCGGAAAAGACCCAGGGCGCCGGCCTATCGCCGCTATTGATCTATCTGAGCATGCTGTTCGGCAAGGTCGCCGAATTCGGACTCTGGATTGCGGCGGCGGCATTGCTGGTGGCCGTCTTGTACTCCCTGCGCCGCTACATTCCCGAACCGCGCCTGCGCAATGCCCCCCGCTACCGCCCTCCCGCCGCGTTGTTCGGATTCGATCTCGCCCCGGAATCGCTACCCGGGGATGTCGCCGGCGCCGCAGCGGAAATGGCGCGCAGGGGCGAGTTTCGCGAAGCCTTGTCGCTGCTCTATCGCGGCGCATTGTCGGCGCTGGTGCACCGGCATCGGCTGCCGCTCGGCTCCGGCGATACCGAAGAAGACTGTTCGCGCGCGGTCAGCCGCGTTCTGCCGTCCAGTGCCGGTTATTTCGCGCGGCTGGTCGGCGCATGGGAGTCGATTGCCTACGCCGCCCGCGCACCGGATGCGGCCGGCATCCAGCAGCTCTGCGAGGAATGGCGGTCGCATTTTTCCGGCACGGCGCAACCATGAACATCCGCCGCGTATTCGTCGTCGCAATCCTGGCCGCCTGCCTCGCTGCGGCGGCAATCTGGTTCTATTCCAATTTCGAGCGGCGCACGGAAAGCGAGTGGGTCGGATTCCAGGGCAAGGCGCGCCACGATCGGTGGCTGGCCGCGGAGCGCCTGTTACAGCGCATGGGGGCAAAGGCCGCGGCGGTCCGTTCACTGCCGGAGCTGGGTACCTTGCCGGCATCCGCAACCTTGTTGCTGCCGCGCGGACGGCAATCGCTGAGCCCGCAATTGCGGCAAAGCCTCCTCGACTGGGTGCGGCAAGGCGGGCGCCTGATCGTGGAGGCGGAGATACCCAATCTGCCGGATCCATTGCTGGGTGCGCTCGGCGTACGACGCAAGCTGATCAGAACAGCGGATACGCCCAAAAAGGACGAAGACGAGTCTGGCCGTCTGGCGCCGATCGAAATCGCGCTGCCGCCGGAACTCGCCCCCGTGACCGTCGGGATGAATCCCCATATCGACCTGAAGGCCAACGGCGCGCTGGCGCAATTCGGTAACGGCAAGGCCAACACCATGCTGCTGTTGCAGGCCGGCCGCGGGCACGCCCTGGTACTCAATGATTTCGAGGCCTTGTCCAACCATTCGATCGGTGAGTACGATCACGCGGAATTTTTGTGGCGCATCGTGCAAGTCGACCAGGGGGCGCCTTCCGTATTCTTCTTCTACGACCCGCGCAAGTTATCCCTGTTCGACTGGCTGCGCGACCATGCCTGGTCCGCCATCGCCGGCGCGGTGGTCCTGCTGCTCATCTGGCTGTGGCGCGCCGTACCGCGCTTCGGCCCGACCGCCCCCGATCCCGAGCGCGCCCGGCGCAGATTGCTGGATCACCTGCGTGCGAGCGGCCGTTTCCTGTGGGCCCACGATGGTGCCCAGGTGCTGGTCGATGCCGCGCGCGAAGCCTGCCTGCGCCGCATCGTGCGGGTCCATCCCGAACTGCTTGCCGCATCCGACGCGGAACGCGAAGCGCGCATGACGGAATTGCTCGGCCTCGACGCGGTGCAGTCGCGCATCCTGTTCTCGCAAAAGGTACCGGCCGGCATGCTCGATTTCCTCCACACCATCAGGCTTTACCAGACCGTGCATGAAAGACTCGCGCTGAAACGTCGAGCTGTACACACAAAGGGGACGTGATGACGACAGTATTATCGGAAGAAACACTTGCGCGCGCCACGGAGGCTGCGGTGGCGATGCGCACCCAGATCGGCCGCGCGGTAGTCGGCCAGGCCGAAGTCGTGGATCAGGTGCTGGCCGCCCTGTTCGCGGGCGGCCACGTGCTGATAGAAGGCGTGCCGGGGCTGGGCAAGACGCTGCTGGTGCGCGCGCTCGCCCGGACTTTCGGCGGCCGCTTCGCGCGCATCCAGTTCACGCCGGATCTGATGCCGGCCGACGTCACCGGCCACACGTTGTACGACCAGCGCAGCGGACAGTTCACCACCCGTCGCGGCCCGGTGTTCGCCCACCTGCTGCTGGCCGACGAAATCAACCGGGCGCCCGCCAAGACCCAGGCCGCGCTGCTCGAGGTCATGCAGGAAGGCCAGGTCACCATCGAAGGCACGCCCCACCTTCTGGAGCCGCCCTTCATGGTGCTTGCCACGCAAAACCCGATCGAACAGGAAGGGACCTACGCATTGCCCGAAGCGCAGCTCGATCGCTTCCTGCTGAAAGTGCGCATGGACTACCCGCCGGAGAGCGAAGAGCTCGCAATGGTAAGAAAGATCTCCGGTAGCCAGGTCGGCGAAAAACTGAACGTGGAAGCGGTCGCACCCCTGATCCAGCCGGAAGCGGTGTTGACGCTGCAGCGCGTGGCCGCCGCGGTGCGCGTGGACGATGCGGTGCTGGAGTATGCCGTGCGCATCGTGCGCGCGACACGCACCTGGAATGGCGTAGCGGCGGGTTCGGGGCCGCGCGGCGGCATCGCGCTGATCCGCGCCGCGCGCGCCACCGCGCTCATCTCCGGGCGCGATTTCGCCACGCCCGACGACATCAAGCGCATGGCGCTGGCCGCCTTGAGGCATCGCGTCACGCCTTCGCCGGAAATGGAAATCGAAGGCCACTCGAGCGACACGCTGCTCAAGGGGTTGCTGGAAAAAGTGCCGGCACCGAGGATCTAGAAATCGTGAATGTCGTGAATGTCGTAACGGCGAGAATCACTAGGGCAATGGCCAAAGACGCTTTCCCGCAATCCAGTCATGGCATTTGCCGGTTTTGCGGCTTTTGCGACATTCACGATATTCACGGCATTCACGGCCCTTCATCATGCTGATCCCCGCCCGTCCGCTGCTCGTGCTTTCCGCCGGTATCGCCGCCGGCGGCATCGCGGCTTCGGTATGGCCGGAAGCGATTCCGTCATGGGCCGGCGCGCTGGGCCTGCTAACCCTGCTTTGCATTGCCGATGCGATACTGGTGTCCAGGCTCGATACGCCGGCCGCGCGCCGCACGGTACCGGGGTCATTGCCGCTCGGAGTCACGCACGAGATCGCGCTGCGCTTTGCAAACGGGGGTGCAAGGCCGCTGCGCCTGACGGCGCATGACCACGCACCGGCGGACACCGAGGTGGAAGGCCAGCCGCAGACGATAGTGCTGCCCGCGCACGGCTGGGCCGAGTTGCGCTATCGTTTGCGCCCGATACAACGCGGCGACCTGAAGTTCGATCGCATAGAAATCCGCATGCGCTCGCCGCTGCGGCTATGGCAGTCCGCACGGATGACCGGCGAGCCGCAGACGGTTCGCGTCTATCCGAACTTTTCCGTACTGACGCGGTTCGCCATCCTGGCCACCGACAACCGGCTCTCGCAGATCGGCATCCTGCAGCGCCGGCGCCGCGGAGAGGGCATGGACTTTCACCAGTTGCGCGAATACCGCGAGGGCGACGCCCAGCGCCAGATCGACTGGAGAGCGAGCTCGCGCATGCCGCGGCTGATTTCGCGCGAATACCAGGAGGAGCGCGATCAGCAGGTCGTGCTGATGCTCGATTGCGGCCGGCGCATGGCCGCGCGCGACGACGCGCTGTCGCATTTCGACCACGTCGTCAATGCGGCTCTGCTGCTTGCCTATGTCAGCCTGCGCCAGGGCGATGCAGTCGGGCTGCTGACCATGTCCGGCGAAGGCCGCTGGATGGCGCCGCGCAAATCGCGATCGACCATCAATCTGATGCTCAACAACGTATACGACCTCCATCCGACCCTCGCCGCGACCGACTATCACAAAGCCGCGGTCGAACTGATGCAGCGCACGCGCAAGCGCTCGCTCGTCGTGATGCTGTCCAATTTGCGGGACGAAGACGACGAAACGCTGGCCCCGGCATTGCGTTTGCTGCAGTCGCGCCATCTGGTGTTGTTCGCGTCGTTGCGGGAAAACATCCTGTCGCGGGCGCTGAGCGCGCGCGTCGATACCTTCGACCGGGCGTTGACGCATGCGGCCACGGCGGACTACCTGCGCAGCCGTGAACTGACTTTTCGCAGGCTGGAGCGCGCCGGCGCCGTATGCGTGGACGAAGAACCCGAGGGGCTGCCGATGGCGCTGGTAAACCGCTACACGGACATCAAGCGCGGGGGAAGGCTCTAGGTGTAACGGGCATCGGAAGGCGCGCGGGTGCTGCGTACTGCGTGCTGGGAGAAGTGCCGACGGGGCTCTCCCGCAGATCGAAGCGAAGTCGAGTCCCCGGCACATCTTTCGAACTTGCCCTCTTGCAAGGCGGCGGAACATCCATATATCCCGCCTGAACGTATATCGAACAAACCGGAATCGATCTTCGAACCGGGCTGCTTCGAGGAGGAGACGTTGAGATGAAAAGAAGAGTCTTTTTGATGGCGGGCGCCGGAGGGCTGGCGGTCCTGGCTGCGAGGCAATTCTGGCCCACGCCCGCTGTGGTCGCGGCCGAAAAAGAAAAATTCGAATTCACCCATACGGACGCGGAATGGCGGAAATTATTGACGCCGGAGCAATACACCGTGCTGAGAAAGGAAGGAACTGAAAGGGCCTTTTCCAGCCCGCTAAACAATGAGCATCGGGCTGGAACCTTCTCCTGCGCCGGCTGCCAGCTACCCGTGTACTCGTCCAAAACCAAATTCGAAAGCCATACCGGCTGGCCAAGCTTCTGGGCGCCAATCGAGAAGGCGGTCCATACCACGGAAGATAGCTCGTTCGGCATGACCCGGACTGCGGTGAGTTGCCGCCGATGCGGCGGCCACCTCGGCCATGTGTTCAACGATGGTCCGCCGCCGACGGGCTTGCGTTATTGCATGAACGGCGTTGCCATGACCTTCACGCCGGACCATGCCTGACAAGGAGGAGGCGGACATCATGCAGAAAACGTTTGTCGTCACAAACAGCGATGCGGAATGGCGTCGCAAACTGACACCGGAGCAATATCAGGTCATGCGGGCGCATGGGACCGAGGCGCCGGATAGCTGCGCGTTACTCATTGAAAAACGGCCGGGGACGTTTTCCTGTGCCGGCTGCGATCAGCCCCTGTTCGAATCGAAACGCAAATTCGAGAGCGGAACGGGCTGGCCGAGCTTCAACGATCCGATAGCAGGGTCAACCGAAACCTCGGTTGACGAATCCTACGGCATGATCCGGACTGAAGTGCATTGCGCGACCTGCGGCAGCCATCTCGGACACGTCTTCGAGGATGGCCCGCCGCCGACCCATTTGCGCTACTGCATCAATGGCGTCGCGATGAATTTCGAGGCGGACTGAGG
>DASWEZ010000269.1:0-3925 GCA_036394495.1 Burkholderiales bacterium
CGCGTCGTGATATGCGAAGAACGCCCGAAACTCGTCCGGCCGGTGCGCCAGCGTCACGAACACATTCGGAATGAACCCGGCCTTCTTCTGCACTTCCAGCATCTTGTCGCGAATGTCGGCGGGCAGGCTTTCGAGTTTCGGTACTGGGTATTTACTGATTGGTTGCGTGGACATTCGGTCTCCGGAAAAGTCAGAATCTCACCACAGAGGCACAGAGAAAAACAAACCGATTCATCGCAAAGTAACAGTGGGCGATATCCTCAATAAGCATCGACAGCTGTTTCTCAATTTCTGTGAAAGATTTTCTCTGTGCCCTAAAAGGGTACTCCGACGTGCTACGCACGTAGGGTATCTGTGCCCTCTGTGGTGAAAATTTGCCCTAGTCGTATTTTCGTAAGTCTTCGATTACCTTGCCGTCGTTGGGCAAGGAGCCGGGGTCGGCGAATTCGACATCGCCGCGCAGCTTGCAGACATCGCGCACGCTATCGGCAATGGCCGATGACAACGCATCGCTGCGGCTCCGAACCTCGCAGCGCAATCGCATGCGATCGTTGCGTTCGGCATCGTGCTCGACGCTCAGGCGCGCCTTCAGGATTTCAGGATGCCGTTTGACGACCTGGTCTATCTGCGATGGATGCACGAACATGCCCTTCACTTTCGTCGTCTGGTCGGCGCGGCCCATCCAGCCCTTGATGCGCATGTTGGTGCGGCCGCAGGCGCTCACGCCTGCGGCGATGGCCGATAGATCGCCGGTGGCGAAGCGAATCAGCGGATATTCGTTGCATAGGGTGGTAACGACAACCTCGCCGACTTCCCCCTCGGCAACCGGATCGCCTGTGCCCGGGCGCAGGATCTCGACGATGACCCCCTCGTCCACTACGAGCCCGCCCATTGGTTCGGTTTCATAAGCGATCAATCCCAGATCCGCCGTGCCATAGCTTTGCCGCACGTCGATGCCGCGACCCTTGAGCATTTCCCGCACGGGCGGCAGCAAGGCTTCGCCGGATACGCTCGCCTTTTTCAGACTGCCGACCTCCACCTTCAGTTCGTCCGCCTTGTCGAGAATGATCTTCAGGAAGGAGGGCGTGCCGGCATAGCCGTTCGGCCTGAGCTCGGCGATGGCCGCAACCTGCATTTCAGTCTGTCCGGTGCCGGCGGGAAATACCGCGCAGCCGACAGCCTGTGCGGCAAGGTCCATCATGAAACCGGCCGGCGTGAAGTGATAGGAGTACGTGTTGTGCACGAAGTCGCCGCGCCGGAAGCCGGCGGCGAACAGCGCGCGGCCGAAGCGCCAGAAATCCCCGCGCGCCCCCTGCGGATCGTAGATCGGACCGGGTGAAGAAAATACCCGGCCGAGATCGCCGGTGGCGATCGCCGTCATGCCGGCGAAAGGCGGGGATTGTTTTTGCAATCCGATCAGATCGGATTTGCGCGTGACAGGCAGTCCCGCCAGCGCCCTGCGATCGTGGATCGCGTTCGGGTCGACGTCCCGCAGCAGCCGCGCGAAATAAACCGTGTTCGCCTTCGCATGCCGGATCTGTCCGGGTAACGCGCTCATCAGCGCGCGTTCGCGCTGTTCCGGGTCTCTCGTTTCGAGGTCGTCGTAATATTCAGTCATCAAAAAAACCTTTTGCCACAGAGGACACAAAGGTCACAGAGGAAAATGAAAGTCAGGATTAACGTTACACGGAAAGGATATATCGATGAGTTAACCACCGCGGCGTCTTTACGCGCTGATTTTTTCGGGAGACCTTGCCTTTCTCTGTGTCCTCTGTGACCTCTTTGGCAATTTGCTTTAGGCCAGCCAGCGCTTGCGGCGGCGGTAGTGTTTGGCGTCGCGGAAACTCTTGCGGCCCGCCGTCGACAGGCCGAGGTAGAACTCCTTTACGTCTTCGTTGCTGGCGAGATCGGCGGCCGGGCCGTTCATGACCACGCGCCCGTTTTCCAGGATGTAGCCGTAATCGGCATGGCGCAAGGCGACATTGGTATTTTGCTCGGCCAGCAGGAAGCTGACTTTTTCCTTTTCATTGAGCCCGCGCACGATCTCGAATATCTCTTCGACGATCTGTGGCGCCAGGCCCATCGAGGGTTCGTCGAGCAGGATCATTCTCGGCCTGGCCATCAGCGCGCGCCCGAGGGCGGTCATCTGCTGTTCGCCGCCCGAGGTATAGCCGGCCTGACTTTTGCGGCGCTCCTTCAGGCGCGGAAAATACTGGTAAACCATTTCCAGGTCGTGACGGATCGCGGCGCGGTTGCCGCTGCGCGTAAAGGCGCCTGTCAGCAGGTTTTCTTCCACCGTCAGATGCTGGAAGCAGTGCCGGCCTTCCATGACCTGCACCACGCCGAGCTTCACCAGTTCCCAGGGCGTGAGCTTGTCGATGCGCTGTCCACGGAATTCGATCGAGCCCTTGGTCACGTCGCCGCGCTCGGAAGATAGCAGATTCGAAATCGCTTTCAGCGTGGTCGTCTTGCCGGCGCCGTTCGCGCCCAGCAATGCCACGATCGTACCGTCCCTGACTTCGAGCGATACGCCCTTCAACACCAGGATCACGTGGTCGTAGATAACCTCGACGTTGTTGATGGCCAGCAGGGGTGGGGATATCGCAGACATAACAGGTGTTGTATCGCCAGTCGTAGCAGTCATTTAGAGAGGACGAGGGGTGAGGAACGAGGGTTTGTGCTTCGCGCCTTTCCCCTCAACCCTCGCCCCTCGTCCCTCATTCCTGGCGAAGCCTACCCCTTCAGGCAGCCCGCCGTGATGCCCTTCTCGGTGGCGTACTTCGCGGCGGATTCTTCCACCATCTTGCGCACCATGTCCTTGTCGCCGCTCATCCAGTCGGACGCAGGTTTCCACTTGCCGCCTTCCCATTTCTGGAAGCGCACCAGGCCGCTGCCGCCGTGGTCCAGGCAAGACAATTTCAGCGGGGGAACCATGCTGCCGAAGCCGAGCTGGTCGAGTTTTTTCTGGTCGACGTTCAGGTTTTCGATTCCCCAGCGCGTTTGCTCACCGGTCATCGGTTTCTTGCCGAACTTGCCCTGTGCTGTCCGCACGGCCTCGACCGTATACATGGCCGCCGCAAGGCCGCGATTCCATAGCACCGTGCCGACCAGTTTGGGATCGCCACCCTTGCCTTTCGCGTAGACGAATTTCTCCACATCCTTCACCACGCCGAAATCCTTGCCTGCGAGATTCAGGCTGGCGGCGTAATAGCCTTCCGATGCCGGACCGGCGGCTTCGGTGTCGATCTCCGAACCGGCCCACCAGTTGCCGACCATCTTCTCGCGCGGGAAGCCGACCTTCTGTGCGGTCGACAACGCGGTTGCGCTCATGACGCCCCAGCCCCACAGGATCACCCAGTCGGGCTTGTACTGGCGGATCTGCAACCATTGCGATTGCTGTTCGTTGCCCGGATGCGGAACCGGGATCAGCTTCAATTCGAAGCCGAGTTTGGCGGCTTCCGCTTCCAGCACCGGATGCGGCTCTTTGCCGTAGGCCGAATCGTGGTACAGCAGCACGATTTTCTTGCCCTTGAGCTTGTCGCTGCCGCCTTCCTTGTCGCCGATGAACTTGATGATTCCGGTGGCGGCGTCCCAATAGTTGGAGAGGATCGGAAACACCCACGGGAAAACGCGGCCGTCGGTTGCGTCGGTGCGGCCATAGCCGAGCGTGATCAGCGGGATCTTGTCGACCGGCGCCTTGTCGATCAGGCCGTAGGTGATGCCGGTGGACATCGGATGGATGGCTGTGGGACCGTTCTCGCTGCGGGTTTTCAGGCGCTCGTAGCACTCGACGCCCTTGGCGTTGTTGTACTCGGTTTCGCACTCTTCCCAGGTCAGCTTGACGCCGTTGATGCCGCCATCGCGCTCATTGACAAGGTTCAGATAGTCGATCATGCCGGTAAAAAAGGCGGCCCCGTTTGCCCCG
>DASWEZ010000270.1:0-3991 GCA_036394495.1 Burkholderiales bacterium
TGTTCAATCCGACCACCCAGAAGGCGGACCGGGTCGGCGTCAAGATCCTGGACGACGGCCGCCGCGTGCGGACCTACAAGTCGAACGGCGAGATGCTGGACGCGTAAGAGGAAGATATGGCGAAGGCAAAGGCAGCAGTAGCAGTTACCGAGAAAGCCTCACCCGCGCAAGCGGCGCGTCTGCAAAAGCACTACCGCGACGAGGTGGTGCCGGCATTGATGAAGCAATTCGGTTACAAGACTTCCATGCAGGTCCCGCACATCGACAAGATCGTCCTGAACATGGGCGTGGGCGAAGCGGTCAACGACAAGAAGATTCTCGAGAACGCCGTTGGCGACATGATCAAGATCGCCGGCCAGAAGCCGGTGGTCACCAAGGCGAAAAAGTCGATCGCCGGTTTCAAGATCCGCAAGGACTACCCGATCGGTTGCATGGTGACCCTGCGCCGCGGACGCATGTATGAATTCCTGGACCGCCTGGTTTCCATTGCGATTCCGCGCATCCGCGACTTCCGGGGTATCTCCGCGCGTTCCTTCGACGGACGCGGAAATTTCAACCTGGGTGTGAAGGAACAGATCATATTTCCGGAGATCGAGTACGACAAGATCGACGTGCTCCGGGGTTTGAACATCACTATTACAACGACAGCGAAGACCGATGCAGAGGCGCGTGCGCTTCTCGCCGCCTTCAAGTTCCCTTTCAAGAACTGAGGTCGTCATGGCAAAGACCGCTCTGATCAATCGAGACAAAAAGCGCCGAGTAACCGTGAAGAAATTCGCGGCCAAACGAGCCGAACTGTTCGCGATCATCGACAACAGCAAGGCATCCGACGAAGACCGCACGGAGGCGCGTGACAAACTGGGCAGGCTGCCGCGCGATTCCAGCCCGGTCCGGTTGCGCAATCGTTGCGCGCTGACCGGTCGTCCTCGCGGGGTGTTCAGTAAGTTCGGCCTCGGCCGCAACAAGCTGCGCGAAATCGCCATGCGTGGCGAAATCCCCGGCGTGACCAAAGCAAGCTGGTAGCAGGAGACTCTGAATGAGCATGAGTGACCCCATTGCCGACATGCTGACGCGCATCCGCAACGCACAAACTGCGGAGAAGACGTCGGTTGTCATGCCCACGAGCAAGCTCAAGGTTTCGATCGCCAAGGTCCTCAAGGACGAAGGCTACATCGAGGACTTTGCGGTTCGCGATGACAGCGGCAAACAGATTCTCGAGATCGGATTGAAATATTACGCCGGTCGTCCCGTGATCGAGCGCATCGAGCGGGTAAGCCGCCCGGGCCTGCGCATTTACAAGCCGGCTAACGATATCCCGGAAGTCATGAACGGTCTGGGTGTGGCGATCGTATCCACTTCCAGGGGCGTCATGACCGACCGCAAGGCGCGCCAGACCGGCGTCGGCGGCGAAGTGTTGTGCATCGTTGCGTAACGCGGCTTAGGAGCAAAACAAGATGTCTCGCATTGGCAATCTTCCGGTTCCCGTTCCGAAGGGCGTGGACGTGACGGTCGCGTCCGGTCAGATCTCGGTCAAGGGGCCGCTCGGCACGCTGTCGCAACGCCTGTCCACGACTGTGGAGGTGACGCGGGATGGAGACGAAATCGTCTTCAAGGCGCTGGATGAAACGATCCAGACGAACGCGATGTCCGGCACGCTTAGGGCATTGGTTGCGAACATGGTGCAAGGCGTGACCAAAGGATACGAGAAGAAACTGCAGTTGGTTGGCGTTGGCTATCGCGCCCAGGCGCAGGGCGACAAGCTCAACCTGACGCTGGGCTTTTCGCATCCGGTGGTGCACCAGATGCCCAAGGGCATCAAGGTGGAGACGCCGGCGCAGACCGAAATTCTGATCAAGGGCATCGACAAGCAGGTGGTCGGCCAGGTCGCGGCGGAAGTGCGTGGTTATCGCCCGCCGGAGCCTTACAAGGGCAAGGGCGTACGTTATTCCGACGAACGTGTAGTGCTGAAAGAAACCAAGAAGAAGTAACGGAGCCGACGACCATGATTGACAAGAAACAATCGCGCATGCGCCGCGCCCGCCAGACCCGCGCCAAGATCGCGGAATTGAAGGCGGTGAGGCTTGCGGTTTATCGCTCCAATGACCATATATATGCCCAGGTGATCGATCCGACTTCGAAGGTGCTCGCATCGGCCTCGACGCTCGAGCCCGACGTGCGCAAAGAGGTCGGCAACGGCAGCAACGTCAAGGCCGCAGCCATCGTCGGCAAGCGCATTGCCGAAAAGGCCAAGGCGCAGGGGGTGGAGCAGGTCGCATTCGATCGCGCCGGATTCAAGTATCACGGCCGTGTTAAGGCGCTTGCTGAAGCGGCGCGCGAAGCCGGACTGAAGTTCTGAGGAAATAAAACCATGGCCAGAATGCAACAACAGAACGATGAGCGCAGCGACGGCATGCGCGAAAAGATGGTGTCGGTCAACCGCGTCACCAAGGTGGTGAAGGGCGGCCGCATCCTCGGCTTCGCGGCGCTGACAGTGGTCGGCGACGGCGACGGCGGTATCGGCATGGGCAAGGGCAAGGCCAGGGAAGTGCCGGTAGCAGTGCAAAAAGCCATGGATGAAGCGCGCCGCAAGATGGTCAAGATCAGTCTCAAAAACGGCACGCTGCAGCACGCGGTCGTCGGCGAACACGGCGCGGCAAAGGTCTTCATGCAGCCGGCATCGGAAGGTACCGGCATCATCGCCGGCGGACCGATGCGGGCGATTTTCGAGGTCATGGGCGTAACCAACGTGCTGGCCAAGTGCCTTGGTTCGACGAATCCCTATAACGTGGTGCGCGCCACGATCAACGGCCTGCAGGGCATGAGCACCCCGGCCGAGATCGCGGCAAAGCGCGGCAAGACAATCGAAGAGATCCTGGGTTAACCGGGCACTCGAGAAATCATGGCCAAGAAAAAAGAGGCGGCAAAAAAATCGGGCAAGAAGCTCAGGGTCACGCTGGTGCGTGGCGTGATCGGCACCCGTGGAAGCCATCGCGCGACAGTGCGTGGCCTCGGCTTGCGGCGCATCAACCATACGGTCGAGCTGGAAGATACCCCGGCGGTGCGCGGCATGATCAACAAGGTGAATTACCTGGTGAAGTTCGAGGCATAAATGCGTTTAAACCAGATCAAACCGGCAGCCGGCGCCAAGCACGCGAAAAAGCGCGTTGGCCGCGGCATTGGCAGTGGAATGGGCAAGACCGCGGGTCGTGGCCACAAGGGTCAGAAGGCGCGTTCGGGCGGTTTCCACAAAGTGGGCTTCGAAGGCGGCCAGATGCCGCTGCACCGGCGTCTGCCGAAGCGCGGCTTCGTCTCTTTGACCAAAGGCGATACGGTCGAGGTGAGATTGTCTTCGCTCGATAAACTGCCGATGGCTGACATCGATATCCTGGTGTTGAAGCAGGCCGGCGTGGTGCCGAATGCGGCGCTGTCGGCCAAGGTGATACTGAACGGGGAAATCAAGCGCAAAGTGAATCTGCGCGGATTGCTGGTTACGAAGGGTGCGCGCGCGGCCATTGAAAAGGCCGGCGGTAGCGTCGAAGGCTAGAGCTTGGCGGAAAAATCTCTGATCGGAATGGGCAAATTCGGCGACCTCAAGCGCCGGTTGCTGTTCCTGCTGGGCGCGCTGATCGTGTACCGCATAGGCGCGCACGTTCCGGTGCCCGGGATCGATCCGGTGCAGCTGGCCGAGCTGTTCAAGGCGCAAAAGGGCGGCATCCTGGACATGTTCAACATGTTCTCGGGTGGTGCGTTGTCGAGATTTACCATTTTCGCGCTGGGGATCATGCCGTACATTTCGGCGTCGATCATCATGCAGTTGATGACGGTGGTCTCGCCGAAGCTCGAGGCACTGAAAAAGGAAGGTGAAGCCGGCCGCAGGAAGATCACCCAGTACACGCGCTACGGCACATTGTTCCTGGCGACCTTTCAGGGATTGGGTATCGCGATTGCGCTGGAATCGCAGCGCGGGCTGGTGATGGAGCCTGGGCTCGCG
>DASWEZ010000271.1:0-34745 GCA_036394495.1 Burkholderiales bacterium
CGATGATGGTGGACATCCGTGCAAGATTCGGATCCCCCAGAAAGTTGATGTAGTGATCCATGACGCCCATCTTCACCAGCGTCCAGCTCACGATCGAGAACTGCGCGTCGTAGATCCACCAGAACGCAATGGCCGACAGCACCGTGGGTACGATGAACGGCAGCAGCACGATGGCGCGCACGAAGGACTTGAACGGGATGTGTTCGTTGAGCAGCAGCGCGAGCCACAGGCCGAGCACGAACTTGACCGCGCTCGCCACCACTGTATAGAGAAACGTGTTGAACACCGACAGGCGGAATACGCTGTCGGTCACCAGGAACTCGTAATTCTCGATGCCGATCCATTCGCCGACGCGGCCGATCTTGGCGTCGGTGAAACCGAGCCAGACGCCCAGGGCCAGCGGGTAGGTCAGAAAGAAAATCAGCAACGCGCCCGCGGGCAGCATGAACAGCAGCCCGAGGACATTGCGGTTGTCGAAAAATCGGGACGCTGTGCTCACACGCGTCCCGGTGAACGGTGATCAGCGAACGGTGAACAGTCTGCCCTGCGGAGCCAAGCCTCAGGATCGAGCCTACCGTTTACCGTTAACTGTTCACTGTTCACGCCGTTCCTTCCGCTAGCGGTAATACCTTTTGGCCCGCTTTTCCGCCCTTTCGATGGCTTCCTTGACGGAAACGTTTCCGGATGCAGCTTCCGCGACCATGTTGACGACGACGAAATCGGCCATGCAACCGGCGGAAGCCGTCCCCATGGTCCCGGCGTAGCCATTCGGCAACATGTTCTTGCAGGTGTACTTGAACGGCGTGTTTTTCGGATCCTCGGTCCACACCGGGTTGCGCTCGTAGAAGGTCAATGGCTGCACGACGAAGCTGGCCGACGCCTTTTGCCAGGCCTCGTACTGCTCTTTCTCCATCATGAAGCGCAGGTATTCCTTGGCCGCATTCGGATACTTCGTGTACTTGAATATCCCGCAGGTGAAGAACAGCGCGCTCATCGTCTGATGGCCGACAGGGCCGACCGGAAACGCCGCGTGGTTCATGTCCTTCGCTATCAGCTGCATTTTCGCATCCGGCGAATTCTTGGCGGCAACATAGATGGAAATGCCATTGGCCGTCAGGCTGATCTCACCGGACAGGAAAGCCTTGTTGTTGTTCGGGTCGAGCCAGGACAGCGTGCCCGGGATGAAAGTCGGATACAGCGTCTTCGCATACTCCAGCGCCCTTGCGGTTTCCTTGCTGTTGATCGCGACCTTGTTCTGCTCGTCCACCACCCGGCCGCCGAACGCCCAGAGCAGCCAGTGACACCAGCCGTTCGCGTCTCCGGTGGCGTTGCCCAGCGCGAACCCCGCCGGTGTCCCATTTTTTTTCAGAGCCTGACAGAGTTTCAGGAATCCATCGGTATCTTTTGGAAGCTCCTCGAACCCGGCCGCCTTCACGTGGCTCTCGCGATAGTTCAGGCAATTGCCGCCGCAGCCGAGCGGCACCGCGATCCAGCGTCCGCTGCTCTTTCCATAGGCCAGCGCGCTCGGATACCACGGCCCGTATTTATTGCCGAGGTATTCGCACAAGTCGCCGACGTCGAGCAGCTTGTCCGGATACTGGTGCGAATCGTCGTTGGTCGAAAGGATGATGTCCGGGCCGTTGCCGATGTTCGCGGCCACCGCGGCTTTGGGACGTACGTCTTCCCAGTTCTCGGCATCGACCGTGACTTCGATGCCGGTCCTCTCGGTGAATTTTTTCGTGTTCGACAGCCACTGGTCTTCGTCGCCCTGGACAAAGCGCTTCCAGCGCAGCACGCGCAGCCTGGCGCCTGCTTCGGGCTTGAAGGACAATTCCTGGGCTTGCGATTCGCGCGCCAGCATCGGCGCGCCGAGTGCGGCACCCGCAGCGGCGGATGCCCGCAGAAAATGACGCCGTGTGATTCGAGTCACGTTGCCTCCCCGTGGATGCCGACGCTTCAGGCGATCCGGGCGCCGGACGCCGGATCGAACAGGTAACTCTTTCCCTCCGATGGCTTGAGATCGATGGTATCGCCCGGCCGGAACGTGTGCCGCGCGCGCGATACCGCGGTGACGTCCTGACCCGCGATCCGGCAATACACCTGCGTGTCCGCGCCCGTCGGCTCGACCACTACAACCTGCGCCTTCACACAGGGTTCCCCGATGTCAAAGTGCTCCGGGCGCACGCCGATGACGACTTCGCGCCCATCCGGTTCCGGGTTCACGGGCGCCGGCAGCACGCAACCCTCCGCAATCTTCACACCACGCCCTCCCCACTCGGTGACGAGTTTGCCGGACAGGAAATTCATCGCCGGCGAGCCGATGAAGCCGGCCACGAACAAATTGGCGGGTTGGTCGTAGAGTTCGAGCGGGGTGCCGATCTGTTCGACCTTGCCGCCGTTCATCACGACGATCTTGTCGGCCATGGTCATGGCTTCGATCTGGTCGTGCGTCACGTAGATCGACGTGGTCTTCAACCGCAGGTGCAGTTCCTTGATTTCGGTGCGCATTTGCACGCGCAGCTTGGCGTCGAGGTTGGACAGCGGCTCGTCGAACAGGAACACCTGAGGATCGCGCACGATGGCGCGTCCCATCGCCACGCGCTGGCGCTGGCCGCCGGAAAGCTGCCGCGGATAGCGCTCGAGGTAATCGGTAAGTCCGAGGATCTTCGCCGCCTTGTCCACCCGCTCGCGAATCTCCTCCCGGCTTCGCCCCGCCAGCTTCATCGAGAAGGCCATGTTGTCGATGACCTTCATATGCGGATACAGCGCGTAGTTCTGGAACACCATTGCAATGTCGCGCTGCTTGGGCGGAATGTTGTTGACCACCCGATCGCCGATGAGAATCTCCCCGGCGCTGATTTCTTCGAGGCCGGCAATCATGCGCAGAAGGGTCGATTTTCCGCAGCCCGACGGACCGACCAGTACCACGAACTCGCCATCGGAAATGAAAACATCGACGCCGTGCACAACCTGGGTGGTGCCGAAGGATTTGCGGACCTGCCTGAGTTCGACGGATGCCATTTGCACCTACCTGGGGAATTGCGGACCGGGTTATTGCGAATCCGCCAGTCGCGTATTACGAGGGACACCATGAGCATGAGGGAAGTTCGCAAGCGCCGTCGTCAATCCCGCGGGCTCTGATCGTGGTGCGGCCCAGTCTAAAGTAAACCGCAACGCAGCAGCAAGGCCGGTTCCCTTCAGGGGAGCGGACCAAGAACCGGCGCGCGCCTGTGGCATACTTACGTCCCTTCGCGGTATCAATCAGAAATATCAAAGGGGGGAGAGCGTGGCTGGAAGATTGAGCGGTAAGGTTGCATTCGTGACTGCCGCAGCACAGGGTATCGGCCGCGCAACCGCGCTGGCTTTCGCGCGCGAGGGCGCCAGGGTGTGGGCGACCGACCTGAACGAGGCAAAACTCGCCGAACTGAAAGGCACGCCGGGCATCGAAGTACGCAAACTCGACGTGCTCAAGGATGCCGACGTTGCGAAACTCGCAGCCGAAGTCGGCGCGCCGAACGTCATTTTCAACTGCGCCGGTTTCGTGCATCACGGCACCATCCTGCAGTGCGCCGACAAGGACTGGGATTTTTCCTTCAACCTCAACGTGCGCAGCCATTACGTCGTGATCCGCAGCTTCCTGCCGAAGATGCTGGAAGCGGGCGGCGGTTCGATCATCAACGTCGCCTCGGTGGCGGGATCCATCAAGGGCATCGCCAACCGCTTCGTCTATGGCGCGTCGAAAGCCGCGGTCATCGGGCTGACGAAATCCATCGCCATCGACTACGTCAAGCAGGGCATTCGCTGCAACGCCTTGTGCCCGGGCACGGTGGACACGCCTTCGCTGGGCGAGCGCATCAACGCATTCGACGACCCGGTCCAGGCGCGCAAGGATTTCATCGCCCGCCAGCCGATGGGGCGGCTGGCGAAAGCTGAGGAACTGGCCGAGTTGTCGGTATTCCTCGCCTCCGACGAATCGATATTCATGACCGGCCAGGCCGTCATCATGGACGGCGGGATAACCATTTAGAACCATCACCACAGAGGCACAGAGACACCGAGAACAACAATCGATGGCGACGGCAGCAATGACGCATATTTCTGCCTGTCCTTATCAAGACGCGATTTTCTGCGTGCCTCTGTGTCTCTGTGTCTCTGTGGTAAGTCAACCTTGAATGTATTTCATGTGGGAGTATAAAAAATGAAACTCGTACGTTACGGAGAAGCAGGAAAAGAGAAGCCGGGCATCCTGGACGCGCAGGGCGCGATCCGCGACCTGTCTGGCGTGGTCAAGGATATCGACGCGGCGACGGTCTCGCCGGAAGGCATAGCCAAACTCAAGGGCGTGAAAGTGGACAGCCTGCCCAAGGTCAGCGGGAACCCGAGACTCGGGTCGCCGATCGCGAACGTGCCGAAGCTGATCTGCATCGGCCTCAACTATGCCGATCACGCCAAGGAGTCCGGTCTGCCGATCCCGCCGGAGCCGGTGGTATTCATGAAAGCGATCACGGCGATCACGGGCCCGAACGACGACGTGAAGCTGCCCAAGGGCTCCAAGAAAGGCGACTGGGAAGTCGAACTCGCATTCGTGATAGGCAAAAAGGCGCAGAGCGTTTCGGAAGCCGATTCGCTGAGTTACGTTGCCGGTTACCTGATCTGTAACGACGTCTCCGAGCGCGAATGGCAGCTTGAGCACGGCAGCCAATGGTCGAAGGGCAAGAGCTTCGACACCTTTGCGCCGCTCGGGCCCTGGTTCGTGACCGCGGACGAAATCAAGGATCCGCAGAACCTGGCGATGTGGCTCGATGTCAACGGCCAGCGCAAGCAAACCGGCAATACCAGCACGATGATCTTCGGCGTGAAGAAGCTGGTGTCGTATCTGTCTTACATGTGCACCCTGACCCCCGGCGACGTCGTAAGCACCGGCACGCCGCCCGGCGTCGGCATGGGCATCAAGCCGGCACCGCAGTTCCTCAAGGCCGGCGACGAGATGCGGATCGGCATCGACGGCCTTGGCGAGCAAAAGCAGAAAGTCTTCGGCGGCTGATCCGGCCGCGAGGCCTGATCAACGAAAAGGCGCACGCTCGCGTGCGCCTTTTTTTATCTATAGTGACGCTCCGATGCGGACCGCCGGCGGCGCGGCAAATACGGAATACCAGGAGGAAGCATGTCCGAACAGCATATGCATGTACACGGTGCACACGATCACGCCGTCGAACACCAGGCCAGCCAAGGGCCGGGGCTCGCGCAACAGGTGGCGATCTTCACCGCCATCCTGTCCACCATCGGCGCGGTGGTCGCCTACATGGGCGCGGCGACGCAAAACGAGGCGATGCTGCTGAAAAACGAAGCCGTGCTGAAAAAAGCCGAGGCGTCGGACCAATGGAATTTCTATCAGTCGAAAAGCACCAAGGGCCACCTTGCCGAACTGGCCGCGCGGCTCACGAAGGATCCGGTACAGGTCGAGTACTACAAGAAGGAGATCGGGCGCTACGACACCGAGAAGAAGGAAATCCGCGTCAAGGCCGAGGATCTGGACAAGGAATCGCACAAGATGAACGAGGAAAGCGACCATGCGCTGCATCCCCTGCACAAGCTGGAGCAGGCGCTGACGCTGATCCAGATCGCCATCGCGCTGGGCTCGATAACGGCGCTGACCCGCAAACGCTGGCTGTTCGTGACGGCCCTCGTTGCGGCAGCCGGCGGCGTCACCCTGTTCGGAATTGCCCTGGCGCTGTAGGACCCGGCGATGAAGGACTGGCTGTACGACTGGGGCGGCTTGAATATCGCCCTGTTTCACGCGATCAACACAAATCACACGGCATGGTCGGACTGGATCATGCTGGCGCTGACCTGGGCCGGGGATCACGACCGCTTCCCGCTTTACCTCGCCGTTCTGACATTGGCAACCTGGCGACTATTCGCGCGCGACGTCGCGAGCCCGGGCGCCCGTGCGTGGATGCTGGCGCTTGCGACGTTTGCGATCGGCTATCTGCTCGACGGCGTGCTGGTGATCGGCCTGAAGTCCGCTTTCGATTTTCCGCGGCCACCCGCGGTATTTTCCCCGGGCACCATTGTTGTCGTGGGTACGCCCGAATTCCATCACAGCTTTCCCAGCGGTCACGCGTCTTTCGCAACGCTGCTCGCCGCCGTGCTCTGGCCGTTGGCCAAGCGGCCCGGTGTGCGCATCGCGCTGGTCCTCTATGTGATCGGCGTTTGCGTGTCGCGTTCCTACCTTGGTTTCCATTTCCCGGCCGACGTAGTGTTCGGCAGCCTGAAGTCGCTGGCCATCGCCGTCGCGATTCGCGCCGCGCTGACAAGATGGGGGCCGGCGGCACGCGGCTGACAGGATAGGTCTATGATGTTGCGATTACATTCCGGAGAATCATGATGATCCGCATCGTCGCCATCCTGTCACTGGGTGCGCTGCTTGCAGGAAGCGCGTGGGCGGCAGAACAGCAGCTCGAATCCGACGAGCGCGGCGTAACGGCGCAAGCGCGCCCGACTTACTCGCTGGACGCGCAGCCCAGGATCAACCGGCTCGATTTCGAGTTTCGGCCGAGCGAGGCGACCGCCTGGGTGAACGGCAACGGCGATTTCCACGTCCACGGCTGGGTAAAGCACCGCAGCCTGCTGTGCGCCACTTACCGGATGGGAGTGCGTTTCGGTGTCGGAGCGCCGGGCTGCCTGAACGTCGAATGGGTTTCCGATCCGATATACGTCACTTCGCAATACCAGTGCAACGGCGCCCGCGTGGAACATGACGGAGGCGACGCTGCGCCGGAAATGGGTGAGCAGATCGCGAAGATTACTTGTGCCGAGCGTGTGATCCGCTGCAGCGGATCTTGCAAATGACGGGCGGCGTCGGCTGGAAGCGCGGGAGCGCCGTGGCACTGTTGACCGCCCTGCTGCCCTCCATCGCCTGTGCGGAATTGACGCTCAACGGCGGCGTCGACTATCTCTACTGGGATGAAACCAGCGTTCCGAAGGTAAAGGAGACCGGTCCGCTGTATTCACTTGGGCTCGGCTACACGCAGGATCGCGATGCGGGCGTGCTGTTCGCCTACCGTGGAAAACTGTGGGGAGGCTCGGTGGACTACGAGGGCGCCACGCTTTTCGGCGCAACGCCGGTACAGAGCAATACGAACTACATCGGCGCCAGCAACGAAGTGCAGGCGCGCTGGCGCAAACCCGGCAAGGTCGGCGGCAATCTCGACGGCGTATTTGGCGTCGGCCTCGACGTATGGCGCAGGAGCCTTTCCTCGGTGCAGAAGGAGGACTACGCCATCGGCTACCTGCGCCTGGGAGTGGAGTCCGGCACGGATGAGCTGAGCAGGTGGACGGTGGGGCTGGGCTTCAAGTATCCGATATGGACCTACGAGAATGCGCATTTCGACGAAATCGGTTTCGATTCGAATCCGATCCTGCATCCCGGCAAGGAAATCTCCCCGTTCGGCAGCCTGGGATATCGTTTCACGCAGAACCTGCAGGTCGTGGGCTACTACGACGGCTTTCGCTTCGGCAGGTCGGCTCCGGTTCAGGCCAACGAAATCGCCGCCGGGATGGGACCGACGACATTAGTTCAGCCCGCCACCACCATGTCCGTGTTCGGCATCAGGGTCGAATACCGTCTGCGCTGAACTACCCCCCCCGTTTCCATGTTCGCATGACGACGCTTGACCACCGCCTCTGCACGGCGCCGATGATGGACTGGTCGGACCGGCATTGCCGTTATTTCTTCCGGCAGGTTTCCAATCATGCCGTGGTGTACACCGAGATGGTGACGACCGGGGCGCTGATCCATGGCGACGTCGAACGGCACCTGCGCTTCGATGCCGCCGAGCATCCGGTCGCATTGCAACTGGGCGGCTCGGATCCGGCGGCGCTCGCGCATTGCGCCCGCCTGGGCGAGCAGTACGGTTACGACGAAATCAACCTGAACTGCGGCTGTCCATCCGAGCGCGTGCAGCACGGCGCGTTTGGCGCCTGCCTGATGGCGGAGCCGCAACTGGTTGCCGATTGCGTAGAGGCGATGCGGGATGCGGTATCGATCCCGGTAACCGTCAAGCATCGCCTCGGCATCGACTCGATCGAATCCTACGAATTCGTGCAGACCTTCGTCGCAGCGGTTGCCGCTGCCGGCTGCGAAACCTTCTTCGTCCATGCCCGCAATGCGGTGCTCAAGGGCCTCTCGCCGAAAGACAACCGCGAAGTGCCGCCGCTGAAATACGACTATGTCTACCGCCTGAAGCGCGATTTCCCCGCGTTGCGTATTGTCGTCAATGGCGGCGTGGACAAGCTGGGGGCAATCGAGCCGCATTTGGCGCATGTCGATGGCGTCATGCTCGGACGTGTGGCCTATCACGATCCCTACCTGCTCGCGCAGGCCGATGCACGACTGTTCGGCGAACCGCTGCGCCCGCGCCTTTCCATCATCGACCGCATGTACGCCTACGCAACGGACCAGGTGGCCCAAGGCACGCCCCTGCGCGCGGTCGTCCGCCACATGCTCGGGCTGTATCACGGCCAGCCCAATGCAAGGACGTGGCGGCGCATGCTGTCGGATGCAAACCTGCTGGCCGCCGGCCGGCCCGAACTTCTGTTCGAAGCCATGCCGCAGGAAGAAGCCATCGCTGTCTGAGTCGGATCGCACCGGCAAAAGTGCCGGATTTCGGCCCCGGGGAAACCAGCGGCGCCCGTGCGGATGCATAGAGTCAGCCGAATCACGCCCAGGACGTTATCGCCGGAGGCAACCTGGGAAAGTCCGCGACCATGACCGGGACCCCCTGTGCCTTGAACGTGGGTTCAACTTGCCGATGGCGGCGGCTCAGCCGGGGCAAAGTGTCCGGATCACCTTACATCAATCTTACATGGAACAATCATGCGCATACTCGTAGTCGAAGACGATCTTCATCTCGCCGACGGCGTCTCACGCAGCCTGGCAAAATCGGGCCATGCCGTCGACGTAGTGGCGGATGGCCTGACTGCCGGAGCCACGCTCGAGGTAACGCCCTATGATCTCGTGATCCTCGACCTGCAATTGCCGCAGCGTAACGGCCTTGACGTGCTGCGCAACTACCGCAACGGAGGCGGACGCGCGCCGGTCATGATCCTCACAGCGCGGGGCGCGCTGGCGGATCGGGTCGGCGGACTGGATACGGGGGCGGACGACTATCTCGCAAAACCGTTCGAGCTCGCGGAACTGGAGGCCCGGGTACGTTCGCTGCTGCGGCGGGCCAGTTCCGCTCCGACGCCGGTCCTGCGCCATGGCACGCTGAGCCTCGACACCGTCGGACGCCGCGCCGAGATCGGCGGGGAAGGCGTGGATCTCTCCGCGCGGGAATTCGCGCTGCTGGAGATGCTGATGCTGCGCGCAGGGCGTGTCGTCAGCAAGGAGGGCCTGCTGGAGAAATTGTATGGCGCCGAGGATCACGCCGGGGAGAACGCGGTCGAGGTCTTCGTGCATCGCGTGCGCAAAAAACTCGAGCCCGCAAGTGTCGCCATCCGCACCATTCGCGGCCTGGGATACATGATCGACAAAATCCCCCATGCATGAAAATTCGGTCCGCCGGCGGCTGCTTGCGTGGCTGATGTTTCCGCTGCTTGCGCTCTGGCTTATGGGCGCATTGCTCGCGCATTACTTCGTGGTGGATTTCGCCAATCGCGTCTACGACAGATGGCTGCTCGACTCCGCCGTTTCACTGGCGCGGCAAGTGCACGTGCAATCGGACAAAGTGAGTGCCGATCTGCCCGCCGTGGTTTTGCGCATCCTGGAATACGACGCCGTGGATCGCATCTACTACCGGATCACGGGCAGCGACGGCAGCGTATTTGCGGAGCAAGGCAGGATTCCTGATCCCCCGGCGCTTGGCGTAATGCCGGTCTTTTACGATGGGCGGATAGACGGCATTTCCGTTCGCATCGCCGCGCTGCGCGTGAGTGGCACCGGCGGCAGTGCACTCGTGCAGGTCGCCGAGACGCTGGTCAAGCGCGAAGCCCTCATGAGCGAGATTCTTGCCGTCATGCTGCTTCCGCAACTGTTGCTGATCGCCATGGCCGGCATCCTGATCTGGTACGGGGTCGGACGCGGGCTCGGGCCGCTCGATCGCCTGCGCGACGACATTCTGCGACGCTCGCACCGGGATCTCTCGCCGCTCGAGGCATCCCGGGTGCCGGCGGAAGTCGCACCGCTCGCCAAGGCGCTCAACGAATTGTTCGAGCGGCTCGATCGCGCGGTCGCCGGACAGAACCGGTTCATCGCCAATGCGGCACATCAACTCCGCACACCGCTTGCCGGCCTCAAGACCCAGGCCGAACTGGCGATACGCGAAGACAACGTGGGGGCGATGCGCGCCGCGCTGGGGCGGGTAAGCGCCGCCGTCGATCGAAGCGTGCACCTGGTCAATCAGTTGCTCGCACTGGCACAGGCGGATCATTCGCGCGAGCATCCTTCACCGCCCGTGCCGCTCAACCTGAGCCTGCTCGCGAGCGAGACCGCCGCGGAATGGGTCGGCAAGGCATTGGATGTCCACCTCGACCTCGGTTTCGAGACGCTGGACGAAACGATACGCGTCAGGGGCTACGCCGATCTGTTGCACGAGCTGCTGGCCAACCTGATCGACAACGCGTTGCGTTATACGCCAGAGGGCGGAAGCATAACGGTGCGGGTCGCACGGCATGCGCAATGCTGCCTGCTGGAAGTGGAAGATAACGGTCCGGGCATCGTGCCCGCCGAACGCGCACGGGTGCTGGAACGCTTTCATCGCGTCGAAGGCACGCCGGGAGAAGGCTGCGGCCTGGGACTCGCCATTGTCTACGAGATCGCCAACCTCCACGGCGCAACCGTCGCCATTGGTGAGGGCGCCCATGGGGGCGGTACGCGCGTGAGCGTCGTGTTTCCCGAAACCGTCCCGACTGTCGAAATCCCGAGGCCGCAAGGCGCTCCCGGCAAGACCCCCGCCGCCGCCATCATAGAGTGACCGCCATGGCGGAACCTGCGCGATACAATTGCGCCGGTCGATCTACAGGTGTTGCCTGACGAGTGCGCTTCGAGCGCAGGCGCAGCCTCTACCTGGCAATCTTCAAGCTGCCCGACACCACCCTCTCCCCGTAACGAACCTGGTCGAAAGGACGCAACGATGGAATATGTCAATCTCGGCAGCACCGGCCTGAAAGTCTCGCGCATCTGCCTGGGCTGCATGAGCTACGGTTCCCCGAAATGGCGCGACTGGGTGCTCGACTACGACGCGTCAAAGCCATTCTTCAAGCGAGCGCTGGAACTGGGCATCAATTTTTTCGATACCGCCGACGTATATTCGGACGGCGAAAGCGAAGTGGTCACCGGACGGGCGTTGAAGGAACTGGGTGTGCTGCGTGAGCAGGTCGTCGTGGCGACCAAGGTGCACGGCCCGATGGGCAAGGATCCCAACCAGAGGGGCTTGTCGCGCAAGCACATCATGCACGCGATCGACAGCAGCCTGCAGCGCCTCGGCCTCGATTACGTGGACCTCTACCAGATCCATCGCTTCGATCGCAGAACCCCGATCGAGGAAACGATGGAAGCGCTGACCGACGTGGTCAAGGCCGGCAAGGCGCTCTACGTCGGCGCCTCGTCGATGTACGCGTACCAGTTCGCGAAGATGCTGCACGTTTCGGATACGAACGGCTACTCGCGCTTCGTGACGATGCAAAACCATTACAACCTGGTCTACCGGGAAGAAGAGCGCGAGATGAATCCGCTGTGCCGCGAGGAAGGCGTCGGACTGATTCCCTGGAGCCCGCTGGCACGCGGCTTCCTGGCCGGCAACCGCACCAGTAAAAGCTGGGGCGCGACGACACGCGCGAAGAGCGACGATTTCGCTCACAACATGTATTACGAGGACTCGGATTTCGAGGTCGTCAAACGCGTGACGGAAGTCGCGACGAAGCGCGGCGTGCCGAATGCGCAGGTCGCAATCGCGTGGCTGTTGCAGCAACCAGGTGTAACGGCGCCGATCGTCGGCGCCACCAGGATGCAGCATCTCGAAGACGCCGTCGCCGCGTTGTCGGTCAAGCTGACCGAGGAAGAGCTGAAGTCCCTGGCCGAGCCCTACAAACCACACCCCGTGCTCGGCAACCTGAGCTAAATCAAAATAATTTAGCCACAGAAGTCACAGAGGAAAACCAGTTCTGGAGAGCCGATGATTGAAATAAGGAGCCACTACGCATATATCCCGTAGCATTGGCGATGTGAATCCCTATCTTCCTGTTTTCTTGGTTTCCTCTGTGCCCTCTGTGTCCTCTGTGGCAAATTTGTTCTAACACTTGTTCTAGATGGTGCATGCATGACCGCGATCCGCTTCGACACCTACTATCGCTACGACGATCTGGTGCGTTTTCTCACCGATTGGGCGGGGACGCATCCGGGCCTCGTGCGGCTCGAGCCGGTGGGGAAAAGCTACGAAGGCCGCGAAATCTATGTCGTGCGCGTGACCAACTACAAGACGGGACTCGACACCGATAAGCCCGCACTTTGGGTGGATGGCAACATCCACGCCACCGAACTCGCCGGCTCGATGGCCTGCCTGCACCTGCTGCACCGCCTGATCACCGGCTACGGCAAGGATGCGGACATCACGCGCTGTCTGGATACCCGCGCGTTCTACGTCTGTCCGCGCGTGAATCCCGACGGCGCCGAATGGGCGCTGGCCGATGTGCCTAGGCTGATCCGCTCCAGCACGCGCCCCTATCCTTACGACGAAGAACCGGTGGGCGGCCTCAATCGCGAGGATATCGACGGCGACGGCCGGATCCTGTCGATGCGCGTGCCCGATGCGAACGGACCTTGGAAACTCTGCGAACAGGACGCACGGATTCTCGTGCGGCGCGATCCGGTCGAGGGTGGAGGCCGTTACTACCGGCTGCTGCCCGAAGGCCGCATCGAGGATTTCGACGGCGTCAACGTCAGACTGCAGGTGCGCAAGGAACGCCTCGACCTCAACCGCAACTTTCCCGCGTTCTGGCGCGCCGAGCACGAGCAGATGGGCGCCGGTCCGTTTCCGACTTCGGAACCGGAAATCGCCGCGGTCACCGGTTTCATAGCCCGGCATCCGAACATCACCGGCGCGGTCGCGTTCCATACCTACAGCGGCGTGCTGCTGCGCCCCTATTCGCACCTCGCCGACGACCAGATGCCGCCGGAAGACCTGTGGACTTTCCAGAAGATCGGCGAGAAAGGCAGCGAGATCACCGGCTACCCGGTCGCATCCGCGTATCACGAGTTCCGCTATCACCCCAAGGAAGTGATCACCGGCGATTTCGATTCCTGGATGTACGACCACCTCGGGGTATTCGCATGGACGGTTGAAATCTGGAGCCCGCAACGGCAGGCCGGCATCACGGATTACAAATACATCGACTGGTACCGCGAGCACCCGGTCGAGGACGATCTCAAGCTGATGAAGTGGAACGACACCGTGCTCAAGGGCAAGGGCTTCGTCGACTGGTACGGGTTCGATCATCCGCAACTCGGGCGCGTGGAACTGGGCGGCTGGCAGAGCCTCTACACCTGGAGCAACCCGCCGCCGCATCTGCTGGAAAAGGAAATCGCGCCGTTCTCGCGCTGGCTGACCTGGCATGCGCTGATCTCGCCGAAGCTGGAGATCCTCGAAGTGAAGGCGACCCCGCTCGGGAAAGAAACCTGGCGCGTGCAGCTCGCGGTACAGAACAGCGGCTGGTTGCCGAGCTACGTCACCAAGATGGCCAGGAACAGGAAACTCGCGCGCGGCGTGGTGTGCGAAATCGAACTGCCGGAAAAGGCGGTGCTTGAAACCGGCAAGCCGCGCGAGGAACTCGGCCAGCTCGAAGGCCGTGCCTACAAGCCGGCCGCGGCCAATACCTGGGCCGGATCGAGCGCGGACGAAACCGATGACCGCCTGACAATCGAGTGGGTGGTGCGTGCGCCAAAAGGCGCGGTGATCAAACTCGTGGCTCGCCACGAGCGCGCCGGCACCGTTCGCGCGAACGTCACACTCGGCTGAGGAACCGGCATGACGACTTCCAGGAGCATCACCAATGCGATCGGTTTCGCATTCGTCGTCGCGGGGCTTCCTCCGCTGGCGCTGGCGCTCGGCTGGCTGACGTTCCCATCGGAGGACCTCCCCGTTGCGCTGTGGGCGTTGGGCTGCGGCGGTGCCGCCCTTGCTTTCGCCGGATTGTCGCTGCTGGTCCCGGAATCGCTTTCGCGTCCGCGTGGCTTGCTGGCTTCGCTGTCGATCACGGCGCTGGCAACTCTCTTCGACTGGATTGCCTTCGGCCGTGTACAGGGCGGCTGGCGATTCCTGCTCGACTCGCTGGTGAATGCGCTCGCCCTGCGCCAGAACGCCGCGCTTGACGTCGTGGTTCTGTTCGCCGTGCTGTTGACCTTGCTCGCCCTGTGGAGCTGGATGCAGTGGATCCGCCATATGGCGGAACGTGACGCGGGAACTCCGTTGCAGAACGCGGGTCGAAAACGCAAGGTGAAGGAAGGCGCCGAATGAACATGGCATACAAAGGAGAATCAATCATGAAATCGAGAATCGCTCTCATCGGTACGCTCGCAGCCCTGGCTGCGTTCGCGACAACCGCGGTGAATGCAGCCGATGCGGATAAGAAATACACCAAGGAAGAACTCAAGTCAGACGTCAAAGCTGCGGGTAAAGGTGTAAAAGACGCTGCCGTGGATGTCGGCCACCAGGTCGGCAGCGGTACCAAGAAGGCCTATCGTGCCGACAAGGCCAAGATCAAGAAGGACGTAAAGGACCGCAAGCCCGGCGATGGCAGCATTGCCAAGAAGAACGACAGCCAGCCCGTCGCGACCCCCGGCCACAACTAGCTTCCGGCGTTACCTTAAGTACTTCAGGAATCCGTATGATGACCGGCATCCCTCAAGATGCCGGTTTTTATTTGTTGAAGAAACTTTCAAACATAATATTCACCGCAAAGGACGCAAGGGACGCGAAGGAAAAACAAGAACGAGGAAGGGATACTGTGGTGAATAGTAGCGCAACTGTTCATGGACATGTATCGGCAGGCTTCACTCCGACGGATCGTCAGTCAATGAACCGTGCCGACACAATAATCTTTTCTGTTTCTGCTTTTCCCTTGCGTCCTTTGCGTCCTTTGCGGTGAACGCTTGTCGAGACTTAGATGATCACCGATCCGTTTTTCTATCTGCTCGCGATTCCCGCGATCCTGATCACCGGCATTTCCAAATCGGGTTTCGGCGGTGCGATGGGCGGCCTGGCGGTGCCGCTGATGTCGCTCGTCATTCCGCCCGCGGATGCCGTGGGAATCATGCTGCCGATCCTTTGCACAATGGATGTTGTCGGCCTGCGGCGTTTTACGGGGTCGTTTGACTGGCCGAATCTGCGCATCATCCTTCCCGGCGCCCTGGTCGGCATCACGCTGGGCACGCTGTGCTTCGGACTGCTGAACAAGGGCTGGCTGTTGCTGCTCGTTGGAACGATCGGCGTGGGATTTCCGCTGCTCAACTGGAGCGGGCTCGCGCGTCGCCAGGAAGCGGCCGGCACATCCGTCGTCAAGGGCGGATTCTGGTCAGCCATGTCAGGATTCACCAGCTTCATCTGCCACAACGGCGGTGCGCCGCTGCTGGTCTACCTGATGCCGCAACGCCTGGAGAGAAAGCTTTTCGTGGGGACTACCGTGATGTTTTTCCTGGTGGTGAACTACGTCAAGCTGGTGCCCTACTACTTTCTCGGCCAGCTCCACCTGCGCAATTTGCTGGCTTCACTAGTATTGCTGCCGCTGGCGCCGGTCGGCGTGTACATCGGCCTGTGGATGCAGGGGCGCATCACCGACGCTATGGTCTATCGTTGGGCCAACATATTGCTGTTCGCGACAGGCTGGAAGCTGATTTGGGACGGCGTCTCGATGCTGAGAAAACTCGGTTTGCTCTAGCCATCGGTCTTGCCGGCGCGTCACGCGCTGCGAAGTCTGACCGCCAGTGGCGAAGTATTCCGGTACACGGGGTGAGAACCCGTTTTCCGGCAAGATGATCTACTCGACGTCCACCGCCCGTCCGCTGCGCAGCGACTGCGTGAGCGCGATACCGATGCGGGTGGCCTCGGTCGCATCGCGCAGCGTCAGGGGCAGCGGCAAGTCGCCAAGCACGGCATCGACGAACGCCTGGGCTTCGAGCTGGAAGGCTTCGGCGAAGCGCTCGTAGAACGTCGGTGTGCATTCGTTGCGCACGCCGTGCGCATCGGAAATCTCCACCCGGTCGATGCGCGGGTTCTGCCCGACCATTAGGCGCCCCTGCGTGCCGATGATCTCGGACAGGGTTTCATGGCCGTGCGCCATCGTCCGCGACGCATAGAAGCACGCGATCTGCCCGTCGCCGAACTCGCATATCGCGACGCCATTGTCGACGTCGCCGCATTCGGCGAGGCCTTTGTGGATGGCGATCGTGCCGGCCGCGTAGACGCGTTTGGCGCCGCCCGCGCCGAGGAACCAGCGCGCGACGTCGATGTCATGGACGCTCATGTCGAGCATGGCGCCGCCGCTGGTGGGCGCGAAGCGCACGAAGAATCCGCTCGGATCGTTCTGGTCGGCCGTCTGCGAGCGCACCAGGAAAGGCCGGCCGATCAGGCCGGCCTGGACCTTGTCCCAGGCATCGCGATAGCTCGGGTCGAAGCGGCGCACGAAGCCGATCATGACTTTCTGCTTTGGAAACTTCGCGGCCTCCTGCTCCACCTTCAGGCAATCCGGAATATTGAGGGCGAGCGGCTTTTCCGAGAACACGTGCTTGCCCGCTTGCAGGCCCTGGATGATCTGGTCGGCATGCAGCGTGGTCGGCGTCACCAGGAACACCACATCGAGTCCCGGATGCGCAAGCAGGTCCTTGTAGTCCCGGTACAGGTACTTGACGTTCAATTTTTCTTTCGCCCATTCGAGCTCGCTAGCGACGGGGCTGCAGACCGCCATGAGCTGGGCGCCGAGCGTGCGGTGCGCGAGATTCAACGCATGGCGTTGCCCCATGCGCCCGATGCCGGCAATACCTATTCGAAGCGGAGCATTCATCTTTACGATCTCCTTAAATTATCAACAGCAGAAGACACTCACCACGGAGGACACGGAGGACACGGAGGAAAAACAAGTCGAGAAAAAACAAATCCGGGATGGGAGGCAAGTAATTGGTCGCAGACCTGTGCAGCCAACTTTCAGCGTGACAGATTCTCGGCCCCGGAAGCATTTCAATCCAAGCATTTTCCTTGCTGTTGCCTTCCCTCCGTGTCCTCCGTGGTTCACACTTTTCGAGCCTTACACAAGAGTCACAGCGTGACGATGCGGCTTTCCTGCCAGGAACGCGTCGCCGCGTCGGCAAGTTCCAGCGCCTTCACGCCGTCCTGCAACGTGGTGCGTACCGGCTTGCCGTGCGTCAGGGCATCGAAGAAATGCGCGATCTCCAGCGCGTAGGCTGCACGGTAACGCTCAAGGAAGAAATACTCGGGCTTGTCCTCGCTCACGCTCACTGCGGTATGCGCGACGACTTCGGTGGGCTTGTGATTGCCCGCCTGCAACTGCCCCTTCGCACCGAGCACTTCGAAGCGCTGGTCGTAGCCGTAGGCGGCGCGGCGCGTGGTGTTGATCTGGCACAGGCGTCCGGCTTTCGTGCGAATGGTGACGGCCGTGGAATCGACGTCGCCGGCTTCGCCGATCTCTTTCTGCACCAGGCAACTGCCGGTTGCGTACACGGTCTGCGCTTCGTCGGCGAGGATCCAGCGGAACACGTCGAAGTCGTGGATCAACATGTCTTTGAAGATGCCGCCGGAGACCTTGATGTAACTGACCGGCGGCGGGCCGGGATCGCGGCTGGTGATGACCAGCATTTCCGGGTTGCCGATTTCTCCGGCATCCAGGCGCTGCTTCAGGGCCGAGAACGTCGGATCGAAGCGGCGCTGGAAACCGATCATGCACAGCACGCCGGCCTTTTCCACGATGCCGACGCACGCCCGTGCGCGATCAAGTGCAAGGTCGACCGGCTTCTCGCAGAAGATCGCCTTGCCTGCGGCGGCGGCGCGCATGATCAGATCGGCATGCGTGTCGGTACTGGATGCGATCACGACCGCTTTGACCGCCGGATCCTTCAACGCAGCCTCGGCATCCGCGACTTTCGCGCCATGACGTTGCGCCAGTTCGCCCGCGGCCGCAGCGCTCACATCGACCACGTACCGGAGCTTGACCCCGGGTTGCGCCGCCAGATTGGCGCCGTGGATCTTGCCGATGCGTCCGGCACCGAACATCGCCACTTCGATCATGTCTCCTCCCCGGTGAAGCTTGTCGTTGTCCGCGCCGATTGCTGCAATGCGATGCAATCGGTTCGTCATTAAGGGTGAAAGAGGATTGTACGAAGTTTTGATCAGGGTGGAAAATAGGAGTGCACGGGAAAACTTCAGTCTCACCACGAAGGCACGAAGGACACGAAGGGTCACGAAGAAAGACAAAGGCAAAGAGGGAATGGGTCAGTAGATGGTTTGCCGTCAATACCGGCATTCCGCAACGGTCGACAATTTATCGATTGTCAATTTCCATCTGTTTCTCGCTTTCCTTCGTGCTACTTCGTGTCCTTCGTGCCTCAAGGGAACACTTGTGCCGCTCGCGGCGCGTGGTGAGATTTTTGGTTACCGTGGAGAGAATCGACAGGCCATTTGACTGACAGCGTCAAGCCCGCGCGACGAGCGGGCTAACGGGAGGAAAGGCATGAGCAGAACGATCCGCTTGACCGCCGCGCAGGCGCTGGTGCGCTACCTCGCAGAATTGCGCACCGACCTGGACGGCGAACAGCCACTGTTCGGCGGCGTGTTCGCGATCTTCGGACACGGCAACGTGGCCGGCATCGGCGAGGCGCTGTACCGGGTTCGCGACCGGTTGCCGACTTTTCGCGCGCACAACGAGCAGGCCATGGCGCTGGCCGCGATCGCCTATGCAAAGGCGAACATGCGCCGTCGCATGATGGCCTGCACCACGTCGATCGGGCCGGGCGCGACCAACATGGTGACCGCGGCGGCCGTCGCGCATGTGAACCGCCTGCCGGTGCTATTGCTGCCCGGCGACATCTTCGTCTCGCGCGCGCCGGATCCGGTGCTGCAACAGGTGGAGGATTTCCACGACGGCGGCGTGTCGGCAAACGATTGCCTCAGGCCGGTGTCGCGCTACTTCGATCGCATCGTCCATCCGCAGCAATTGCTGACGGCGTTGCCGCGTGCCATCCATGTGCTGACCGACCCCGCGCTGTGCGGGCCGGTCACGCTGGCGATGCCACAGGACGTGCAGACCATGGCTTACGACTGGCCGGAGGATTTCTTCTCGCCACAGAGGATCACGATGCGCGCGGTCCCGCCTGCTCCCGCAGCGTTGCACGAAGCCGCGGCCGCGCTGAGAAACGCCAAACGTCCACTGATCGTCGCCGGCGGCGGTGTGCTCTACGGGGAGGCAACGGACATGCTGCGCGGTTTCGCCGACGGGCACGGCGTGCCGGTGGCGGAAACCCAGGCCGGCAAGGGCGCGCTGCCGTGGGACCATCCGCTGCAGCTCGGATCGATCGGCGTCACCGGCTCCACGGCCGCCAACGCGCTCGCGCGCGAAGCCGATCTGGTGTTGGCAATCGGCACGCGGCTGCAGGACTTCACCACCGGGTCGCACTCGCTGTTCACCCAGGCGAAGCTGGTCAACCTCAACGTCAACGGGCTGGATGCGATCAAGCTGCGGGGACTGGCCTTGCACGCCGACGGCCGGTCGGGACTTCAGGCGCTCGACGCCGCGCTGTCCGGATGGAAAGCGGATGCCGCGTGGACCGCAAGCGCGACGAAGCTTGCCACGGAGTGGCGTGCGAAGGTCGATGCAATCACCGGTCGCCGCAATGCGAAGCTGCCCTACGAGGGCGAAGTCATCGGCGCCGTGCAGCGCTCCGCGGCGGATTCTGCGGCGGGCGACATCGTCGTTTGCGCCGCGGGCGGATTGCCCGGCGAACTGCACAAGCTCTGGCGCACCTCGGTGCCCGGCGGCTATCACCTCGAGTACGGCTACTCGTGCATGGGCTACGAGATCGCCGGCGGGCTCGGCGTGAAAATGGCCCGCCCTGACCGCGAAGTCATCGTCATCGTCGGCGACGGCAGTTATCTCATGATGAATTCCGAGATTGCCACCTCCGTGATGCTCGGCCTCAAGCTGGTGATCGTGCTGCTCGACAATCGCGGCTACGCTTGCATCCACCGCCTTCAGCAGGCCTGCGGCGGCGCGCCTTTCAACAACCTGTTCGACAACTGCGTGCAGAGCGCGCACGGCGCCCCGCGCATCGACTTCGTTGCACATGCGGCGTCGCTCGGCGCGGTCGCGGAGAAAGCGGATGACATTGCCGGCCTGGAATCCGCACTGAGGCGTGCACGCACTGCGGGGCGCACATCGGTCATCTGCATCGAGACCGATCCGAACCGCTCGACCGAGGAAGGCGGCTGGTGGTGGGAAGTGGCCGTACCGGAAGTCTCGCAGCGCAAGGAAGTCGCCGCGGCGCGCAAGGCCTACGAACAGGGCAAACAGGAGCAGAAGGCCTGAGCATGAAAGCCTTCGACGTGAAAATCGGCATCAACCCGATCTCCTGGGCCAACGACGACCTGCCGGAACTGGGTGGCGACACGCCGCTGGAAACCATCCTGTCCGAGGGCAGCGAGATCGGCTATCGCGGCTTCGAACTCGGCAACAAGTTTCCGAGGCAACCGGAAGCCCTGCGCAAAGTACTGGCGCAATACCGCGTGGAACTGGTGTCGGGCTGGTATTCCGGCGAACTGGCACGCCGCTCCGTCGAGCAGGAGATCAAGGCCGTCGGTCCGCATCTGCAATTGCTGGCGAAGAACGGCGCGAACGTGATGGTCTATGGCGAAGTCGCCGATTCGATCCAGGGCAAACAGGAGGTTGCGCTATCCCGTCGTCCGCAGTTCGCCGGCGACGCCCAATGGCATGAATACGCGAAGAAGCTCGATGCCTTCGCGCGGTACACGCTGTCGCAAGGCATTCGCCTTGCCTATCACCACCACATGGGGGCCTACGTCGAGACTGTCGAAGACGTGGATCGCCTGATGTCGCTGACCGGTCCCGATGTCGGCCTGCTGTTCGACAGCGGCCACATCACGTTCGCCGGCGGCGACGCGGTCGACACGTTGAAAAGGCACATCGCGCGCGTCTGTCACGTTCACTGCAAGGACGTGCGGCCGGCGGTGGCAAGCGAGGCGCGCGAGCAGGACTGGAGCTTCCTGAATTCCGTCTTGAAGGGCGTATTCACGGTACCCGGCGACGGTTGCATCGATTTCAGGTCGCTGCTGCAGATCCTGCACGCCCATGGTTATCGAGGCTGGCTGGTGGTCGAAGCCGAACAGGATCCGGCCACTGCACCGAGCTACAAATACGCACAAATGGGTTTCCGCCACCTCTCCGAACTCAAGCGCGCGCTGGAGCGCTAATGCGAAAGGCTAGATCGGGTTCACCGCAAAGGACGCGAAGGAAAGGCAAGGGAAAATAGCGTACTCGTGTGAAAAGCATTCATTGGCTGATAAGCCATCGCAGTGAATGATTATTGGCAGCGGAAGGCGGCAAACAATCCGCCACTCCTAACCCGATATCCTTGTCGTCGGTTGCCTTTCCTTCGCGTCCCTTTGCGTCCTTTGCGGTGAAAAATATTCAGAAAAAAACGGCCACCGCGATTGCGGTGGCCGTCGGTGTGAAAACGCGCGACTACTTGGCGATGCAGGTTGCCGCGGTTTCCGGCTCGCAGACATCGAGACCGGTATAGATGGGATCCTCGACCTTCTTTTTGTCCACCAGGTCCTTGAGCACGAACATCGACTTGTAGCCCATGTCGAAGGGCCGCTGGCCGACCTGTCCATGGCTGTATCCGGCTTTCATCAGATCCATTTGCATCGGCAGCGTATCCGCAACCACGAGAATGGTCTTCTTGCTCTTGATGCGCTCCATGTTCTTGTCGACCACCTGCTTGTAAGCATTGGGCACGAACTGCGGGAAGCCGCCGGTCGGTACGAAGGCGGTGAGGTCCGGAAACTTGGCCAGGATCTCGCCCATCTGGGTCACCGACAACGGGAAATCGTCGTTGGTGTACAGCGGGCAGCCATCCACTTCCTTCCAGCCGTTCTGTCCGGTCAGGCGATCGCCCGGCGACTCCTTGGATTTCTTGCCGGCGATCGTATCGCGGATGCCCTGCATGCGCTCATTGTGGTTGGCCGCCGCCGCACCTCCCGACTGGATGCAGATGGTGCCGCCCTTGGGCTTCAACTTCATCACGATCTTCGCCAGGTTCACTCCGATGTCGTAGTTCTTGGTGCCGACATAGGTGGTACGCAGCCCCTTGTCCTTCGGCAGGAGGTCGGAGTCCCAGGTCGTTACTGGAATCCCCGCAGCCTTGGCGCGTTCCAGCACCTTGGCCATGGCGGGCGCGTTGGACGGCGACACGGCAATGCCGTTGACTTTCGCGGTGATCAGGTCCTGCACCACCTTCACCTGCTCGTCGCCGCCGCCATGTTCACCCGGGCCGATGTATCTGCACTCGATCTTGCCGCCGCTTTCCTTCTCGGCTTTTTTGCAGCCGTCCCGTGCCTGGTCGAAGAACGGATTGTTCATGTTCTTGGGTACCAGGGCGAACACCAGCTTGCCGTCGGCGGCGCCGGCGAGGCCTGGAAGACCAAACAATCCCACCACTGCTACTGCTATCAACGTCCTTTTCATTACGTTCCTCCTCATGTCGTTATTGACCCGGGTTGTCACCCCGAGCGCATACCTCGGAACTTGCTCAACAACACAGCAAACACGATGAACAGACCAACGAACGTACCTTCCCAGTTTGCATCTACTCCGGCCAGAAGCAAGCTGTTCCGGATCACTTCGATCAGGGCCGCGCCGATGAACGATCCGTATGCCCCGCCGGCCCCACCCATCAGATCCGCGCCGCCGATCACCGACGACGCGATCACACGCAACTCGTAACCCGTGCCCATGGCGTTGATCGCGGCACCCTGCCAGCCCACCAACAGCACCGCCGAGACCCCCGCCATCAGCGAGGAGAGCACGTACACCGAGAGCTTCATGCGGTTGACGGGAACACCGGTCAGGCGCGCCGCGTTTTCGTTGCCGCCGATCGCATAGACCCAGCGCCCCCAGGTGGTATAGCGGAAGACGATGATGAAAAAAACGGTCAGCAGCACCAGCAGGATGAATGGATTGGCCAGGCCAAGAAACATGCCGCCGCCGATCTCGAAGAAAATCTTCTCGTCCGGGCCGAACTCGTAAATCATGTGGTTCTCGGACAATACCTGGGCCAGGCTGCGGGCAATGCCGAACATGCCCAGCGTAACGATGAACGACGACAGGCGCACGTAAGCGATCAAAATACCGTTGACCAGCCCGCACACCAGCGCGGCCAGGAGACCGGCGGCGATTCCGATCCACCAGGAATGCCCGGCGTGCAGCACCATCGCGGTAACGATGCCGGATATGCCGACAACCGATCCGACGGACAGATCGATCCCGCCGGTGATGATGACCGCGGTCATGCCCATGGCGATGATGCCGATGAAGGCGAAGTTGCGGGTGACGTTGAAGAAGTTGTCTTCGGTGAAAAACACACTCGAGACCTGCGACATCACCACGCACATCAGCGCGAGCGCGACCGTTACCCAGAACGGCTGGCTGCGGAGCATCGCCCTCAGCGGATTTTTCTGCCGTCTTTGCGCGATTTCTTCCGGCGACTCACTCATCGGTGTTCTCGTCGTCAAGCGGTTTCAATGGCGCCCGTGATCAGGCCGGTGACTTCCTCCGGGGAAGTCTGCTTGATCGGCTTGTCGGCGACGATTTTCCCGCGGCGCATCACCGAAACGTGGTCGCACACCGCGAACACGTCCGGCATGCGATGGCTGATCAGGATGACGGCGACGTTCTGGTCGCGCAGCCGCCGTATCAGGTCCAGCACCTCGGCGACCTGGCGCACGCTGATCGCCGCGGTCGGCTCGTCCATCAAGACGATGTCCGGATTCGACAGCCGCGTGCGCGCGATCGCCACAGCCTGGCGCTGGCCGCCGGACATCTGTTTGACCAGGTCGCGCGGGCGCGTCTCCGATTTCAGTTCGGCGAAATGGCGCGCGGCTTCGCGGAACATGGCGGCGTAGTGGATGAAACTGAACGGGCCGAACTTGAACTTGGCCTCGCGGCCGAGGAAGACGTTTTCCGCCGCGGTGAGGTTGTCGCAAAGTGCCAGGTCCTGGTAGACGACCTCGACGCCTTTCCTGCGCGCGTCGACCGGGTTGTGGAACTCGACTTTCTCGCCCTTCAGCCAGATCTCCCCGCTCGAGGGCAGGAAGTTGCCGGCCATGATCTTGATGAGCGTGGACTTGCCGGCGCCGTTGTCGCCCATCAGGCCGAGCACCTCGCCGGCGTCGATCTTCAGATCGACTTCCGTCAGCGCCTGGATGGCGCCGAAATTCTTGGAAATCCCACGCAGCTCGAACAGGCGCACGATTCTCCTCTCAGTCGGGCCGGACGATGCCTTTTTTCAGGATCAGGTTGCCGTAGAGCCGGCGTTCACCCGTGGCGACCACCGCGAAACAGTGTTTTACCCGCTCGTAGAATGCAAAGCGCTCGATGCCTTCCAGCTTTGTCATTTTTGATTCATATTTGCGCAGCAGCGCACGGAACTCGTCAAAGATCGGCATCGGGCCGTTCGGACTATCCACCACCTGCATGTGAAAAGCCGCGCACGGCACGAATTCGTCGAGCGGCATGACGGAGAGCACGGCGGCTGTAACGGCAGTCGCCTGCGAACCGTCGGCGCGAATCACCGGCCGCCCGCTCGACAGCGCGGGATAGTTGGCATCGACGATCGCCAGTTCGTCGCCATGCCCCATCGCACGCAGCGTGGACAGCAATTCCGGCGACAACAGCGGATCGATGTTCTTCAGCATCGCTGGCTCCTCCAGACCTTTGTTCCGAGTGGCCGGCTAGCATCCCCCAGTTGGCGGCCACTGAGCAAGCGTATTTCTGGTTGCGCTGCAAAAAAACCGGCACGGGGACGCGCAACACCGCGTGCTAACATCGGCCGGCATTGGCTCACGGAGGCACGCATGGAGCTGGATCGCAAAACGCTCGGCCGCTCGAAACTGAAACTCTCGGTACTCGGATTCGGCGGCACCGGGCTCGGCAACATGTATGTCGCCATGTCCGAGCGCAGCGTGATCGATACCCTGTCCGCCGCCTACGCCGCGGGAATGCGCTACTACGACACGGCGCCGTTGTACGGACACGGCCTCTCCGAATTGCGGCTGGGTTGCGGCTTGCGCTTGTTCTCCGATCAAGGCGTCGTCGTCTCCTCGAAGGTGGGCTGGCGCCTGCGTCCCGCCTTCGGCAAACCGACCGACGCCGGACTGTTTCGCGACATCACCGCGTTTTCGCGCTTCAACGACTACAGCTACGACGGCGCCATGCGTTCGTTCGAGGACAGCCTGAACCGCCTCGGGACGCAGCGCATCGACATCCTGCTGATTCACGACGTCGATCGCCGCAACCAGGGCGAACGCTATCCAGACGTGTTTCGCGAAGCCATGGCAGGCGCTTACAAGGCCGTGCTGTCGCTGCGGGAACAGGGCGTGGTCAAGGCAATCGGCTGCGGGTTGAACGAATGGGAAGCCTGCCAGGCCTTCGCCGAGGCCGGCGACTTCGACTGCTTTCTCCTGGCGGGCCGCTACACGCTGCTCGAACAGGAAGCGCTGAAATCCTTTTTGCCGCTGTGCGAGAAGCGCGGCATCGGCATCCTGCTAGGCGGCCCTTACAATTCCGGCATCCTCGCCAGCGGGGCCGTCAAGGACGCGTGGTTCAATTACGCGCCCGCATCGGCGGACGTGCTGGCAAAGGTCGCCGCGATCGAAAAAATCTGCGCGTCGCACGACGTGCCGCTGAAGGCCGCGGCATTGCAATTCCCGCTGCACCATTCCTGCGTGGCCAGCGTCATTCCCGGCACCAGCAGCGCAGCCGAACTGAACGAGAACCTGCGCATGCTGCGCATGCCGGTTCCCGCGCAACTCTGGCGTGACCTGAAATCGGCGGGCTTGATGGATGCGCAGGCGCCGACGCCTTGATTCAATAGAAACCATGATCGATGTGAAGCCATGATCGATGCGCATCATCATCTGTGGAAACTGTCGCGCGCCGATTACGGCTGGATCGGCGACGGCAGCAATCCCGCCGTCTCGCCGATCGAGCGGGACTACCTGACCGGGGACTATCGCCCGCTCGCGGCCGCAAACGGCATTGCAGGAAGCGTCGTCGTGCAGGCGGCTCCGACGGTGGCCGAGACGCGCTGGCTGCTCGACCAGGCGCGCGCCAGCGGCGGATTGATCAGGGCCGTTGTCGGCTGGATCGACATGGAGGCGGCGAACGCGCCCGACGTGTTGCACGATCTTGCCCGGGATCCGCTGCTGCGCGGTGTGCGTCCGATGCTGCAGGATATTGCCGACGTCGAGTGGGTGCTGCAGCCGAAGCTCGCGCCCGCGTTGCGTGCCGTGATCGAGCAGGACCTGTCGTTCGATCTGCTGGTGCGGCCGCCGCACCTCAAGGCAGCGCTCACGCTGCTCACGCGCCATCCCGACCTTCGTGCAATCGTCGATCATGGCGCCAAACCGGACATTGCCGGCGGAATGTGGCAACCCTGGGCCGACGACATGCGCCGCATCGCGCGTGAAACGCCGGCTTACTGCAAGCTATCCGGCCTGGTGACCGAAGCGGGCCGCGGATGGAAACCCGATGACCTGCTTCGCTACGCCGAACACCTGGTCGAATGTTTCGGCGTGGAGCGCCTGGTGTGGGGCAGCGACTGGCCGGTCATGTTGCTCAACGCGGATTATCCCGGCTGGCTGGCGGCGGCGAAACAATTCATCGCGCCGCACTCCACGGGGGATCAAATGGCGATCATGAACGATAACGCCATTCGTTTCTATCGGCTGCCGATGAGGCCGGCATGAAGGCCCATCCGGTCATCAGCATCTCCGCGGGAGCGTTGCACCTGGATATCGCGCCCGGCATCGGCGGCTCCATGGCACGCTTCTACAGCAAGGAGAAGCATCAGACCATCGAATGGATGCGGCCCGCGAGCGCCGAAGCACTTGCCGAAGGCAATCCGCGGCTGATGGCGAGCTTTCCGCTGGCACCGTTCAGCGGCCGGGTGCGCGATGGCCGTTTCGTCTTCGCCGGCCGGCAGATCTCGCTGCCACGCAATTTCGACAACTCGCCGCACGCCATTCACGGCAATGCCTGGCAGCTGCCGTGGAAGGTCACCGCGCACGACGCGGCCTCCGCCAGCCTGGTACTGGAGCACGAACGCGGCGACTGGCCATTCGCTTACCGCGCCGAGCAGCACTTCGTGCTGACGCCGCGCAGCCTCGAGGTGGAGCTCGTGGTCAGCAATACCGACGCGGCTGCGATGCCGCTCGGCATCGGCCAGCATCCGTACTTCCCCTACACGCCCGGCATGACTCTGCAAGCCGAGGTTTCGCAGATGTGGGAATCGGATCACGACCTGCCAGTGCGGCTTACCCGCAACGACACCGTCGAGTCGCTTGCGCGCGGGCTGAAGATGGCTTCGATCACGCTCGACAACAATTTCATCGGCTGGAAGCACGTGGCCACGATGCGCTGGCCTGAGACGGGCCACCGGCTGCGCATGACCGCCCAATCGCCACTGTCCTTCCTGGTCGTCTATACCCCGCCTACGCGCGATTTCCTGTGCGTCGAGCCGGTCAGCAACACTGTGGACTGGTTGAACCTGGGATATCTCGGTTCCGACCAGATAGGCGGCATGGTGCTCTCTCCCGGCGCGACTCTCACGGGCCGCTGCCGCTTCGAACCGGATTTCGGCGCCAGCTAGCGCCGACACGAGGGACGAGGGACGAGGGACGAGGGGCGAGGGAAGATCAAGGGCATCAATTACGGTAATGGCATTTAGTCGGACCCCATGCCTAACACGGGGTAGATCTTTTCTCTCGCCCCTCGCCCCTCGTCCCTCGCCCCTTTTCTTACGTCCAGCCGGCGTCGACGACGAGGTTCTGCGAGGTGATCATCTTCGCGTCGTCCGAGGCGAGGAACAGCACCATGTTGGCAAGGTCTTCGGGTTGCAGCCGGCCTTTCAGGCACTGGACGGCGTCCATCTGCTTCTCGCCTTCCGGCGTCACCCAGAGTTTCTTCTGGCGCTCGGTCATGACCCAGCCCGGGGAAACGGTATTCGCGCGGATGTTAAACGGCCCGAGGTCGCGCGAGTCCGCGCGTCAGGCCGTGGATGGCAGCCTTGCTGGTCGTATAGGCGGGCATGCCACCCGTCGCGGTCATCCAGGAAATCGAACCGAAGTTGATGATCGATCCGCCGCCCAGGCGTTTCATCTGGTCGACGACGGCTTGCGAGGCAAAGAATTGGTGGCGGAGATTCACGGCAATGCGCTCGTCCCAGAATTCGACCGTCACGCTCTCGATCGAGTGGCGATCGTCGCGCGCGGCGTTGTTCACCAGTATGCCGATGTCGCCGAACCCGGACTGCACCGCCTTGATTGCCGCGCGCAATTGCCCGATGTCGCGCACATCGCAGCGCACGAAACGCGAGGCCGTCCCCGTGCCTTTGAGCTTCTGCACGAGCGCATTGCTTGCCGCCTCGTCGATATCGACGAAGCCGACCTTCGCTCCCTGGCGCACCAGACCTTCGACGATGGACGCACCAATCCCGGAGCCGCCGCCGCTGACGAAAGCGACTTTGTCTTTGAGGCTGGGATAGATGGCGAGGCGGTCTGACATGGCTATTCCTTGAAGAAAAAAAGCCGGCTGAAGCCGGCATAGACACACTGATCAGTATATCGAAGTAACCTGGCAGCGATGGGCGAATGCGTCAGGCAGAAACCGGAACGCGACCATGCAGGCCGGTTCCGGAAAATCCTTCAGCCATGCTCATTTCATCGTAGCCAGACATTCGATTTCCACCCTCGCACCGAATGCCAGTCCGTTTGCGCCGAACGCGCTTCGCGCCGGCATGCGGTCCTGCGGAAAATAGGCTCGATAGACTTCGTTCATTGCCGCCCATTCCTTCATGTCGAGAAGCATCACGGTGCACTTGACCACGTGTCCGAAGTCCGATCCGTATCTCTCGAGAGCCCCGCCGATATTTTCCATGACCTGTCTCGTTTCTGCCTGAATTCCTCCTGGAACGACCGTATTGGTACCCGGAATCCGTCCGGTAAAACCGGACAAGTAAAGTGTGGGGCCGACGCGCACGGCCTCGGAAAAAGGCCGGTTGAGCTTGGTCGTTGCTGGCGAGGTCAGATATTCGGGTTCGACCCGACCGGTCTGTCCCGGAGTCGTATCCTGCTGCGCGCTCACCTCATTACAGAATGCAAAACCAAGGGACAAAACAGCCACGCAAGACGATATCCGGATCATTGCGTTCTCCTCACTAATTCATCGGCGAAGGATTTGAGACTTTTTCGATTGCCGCGTCTATATCCTGCCGGGGATTCACTTCACCGAAATCAGCCACGCGATGATGTCACCCTTCTCCTGCGTGGTGCACTCGCGTCCGATCACCATCTCGCAGTTGGGTTTCAGGAATGTCCGGCCATTATGCGGCCGGCGCGCGCCGGAATCCAGTTGCGCTAGAAACGCATTCTGCCCGTCAGGATGTCCTTCCACATCACCCAGTCGCCGGCGAAGCTCCAAAGCGGATATTTGAAAGTCGCAGGCCGGTTCTTTTCGAAAAAGAAATGTCCGGCCCAGGCACACACATAGCCGCTCAGCAACCCCGCCAGCAGCCACCATGGGTTCAACGTCACCGCCGCTGCGATGAGCATCAGCAGGCCCAGCGAGGTGCCGACAAAGTGCAGCCGCCGGCACGTGAGATTGACGTGCTCGCTCAGGTAATAGGGATAAAACTCCCTGAATGTGGCGTAGCGGGGCATCGATTCAGGCGGCAAAGGCGGGCCAAGTCTAGCGCCTTCGCGGGCTTTTCACTACGGCCTTATTTGCGCCGTGCTGCTCCGCAACTTGACGTTGTCATTGCGACGGGCTTAACTGCCCGCGATGTCGAAGCATGTCATCCAGATCGGCATTCGCAAGCTGCGCATCTGGCCCGAAAGGCAGGTGCTGCTTGCGCTCGACGAGCCCACCATTCGCACGACGCATTTCGAAGATGCCGCTCACTACCATCCAGGCCTCAAGCGACGGGCGATGGAGCTGTTGCAGGATTCGAAATTCCGCGATTTCTATTTCCATGGCGGTTGCGGCACGAAGATACGCCACATCGGCAACTGGGCGCGGCCCGAAGCGGAACTGATCCAGGAACGCGCACTCGCGCTGTTCAAGCAGGCCTACCCGAACGAGAACGCGGTAATCGACGACAGCTGGGCGAGCGTTTACGAAAAGGGCGACTACTGCATGCCGCACAGCCATCATCGTTCGGTCGCGAGCGTGCTTTATGTCCTGGATCCCGGCGACCAGGATCCGTCCGACAACACCGGTGGAAAGTTCTGCTTCGCCGATCCGCGCATCAAGGCCTGCTGCCAGGTCGAACCGGGTCGCATGACCCAGCTATTGGTGCCGACCCTGCACGAGGCAACGATGATGTTGTTTCCGAGCGAGTGGGTGCACCTGGTGACGCCTTATGCGGGCACGCGCTCACGCATCACGATTTCCTGGAACATCCACACGCGCGTGCTGTCCGGCAAGCCGCAGGACGCGTTCAAGTGACGGTGTTGGTGGCCGGATAATTTCAGCCGCAGCAAGCGGTTGGTCTTAAGTCCTCAGCCTTGGTTGATTCCCTTCCACAGGATCGCAGGGACGCGTCATTCTCCGTCGAGTTTGAAATCGACGATGACCGAGGACCCGACCCACTCGATCAGCAAACGGCCGAGGTCGAACGACGCATCGCGCGCCTGTGCAGCCGCCAATGCCGTTTCGAGCGTCCCGCCTTCGAGCGACGACGCGAGGAATGCGGCTTCGGCATCGGTTATCTGCGCGACTTCGACCCTGAAGCGCGGCCGGAAGACAAGGGCATGAGCGGGCCCGCGCGAAAAATCGACTTCGAATTCACCTCTGAACGTGTCCTGATGGACTTCCCAGATGCGCGCAATCGGATGGTCGGAATGCAGGAGATGGCAGGCCGGATGCAGGCGCGGACGCAACCGGAGTTGATGCTCCGGCGACACTGCTGCAAGGCGTGCTCGATCGAACGGCGCGGGATCGGCGGCGTAGCGCGCGCGATGGACGAGCCATTCCAGCCGTGCCACATCCGCCAGATAAGGAACATGCGTCGCCGGCGGAAAGTCGGCGAGAAAAGCGGCGAAGAATGCACCGTATTCATTCAGGTCGCCGTCGATCGCCGGGACGCGCGATCGGTACGCTTTCGCCAGGCCGGCGAAGAATTCCACGCCGACGATTCTTTCGACGACGGGATAGGCCGCACCGATCGCCTTCGCGGCATTCGCAATCGTGTTGCCGCGATAGATGCTGAAGCGGCTCTTGACCTGGTCCGGCGCACCGAGAAATATTTCCAGCGCATCCGCTTCGGAAAGCGGCGCGTCCAGCGCGGCGCCGAATCGCGCCTGGAGCGCGGCAAGTTCACGCACGGGCAGCCTGCGAGAGGCGTGCCGCCATTGCGGCTTCGTCGAGCAGGACGTCGAGCGGCGGTATCGATGTGTCCCATTCGATAAGCGTGGGCACCGCGCCAAACCGGCGGCACGCCTTTTCGTACAAACGCCAGACCTGCGGCGCGACGCGCGAACCATGGTCATCGATCAGCAATTCGCCGGCGGCGGCATGTCCGGCCAGGTGAATCTCGCCGATGGCTTCCCCGGGGATTTCGAGCAAAGCCTGCTCGGGATCGAATCCGTGATTGACCGAATTGACGAACACGTTGTTGACGTCGAGCAGGATGCCGCAGCCGCTGCGCTTCGCGAGTTCGGCAAGGAACGCGAACTCGGACAGCTCTGAAGCGCGGAATTGCAGGTAGCTCGACACATTTTCGATGAGAATCCGCCGGCGCAAGGTGTCCTGCACCCGCGTGACATGCGATACGACCTCATCCAGCGCTTCGCGGGTGTAAGGCAGGGGCAGAAGATCGTTGAAGTGGCGCGGGCCGAGGGTGGCCCAGCAAAGATGCTCGGAGACGAGCGCCGGTTCGATGCGATCGACCAGCCGTTTGAGTTTTGCCAGATGCCCTTCCCGCACCCCGTCTGCCGAGCCGAGCGACAAAGCCACGCCATGCAGGCTGATCGGATATCGGGAACGCACGTGCTCCAGCACGTGAAGGTCGTAGCCGCCGTCGCCGAAATAATTTTCGCTGTGGACTTCCAGCCAGCCGGTTCGTGGATGCGACTCGAGGAATTCCCGGTAATGGCGCGCGCGCAGGCCGATGCCGACGCCGCGCACTGCGGGGTTACCTTCGGGAGTGCCGGGCAAGCTCATGCTGGAATAACATCGGCACGAGCGATTCGCGACGCCCGTGCCGATGAAGCGGGATCGCGCGGGTTATTTCTTGAACGCCAGTTTGCCGCCGAGCTTGTCGCAGGTGCCCTTGGCCACGTAATTCCATTCTTCCGGCGCCTTGTCGGTACTTGCTTGTCCGGCGCAGGAATGCGTGCCGGTGGCATTGGCGCAGTCGTTCGAGCCAGCCTTGGCAACGCCGTAGCACTTTTCCTTGCCCTTTTCCTCGGCGGCCATTGCGTTTGCGACCGAGGCCAGGGCGATCAGACCGGCCAGCGCCGAACTGACAATGAGTTTCTGGTTCATGAGATCTCCTTGGTTGATAAGGTGAAGCTGCGTGGAAAGTGCATACCGGCGTTCAGTCGGCGCCGCGTCCGAAACCTTACAGCAAACAAATCGGGTCCGGCGTCCCAAGCAGACTGATACGTAACCAGTCGCAGGCCCGGTTCAGAAATTCTGTGGCTCACGTTTGATATCTTTGGTCTTCTTCGGTTCGGAAAGCTCTCGCCTTAGCCGTTCACCTTTCACCATTTACTGTTCACCGTTCTACTGCGGCCACTTCCTGTGCAGTTCGGCGACCTGCTCGGGAGTCAGTATGTTCAGGCGATTGCCGCGAAGCAGCAGGTACAACCTGGCGGTCTCCTCCAGTTCCTCGGTCGCGTAGACCGCGCTCTCGAGATCCTTGCCAGCCACGATCGGGCCGTGATTGGCCAGCAGGATCGCGTGATGTTTCCCGGCCACCTCTTTTACCGCATTGGCCAGCGTCATATCTCCCGGCGCGTAATACGGCAACAGAACTAGGTTGCCGATCTTCATGACGTAGTAGGCAGTGATCGGCGGGATCGGTTGCTGCGGATCGACGTCCGCAAGACAGGACACGGCGACCGAATGGGTCGAATGCAGGTGCACGATGGCGCCCGCTGTCGGGCGTTGCGCATAGACGGCGAGATGAAGAAAAGATTCCTTGGTCTGCTTGTCGCCGGCGAGCAGGTTGCCTTTCGCATCCACCTTGGACAGCGTTGCCGGATCGAGCCGCCCAAGGCAGGAATTGGTCGGCGTCATCAGCCAGCCGTCATCGGTGCGTACGCTGATATTGCCGGAACTGCCCACCGTCAGACCGCGGTCGAACATCGATTTGCCGAGCAGGCAGATCTCTTCCCTTAGTTTTGATTCGTTCATAAATTAAGGACTGAATAAGTAGATGCGCACCACGAAGACACGAAGGTCACGAAGGTCACGAAGGTACACGAAGAAATGCGTAAAGAAGATAATGTGGCCGTGCCCTGGAATAACGGAAGAAGGGAGTTGGCCGTCGTTTCTGATCTGATCCAACCCTACCCGAAGAGTTTCCCCGATGCATTTCTCTCGCCCCTCTTCGCCCTTCTTCGTGCCACTTCGTGTCCTTCGTGCCTTCGTGGTGCGCATTTGATCGAAAGAGCTACGGTTGAAGCTTGAATGCCTTCGTGAAGAAATCCGGAGTGCCAAAGTTGCCGGATTTCAGAGCCAGAGCGAGCGAAGGTTCACCAATGGAGAAGGTCCAGGGCACACCCGGATCGATCTCGGGTCCGATCGCCAGGCCTTCGACACCGAGCGCGCCGACGACCGCACCGGACGTCTCGCCACCGGCAACCAACAGCCGGCGCACGCCTTTCGCGACCAATCCCTTTGCGATCTTGCCGAAGGTTTCCTCCACCATCGTGCCGGCGTGCTCGCGGCCGAGTTTGTCCTGCACCGCCTTGACCTGCTCCGGCCTGGCGGTGGAATAAATCAGCACCGGCTTTGCAGACAGCCTTTGCCCCGCCCACTCGAGCGCATCCTGTGCAACATCCCGCCCGGAAGCGATTGCCATGGGATCCAGCTCGAATGCCTCGTGATCCTTTTTCATCAGCGCGACCTGGCCTTGCGTCGCAACCGAGCACGAGCCCGCCATTACTACGGTTGCGCCGGTCACCTCCGGCAGCGTCGCCCGCTGGCCGCTTTGCATGAGCCCTTGCCGGATGAAATTTGCCGGCAGGCCCATGGCCATGCCGGAGCCGCCGGTGACCAATGTCATGTCCGCACACGCTTCACCGAGGGTCATCAGATGATCGTCGGTGATGGAGTCGAGCACGGCGTGGCGGATGCCCTGCTTGCGCAGCTCGTCGAATGCGCCACGGATCGCCGCCGCACCCTTGACGACGGTCGAGTACTGCACCAGACCGACCTTGTGC
>DASWEZ010000272.1:0-11620 GCA_036394495.1 Burkholderiales bacterium
ATTTCGCTGCTGGTGGCCGAGAACGAGTCCATCTCGGTATTGACTGCCACGGAGAATGGTTTCGGCAAGCGTACGCTGATCACCGAGTACACCCGCCACGGCCGGGGTACCCAGGGCATGATCGCGATCCAGACCAGCGCCCGCAACGGCAATGTGGTTGCGGCTACCCTCGTCGAGGACAAGGACGAGATCATGCTGATTACCACCGGCGGCGTGCTGATTCGCACGCGGGTCGCGGAAATCCGGGAAATGAGCCGGGCCACGCAAGGCGTTACCCTGATCAATCTCGGGCCGGATGAAAAACTGGCCGGGCTGCAAAAAATCGTCGATGCCGAAGATGGCGCCGAAGGGCTGGATGCGGGTACCGAAGAAGATCCTGTTGACTCGAATGCAGATGAAGGCAGCCAGAAAAAGGCCGATCAGGAGACCGATCAAGAAGGGCCGGACGAACAGGCCTGAAGAGGGCGCGGTTCCAACATCACATGAAGAAAGCGGAGCAGTAAAAGTGGGGAGAGTATTCAATTTCAGCGCAGGGCCCGCGGTCCTGCCGCAGCAGGTTCTGGAAAAAGCGCGCGACGAGATGCTGGACTGGCATGGTTCGGGCATGTCGGTCATGGAAATGAGCCATCGCGGCAAGGAGTTCATCGCGATCCATGCGCATGCCGAAGCCAGCCTTCGCGAACTGCTCGCCATTCCGCCAAATTACAAGGTGCTGTTCCTGCAGGGCGGGGCGATTGGGCAGAACGCAATCGTGCCAATGAATCTGCTGCGCGGCCGCAGCGTCGCCGACTACATCAATACCGGCGAATGGTCGAAGAAATCGATCAAGGAAGCGAAGAAGTACTGCAATGTGAACGTCGCAGCGTCCAGCGAGGATCGCAATTTCTCCTATGTCCCGCCGCGGGATTCCTGGCGGCTGAGCAAGGATGCGGGCTATGTCCACATCTGTTCCAACGAAACCATCGGCGGCGTGGAGTATCACTGGATTCCGGAGACCGGCGACGTCCCGCTGGTGGCAGACATGTCGTCCCATATATTGTCCCGGCCGGTCGATGTCTCCAGATACGGATTGATCTACGCCGGGGCGCAGAAAAACATCGGTCCGGCAGGCCTGACGATCGTCATCGTGCGTGACGACCTGATCGGTCAGGCTCTGCCGATTACGCCGTCCGCCTTCGATTACAAACAGCAAGCCGACAGCGATTCCATGCTCAATACGCCCCCCACTTACGCTGTCTACATCGCGGGGTTGGTGTTCGATTGGTTGAAGCAGTTGGGCGGTCTGCCGGAGATCGAAAAGCGCAATATCGCCAAGGCCGGGCTGCTATACGACTACCTGGACCAGAGCAGCTTTTTCGTCAGCCCCGTCGAAAAGCGCGACCGCTCGCGCATGAATGTGCCGTTCAAGCTCAGGGATGAAGCGCTGGACGAGGCATTCCTGAAGGGCGCCCAGCAGCGCGGCATGCTGCAGCTCAAGGGCCATCGTTCCGTGGGCGGCATGCGCGCCTCCATATACAACGCCATGCCGATGGAAGGCGTAAAGGCGCTGGTCGGCTATCTGCAGGAATTCGAGCAAAGCCATGGTTGAGCTGGTGCGCATTCTGACCTTGAATGCCATTTCATCGACTGGTCTCCAGCGGTTGCCGCCGGAGCGTTATTCGGTCGGCGCGCAGATCGATGCCCCCGATGCAATCCTGGTGCGCTCCCAGGACATGAAGGCGATGCCCATCGCAGCTTCGGTTCGCGCCATCGGCAGGGCAGGCGCGGGTACCAACAATATTCCCGTGGCCGAAATGAGCAAGCGCGGCGTCCCGGTATTCAATGCGCCGGGTGCGAATGCCAATGCGGTCAAGGAGCTGGTTTTGGCTGGCATGCTGATTGCGGCGCGCAATCTCGTTCCCGCAATCCGCTTTACCGATGGCTTGTCCGGGACCGACGAAGAGATCGACAGGAAGGTCGAGGTCGGCAAGAAAAATTTCGCCGGCATGGAGCTTCCGCAGCACGTGCTTGGCATCATCGGGCTAGGCAAGATCGGTAGTCTGGTCGCTGACGCGGCGATCAAACTAGGCATGGAAGTATTCGGATACGACCCCGAGATCACAGTGGATGCGGCCTGGAGCCTGCCTTCACAGGTCAGGAAGGCGCACAGCATCGAGGAGGTGCTCAGGGCCAGCGATTTCGTGACTCTGCATGTGCCCTTGCTCGACGGCACCCGCAATCTGATCGACGCCAGGCGCATCGGCTTGATGAAACCCGACGCGGTGCTGCTGAATTTTTCGCGGGACGGCATAGTGGACAACGATGCTGTACTCGCTGCACTGGACGCAAAAAAACTCAAGGCCTACGTCTGCGACTTTCCGGGCGGCCGTTTCAAGGGCCATCCGTCCGTGGTGGCAACACCGCATTTGGGCGCGTCAACCGTGGAAGCCGAGGAAAATTGCGCCATCATGGTGGTCGACCAGGTGCGCGACTACCTGGAAAACGGCAACATTCGCAATGCGGTGAATTTTCCGGATGTCGTCATGCCCAGGGAATCGCCTTACCGGCTTGGAATCGCCAACGCGAACGTGCCAAACATGGTCGGGCAGATTTCGACGGCGGTGGCACAGGCCGGATTGAACATCCACAACATGCTGAACAAGTCCAGGAAAGACATGGCCTACACGCTGGTCGACGTCGACAGTGCGGTATCCCGGCAGGTGATCGACCGGATCGCGGCCATCGCCGGCGTGCTCGCCGTGCACTACCTTCCCGCGATTTCCTAGCGATGCCGGAAAACCTCAAACAGTTGCGCGCACGCATCGATGCCCTGGATCTCGAGATCCTCAAGCTGGTAAGCGAGCGCGCATCGACGGCGCATGCCATCGGCAAGCTCAAGGATGACGGTACGGTATACCGCCCGGAGCGTGAGGCACAGGTGCTGCGGCGTTTGGCGGAGAACAATCCGGGACCGCTGCCCGACAAGGTGGTCATGCATCTGTTCACCGAAGTCATTTCCGCCTGTCGTGCGCTGGAAGACGCCTTCTCCGTCGCGAGCCTCGGCCCGAGAGGAACCTTCAGCGAAGAAGCGGTGGTCAAGCATTTCGGGACACAGGCGCCGGTCGTCTTATGCAATTCGATCGATGAAGTATTCCGGTCGGTGGAGTCCGGCAATGTCGGCTACGGCATGGTGCCGCTCGAAAATTCGACCGAAGGCGCGGTGGGCCGCACCCTCGACCTTCTGCTGTCCTCGCCATTGAAGATTTGTGGCGAGGTACTGTTGCCCGTCCATCAGAACCTGCTGTCGAAGGGTGAGGACATTTCCGCTGTCAAACGCATCTATTCGCATGCGCAGAGTCTGGCCCAATGCAATCGCTGGCTCGTGCTGAATTGTCCGCGCGCCGAACGCGTGCCGGTGGCAAGCAATGCCGAGGCGGCGAAACGGGCGCAGGAAGACGCCGAATCCGCGGCCATCGCCGGCCGGTCGGCTGCCGGCCACTATGGCTTGTCGGTGCTCGCCGGCAACATCGAAGACGAACCGAACAACACTACGCGCTTCGTCGTGATATCGCGGCAGGAAGTTGCGGCCTCGGGAAATGACAAGACCTCCCTCGTGATGTCCACGAGAAATGTGTCGGGCGCCATGCACGAAATGCTCGCGCCTCTGGCGAAGAATCGCGTGAGCATGACGCGGCTGGAATCCCGTCCGTCCCGCACCGGGCTGTGGGAGTACGTATTCTTCCTGGACATGGAAGGCCATCAGAACGATGAGAATGTGGCGCGTGCCCTCGATGAAATGCGCGAACTGGCCGCGTTCCTGAAAGTCCTCGGCTCCTATCCGGTCGCCGTGCAATGAAGGCCGCCAACTCTGTTCAACGGATCGTCGATGTCTGCGAACGTGCGCCCGGCTATGTTCGCGCCATCGCACCTTATCAGCCCGGCAAGCCGATCTCGGAACTGGCGCGCGAAATGGGTCTGCCGGAAGCCGGCATCGTCAAGCTCGCATCGAACGAGAATCCACGGGGCGCCAGTCCCAAGGCGATCGCCGCGATGCGAATTGCCATCGGTGAAACCGGACGCTATCCGGACGGCAACGGCTTCGCCCTCAAGGAGGCATTGTCGAAACGCTATGGATTGGCGCCGGACCGCATCGTTCTGGGCAACGGGTCCAACGACGTGCTGGAGATGGCGGCGCGTGCATTCCTGGCGCCTGGCACTTCCGCGGTGTATTCCGAGCATGCCTTTGTAGTTTATCCGCTCGCGACCCAGGCCATCGGCGCCGCGGGCATCGTCGTACCGGCACGCGATTTCGGACACGATCTGGAGGCGATGGCGAAAGCGGTTCGCAGCGATACGCGCGTCGTCTTTGTCGCCAATCCGAACAATCCGACCGGCACCTGGCTGGGACCGGGGGCGATTCATGCCTTCCTGGAGAAAATTCCGGCAGACGTACTGGTGGTACTGGATGAAGCCTACAACGAGTATCTGGATCCGGAACTTCGCAGTGACGCGGTACGATGGAGCGAGGAATTTCCGAACCTGGTTGTGTCCCGCACTTTTTCGAAGGCCTATGGCCTTGCCGGTTTGAGGGTGGGATATGGGTTTTCGCATCCGCAGGTTATCGATCTGATGAACCGGGTACGCCAACCGTTCAATGTCAGCGACATCGCCCAGGCGGCCGCGACTGCCGCGCTGTTCGACGACGAATTCGTCGAGCAAAGTACGCTGCTCAACAAGCAGGGAATGAAGACATTGACCGAGGGATTCCTCCGCCTCGGGCTTTCCTGGATTCCCTCGCATGGCAACTTCGTCTGCGTCAAGGTAGGCAAGGGCGCCGAAGTCTTTCAGCGCTTGCTCGGGCTGGGCGTGATCGTGCGGCCGATCGCTGCCTACGGCATGCCTGAATACCTGCGCGTATCCATCGGTACCGAATCCGAGAATGCCCGCTTTCTGTCGGCGCTCGCCACCGTATTAAAGTGAGTTCGATGGGCGCATCCTGTTTCGGTCTGCATCTTTCTTGAGCGACTTCAACTGCGACAGACTGGTCGTCATCGGTGTCGGCCTGATCGGCGGATCGGTCGCGGCCGCACTCAGGCGTGCCGGCAAGGTGCGGCGGATAGTCGGCGTGGGGCGCGGCCGTGCCAATATCGAACGTGCGCTGGAATTGCGGGTAATCGACGAGGCGATCGATGACATTTCCGTTGCCGTGCAGGACGCCGATATCGTATTGCTGGCCGTGCCGGTGCGGCAGAACGATCGCGTGCTGGCGAAACTGGCAGGATCGGTTGCCGCGAATACGCTCGTGACCGACGCGGGCAGCACGAAGATGGACTATGTGTCCGCCGTCAGGCGATTGTTGCCTTCGCATCTGGCGCAAGTAGTACCCGCCCATCCCATTGCCGGCGCTGAACTGACCGGCGTGGATGCGGCCAACCCCGGATTGTTCGTGGACAAGAATGTCGTGCTGACCCCATTGCCGGAAAACCACGTTCAAGCCGTCGACCGCATCGAGTCCATGTGGAAGGCCTGTGGTGCTCGTGTCAGCCGCATGTCGCCGTCGCATCACGACGAGGTATTCTCGGCGGTCAGCCATCTGCCACACATGCTCGCGTATACGCTGGTGCACATGATCGCAACGCGGCCCGATGCTCAGGAATTGTTCAGCTTCGCGGCAGGCGGTTTCCGCGACTTTACCCGGATTGCGAGCAGTTCCCCTGAGATGTGGCGTGACATCGCTTCGGCCAACCGCGCGGCGTTGCTTGAGGATATTGCAAGTTATCAACAGCAGCTTGCGCAACTCGCCACGCTGATCCGCAACGCGGACGCGGAGCAACTCGGAAAGATATTCGAAACAGCCCGCAACGCGCGCAATGCCTGGTTGCGGCAGGACGCATGAAACCGGGGAATTCCTGAAACATGCCCTCCTATCCCGACCACCTTGACCTCGAGCCGCTGGATCGCGCCGCCGGCACCGTGCGCCTGCCGGGTTCCAAGAGCATTTCCAATCGCGTTCTCCTGCTGGCAGCGTTGGCGCAAGGGCGTACGCAGATTCACGACCTTCTCGCATCGGACGATGTGGAACGCATGCTCGAAGCATTGAGCCAGTTGGGTGTAAAAATAACCAGGGAACGGCAGGACGTAGTGGCGGTCGAGGGCTGTAGCGGAAGTTTCCCGGTCAGGCAGGCCGATTTGTTCCTCGGCAATGCCGGTACCGCATTCCGTCCGTTGACCGCCGCGCTGGCGATGTGCGGAGGACACTATAAGCTGTCGGGCGTGCCGAGGATGCACGAACGCCCGATTGGCGATCTGGTTGATGCCTTGCGGGGCCTCGGTGCCGATATTCGCTATCTCGGCAATGAAGGCTATCCGCCGCTGGAAATCCGGCCTGCAATCTTGGGGAGCAGCGCGAAGGTCGAGGTGCGCGGCGATGTTTCCAGCCAGTTTCTCACAGCCTTGCTGATCGCGTTGCCGCTCGCCGGCAGACAGATCACCATCGAGGTGGTCGGCGAACTGATCTCCAAGCCTTACGTCGACATCACGCTGAATCTGGTGAGGCGTTTCGGCGTGAAGATCGAGCGCGATGGCGGGTCCTCGTTCACGATCCCGGCGCACAGCCGGCTGGTAAGTCCGGGCGATGTCTTCGTCGAAGGCGATGCGTCGGGCGCGTCCTACTTTCTTGCGGCCGGTGCCATCGGCGGAGGCCCTGTCCGCGTCGAGGGCGTGGGGAGCGGCAGCATCCAAGGCGATGTGGGATTCGCGAATGCCCTGGCCCGGATGGGTGCACGGATCGACATGCACGAGAACTGGATCGAGGCGGCTTCACCGTTGGACGGACGATTGCGCGCCTTCGACCTGGACTTGAATGCCATTCCCGATGCGGCCATGACGCTGGCGGTGGTGGCATTGTTTGCGGACGGCACCAGCCGGCTGCGCAATATCGCAAGCTGGCGCGTGAAGGAGACCGATCGCATCGCGGCGATGGCCACGGAATTGCGCAAACTCGGGGCGCGAGTGCAGGAAGGTCCGGATTTCCTCGAGATAACGCCACCGTCGGGCGCGCGCCTTGCCAACGCTGCCGCCATCGATACCTATGACGACCATCGGATCGCAATGTGCTTTTCGCTTGCCGCGCTCGGCGGCGTGACGGTGCGCATCAACGATCCGAAGTGCGTGGCAAAAACCTTTCCCGATTATTTCGAGCGATTCGCCGAAGTTACGTGGAATTCCTGCGCCCCGGTCATTGCCATCGATGGGCCGTCCGCTTCCGGAAAGGGGGCAGTAGCGCAACGCGTGGCTGAGCATCTCGGGTTCCACTACCTCGACAGCGGATCGCTGTACAGGCTGGTTGCGCTGACGGCGTTGCATGACCATATCGATCTGAAAGATGCGATTTCGCTGGGCGAGATCGCACGCAGGCTGCCGGTGCACTTTACCGGCGGCAGGATTCTGCTGAACGCGGAGGATGTAACGGATGCGATCCGGGCCGAGGCGGTTTCCGCCGCCGCTTCGGAGATCGCACCTTTTCCTTCGGTGCGTCAAGGGCTTATGCGGCGTCAGCAGGCATTTCGCCGACTTCCTGGTTTGGTCGCGGAAGGGCGCGATATGGCATCGGTCGTATTCCCGGATGCTTCGCTGAAGGTCTTCCTCACGGCGTCGGCTGAGGAGCGCGCCCGCCGCCGCTATAAACAGTTGATAGAAAAAGGTTTCAATGCTACCCTGACCACCCTTTTGCAGGACATCCGCCAACGCGATGCTCGTGACACCGAGCGTAGCGTAGCGCCTCTGCAGAAGAGCGTTGACGCACAAATTATTGATACTACTGGGCTTTCCATACAAGAGGTCGTTGACCGGATACTCCAGTGGTTCGAATCGGCGTCGCGCAAGGTCCCATCCCGCTGAACGAATTACCCGCAACCCGCCGGCTTAAGATGCCGCAGGAGGGGATTTTTTCCGCTGTTGATGGGTAGATAAACCAACCCGTTAAATGCAACGGTTTTTCCGCGAGTCCCACCCTTTGCTCATGAAAACTGAATCCCAAACCCCCGCCGCCCCGATCAACGAAAATAGTTTTGCCGCGCTGTTCGAAGAAAGCCTTTCACGGCAGGAAATGCGCGCGGGTGAAGTCATCACGGCTGAAGTGATCCGCATAGATCAGAACTTCGTCGTGGTCAATGCAGGACTTAAGTCGGAAAGTTTCATCTCGGCGGACGAATTTAAGAACGATCGCGGTGAGGTCGAAGTCAAGGTCGGAGATTACGTCACGGTTGCCATCGAGGCTCTCGAGGACGGTTACGGCGAAACCCGCCTGTCGCGCGAGAAAGCCAAGCGCCTTGCAGCGTGGCACGAACTCGAGAAAGCAATGGAAGAGGGCACGCTGGTGCAGGGCCTGGTCAACGGCAAGGTCAAAGGCGGTCTCACGGTCATGGTCAACGGCATACGTGCCTTCCTGCCCGGTTCGCTGGTGGACATCCGTCCGGTCAAGGACACCAACCCCTACGAAGGCAAGCAACTCGATTTCAAGGTTATCAAGCTCGACCGCAAGCGCAACAACGTGGTGGTTTCGCGTCGCGCGGTACTCGAGCAGACCCAGGGTGCGGAGCGCGAAGCGCTGCTCGCCAGCCTGCAGGAAGGCGCAGTGGTCAAGGGCATCGTCAAGAACATCACCGACTACGGTGCGTTCGTCGACCTCGGCGGCATCGATGGCCTGTTGCACATCACCGATCTGGCCTGGCGCCGGGTCAAGCATCCTTCCGAAGTACTCAATGTCGGCGACGAAGTCACTGCCAAGATCCTGAAGTTCGACCAGGAAAAGAATCGCGTTTCGCTGGGCCTCAAGCAACTCGGCGAAGATCCGTGGGTGGGCTTGTCGCGCCGCTACCCGACCGGTACCCGCCTGTTTGGCAAGGTCTCCAACCTCACCGACTACGGTGCGTTTGTCGAGATCGAGCAGGGCATCGAAGGTCTGGTGCACGTATCCGAAATGGATTGGACCAACAAAAACGTCCATCCCTCCCGCGTAGTCCAGCTGGGCGACGAAGTGGAAGTGATGATTCTCGAGATCGACGAAGATCGCCGCCGTATTTCCCTGGGGATGAAGCAGTGCAAACCCAATCCCTGGGATGAGTTTGCGTCCAATGCCAAGAAGGGCGACAAGGTTCGCGGCCAGATCAAGTCGATCACCGATTTCGGCATTTTCATCGGACTGCAGGGCGGCATCGATGGACTGGTGCACCTGTCGGACCTATCATGGAGCGTGCCCGGCGAAGAGGCTGTGCGCAACTACAAGAAGGGAGACGAGGTCGAGGCAATGGTGGTCTCCATCGACGTGGAGCGTGAGCGCATTTCGCTCGGCATCAAGCAGCTCGAAGGCGATCCCTTTACCAACTTCGTTGCCGGCCACGACAAAGGCAGCATGGTCGATGGCGTGGTGAAGTCGATCGATCCCAAGGGAGCGGTGATTCAGCTCGACGTCGACATCGAAGGCTATCTGCGTGCTTCCGAGATCGCCCGCGATCGCGTCGAGGATATCCGCACTCACCTGAAGGAAGGCGACAAGGTGAATGCGATGATCATCAACATCGATCGCAAGAATCGCAACATCAACCTTTCGATCAAGGCCAAGGATGCGGCCGACGAGACTGAGGCGATGCAGAAGCATGCCGCCGACAGCGCGTCGAATGCCGGCACGACCAATCTGGGTGCTTTGCTCAAAGCCAAGCTGGATAACAAGAACTCTGCGCAATAGGACGCGCCATGACCAAGTCGGAGCTGATAGCCAAGCTGGCGGCGCATTTCCCGCAGCTGGTCGCGAGCGATGCCGAGCTTGCGGTGAAAATGATCCTGGACGCCATGGCGAAGAGCCTGGCGCAGGGACATCGGATCGAGATCCGTGGCTTTGGGAGTTTCGGCCTGAACTACCGTCCACCTCGTGTGGGGCGCAATCCGAAATCCGGCGACAAAGTACACGTTCCGGCGAAGTATGTGCCGCATTTCAAGGCGGGCAAGGAACTGCGCGAACGCGTGGATTTCAAGGGTCAGTAGGCGGGCGACATTGCTTCACGGATCGACAAGAAGGCGGCATATCGCGAGATCGTGCCGCTTTTTTTTGTCTGATTTTCCCGCCCGAATCCAACGAAGGTGACTTTGCCGATGCGCTACCTGTCCTGGGTCCTTCGCCTGCTGCTGTTCGTCCTGTTGTTCGGCTTCGCACTCAAGAACTCGGACCCGGTGACCGTGCGCTTTTATCTTGGTACCCATTGGGAGGCATCACTGGCGCTGGTGCTGCTGGTCTTTTTTGGTATCGGTGTTGCAGCGGGCGTCATCGGATGCCTGACTTATGTGTACCGCCAACGCCGCGAAATCCTGCAACTGCGCAAGGAATCGCGTGCGCGGCCGGGTCCGCCCGAAGACACGCCTTGAGCCGACGCCGTTATTGGTTGTACTGATCTGGGATCCGGTCTGAAACATGGAATTTGAATTCTGGTGGCTTCTGGGATTTCCCCTGTTCTTCGCCTTCGGCTGGCTTGCTGCGCGCGTCGACATCAAGCAATTGATATCCGAATCCCGCGCATTGCCGTTGTCGTATTTCAAGGGACTCAATTTCCTCCTCAACGAGCAACCCGACAAGGCTATCGAGGCCTTTATCGAGGTCGTAAAGGTCGATCCGCAGACTGTAGAATTGCACTTCGCACTCGGCAGCCTGTTCCGCCGCCGCGGCGAAGTGGAGCGCGCCATCCGCATGCACGAAAACCTGCTCGAGCGGGCGGATCTGGTGCCCGAGCAGAAGATGACGGCGTTGTACGAACTTGCACAGGACTATTTGAAGGCGGGGTTGCTGGACCGGGCGGAAGAGTTGTTCGCCAAGCTGCAGGGCACACTCTACGAACAGCAGGGTTTCAAGTTCCTGCTGGAGATTTTCGAGCAGGAAAAGGATTGGACGAAGGCGATCGAAACATCGCGCAAGATGGACTCTGTTTCCGGGCAGTCGAGCGCGAAGGACATTGCCCATTTCTATTGCGAACTTGCGGCCGTCGAGATAACCCATTCACGATGGGACCAGGCGCGTGATTATCTGAGCGAAGCCCTGAACGTAAACCGCAGGTGCGCGCGCGCAAATATCCTCCTCGGCGACACCGAAATGGGGGAGGGCAGGCCCCAGGCCGCGATCGAATACTGGAAAGGCCTGGAGAGCCAGAACCCGGCTTATATCTCCCTGGTGGCGGAGAAACTGCTCGCCGCGCATCGCAGCCTCCGGCGCGAGGAAGAAGGATTGCAATTGCTGCGTGGTTATCTCGCCAACAATCCTTCCCTCGACCTGCTGAACGTGATTTTCCAGGGCGAACTCGAGCACCGCGGCCCCGACTACGCCTACCGACTGGTACGCGATGAACTGGCGCGCAATCCGACCTTGCTAGGTCTGGACAAACTTCTCGAGGCGCAATTGCTGGAAGCGCCGGCGGAGCGCCGCCACGAACTTCAGTTGATCAAGAATCTGGTGCATCAGCACACCCGCAGCCTGGCCCTCTACCGATGCGAAAGCTGTGGCTTCAAGGCGCGCCAGTTCTACTGGCATTGTCCGGCGTGCAATGGCTGGGAAACCTATCCGCCACGGCGTACCGAGGAAAGGGAATTTGCCGGATGA
>DASWEZ010000273.1:0-10951 GCA_036394495.1 Burkholderiales bacterium
TCAAAGCCCAACGTGCGGTCCAGTGAACCCATAACCGCCTTGACCGACAGCGCCCCGGCGGTAATCCCAGACACAGCCGTGTCGTGCACAAAAGCGTCGTTGTGCAGGTCGCCCACGCCGACGCCCACCGCGATGCCGACATTGCCACTGCCACTTCCGGCACTGGCATCGGCGGCCGTCGGGCTTCCGTCTGCCAGGGTCTGGGAACTGGTGACCGAGGTGGACGAAACTTCGAGCTTGCCCGATGAGGTAACACTTCCAGTAGTGTCCACATACGCTGTGGTGTGGCTGACTACTGTCCCTACCGCCACTGCACCGGCGAAGCTGATACTGCCGCCACTGCTGTCCCCAGCTTTGTTGTCGGAAAGTTGCTTGTTCGATTCCTGACCGCCGCCGCTGTCAGTCGATCCGCCGGTGGTGGACTTGGCAACCGCGATGGCATCGTTTGAGCGGTCGGCGCTGATCGTGATCGAGTTCGCCCCGACGATCTGAGCGTTGCCCTTGACGGAGGCTTCGGTCGCGCCGGTAATCACCGTGACTCCCACGGTGGCGCCCTTGCCGCCACTGGTGCCGTCCCCAATAGCGATCGCGGTGTTAGTCGTCTTTGCAAGAAGCGACAGCGAAGCGCCGGTAGTGTTGATAACCGCGTCGCCCGAAATACGCGCATGGGTATCGCTCGTGATGATGACGGAGGCAACGGCGGCGTCTGTGTTATCGCCGGAATGGCCGCTGTCCGATGTCATGTCGGCCACAGCCTTGATTGTTGAAGTAGCGTGCAACGCGAGCGTGGAGGTCGCGGTGATCTGGCTCGAACCCGTGATGTCCACATCAGCGGTCGAGTCCGCGAGGATGAAAGCCAACTTCGCAACATCCGAGAAAGAGAGACTGTCGGTCTTGATATCGATCGTCGAGTCTGCCGTCAGCAGGATATTGCTGGCGCTGAGATTACCGAGCACCGTGACGGTGGAATGGGTTGCATCGGCGAAGGGGTTGTGACCAGAGAGTCCAAATCCAGTGTCGGTCTCGGACACCGAGAGAGTAATGTCGTGACCGGTAGCGGTCAGCGATGCGCCAGCATTTACTTTGATTGCGGCGTCCGACTCGACCTTGACGTCATGGCCGAATACACCGGTGCCTTGCAGTTGCACCTGGTCCTGGAAAAAAGTCTGACGGCCACCGGTGAACTTCAGATCCAGGATCGTCGCGCCGCCAAGATTCAATCCGTCAAGACTTGCCAGGTCAAGCTGCACTGTGTCGCTGGTAATGTCGCCCGTCGTATCGCGCGAAATTTTGATGACGCCATCGCCAGTGAGGGCCGCGGTAACTGTGTTCGGGACCGTGCCGTCGGTCATCTGCACGTGCGTCGCATCGGTAGCTGTCACCGTAAGGGTGGTGCCCCAGGTGGCGCCGGCGGTCAGATCAGCAGACAGCAGCAGCCGCGGCTCCAGCACCTCCATCCGCATGGTGCGACGGTGTCTTTCCTGGAGTGCCCTTTTGAGCAGCCCCTGCTTTCGCCACGTGGCAAGCTGTCGAATCCACTTTGCCAGCCGTCCGAAGAAGATCTCGAAAAGGCTCGGGATCCGGAACAGGGATTTGCGTTGGGTGTCGTTGGTCGTGGCGCTCATGGGCAACTCCTGGACAGCAAGGTGAGGCCAGCGCGCGAAAGTCGCGACGCCGGCTCGATTACTCGGAAGTGGAAATAAAAATCCCGCGCTGGGCGCGGGACGGGATGAATTTGATTCGGGCGGGATGCTACGGAGAACAGCGGCGTCGGGTCTGCGCGCAGACGCCCAAGGCTGTCGACGCGGTCAGCAAAACTGCGACCCCTGGCGGGACATTGCATGCCCTGCCTCTCCCTATGCAAAAAACTGTGTTCAGTAAACCGAAGTACACGTCAGGGCTCCTGCGTGTGCTCGGCCGGTTCTTTTTGCCAGATCTGCCATTTTTTTTTGATCTCTCGGGCGCCGCTGGGCAGCCGGGGCAGACTTACTTCCATACGAGTTTCCGAGATATGTCGTCGTTGGGCGACACAATTTCGTTTGTGCGCGTAGATTAGTGCATGCCAAACACGAATTCAAATGATAAATGTATGAAATTTCTGCAAGTTTCTTTAATTTCTCGTGCCAACCCGCTGAGTTTGCTCAGGTAAATGAGAGCGCACATGATTAAAAAAATAAACTGTATATTATTCATAAAGTTATAATTCATATTTGACGTAATTTTTAAGCAGCCAGCAGTCCGCGCTCGGTACGTGACATAAATCGACCGGCAAACTAGGACAGCTCCGTCGTTTCAGTGGGCTTGTTGACGGAAGTCCCTATCAGATTGGGGAATGCTAGCGCTCCAAAATGGATCGACGCCTTAACAGGCTTTCGATTAAGACCGCCGAGTTGCTCGAACAAGTCAGCCGAACATCGCAGGTGCGATGGGCGGCCATAAAACACGAAGGTCACCACGGCCGTCAATTCTGAATGGCATAAGGCCTTGTTTTGTGCCGACTTGCCGCTACAATCCAAAGCTTCGAACCGTTCATAAGCTTTCAATTCATCCCCAATGGCGTCTGGATTGGTGCAACTCAAGACCACCGACGCGGGCGAGCGCGTGGTCATCCTGTCCGGCGACTGGACTCTGGCCGCACTGCGATCGTCGTTGAGAAAATCCTTCAAGGCCCTCAAAGCCGTTGCCGGGGATCCGATGCTCAAGTGGGACTTGCGCCAGATCAATGCGATGGACAGCACCGGTGCGCTGTTGATCTGGCGGGCCTGGGGCGGCGACAGACGCGGCTCCAGTCTGCTCAAGGCGGACCACGCGGCCATTCTGGAACGGGTCGCCGCGGTGCCGCCGGTGGAAGTAGCGCGCTGGCGTTCTGACTTGCTCGCCCCGATCGTCTTCCTCGGACGGAGCGAGTCCCGGTTTTTCGAAAACGTCCTGGCCATCGTCACGCTCGTCGGCATGCTCGTTCTGGATGCGATTTATCTGCTCACGCATCCCCGGCAAGTGCCCTGGCGTGAAATTTCGGCGACCATTTACAAAGCCGGCGCGCTTGCCCTGCCGGTCACCGCACTGGTCGGCTTCCTGATCGGCGTCGTGATTTCCTATCTCACGGCCGACACGCTCAAGGCCTATGGCGCCGGCATTTATATCGTCAATCTGCTTGGCATTTCGATCATCCGCGAACTGGGTCCCCTGCTGGTTGCGATCCTCGTCGCGGGCCGCTCCGGTTCGGCTATGACGGCACAGATCGGCGTCATGCGGGTGACGGAGGAAATAGATGCAATGATCACCATGGGGATCTCACCGATCCCGCGCCTTGTGCTGCCCAAGGTCATCGGCATGGCGGTGGCAATGCCCCTGGTTTCGATCTGGGCGATTGCAGCCGCCCTGCTGGGCGGCGCATTGGCCGCAAAGGCCCAGCTTGGCATCAGCGTCATCTATTTCCTGGGCTCGCTGCCAAAAGCCGTCGCCCTGGACAACATCTGGATAGCCGGAGTAAAGACTCTGAGCTTCGGCATGGCGATCGCCCTGATCTCGTGTCACTTCGGATTGCGCACCAAGCCGAATACGGAGAGCGTATCGAACTCCATCACGACCTCGGTGGTCGCTGCGATCACCGTCGTCATTCTGCTCGACGCGGTATTCGCGATCATGTTCAGAAACGTGGGCTTCGACTGATGTCCGAGCCGGTGATCGATGTGAAGGGCCTGCGCACCGAACGTGGCGGGCAGACCATTCACCGCAATCTGGACATGCGGGTCGATGCAGGTGAAATCATCGGCCTGGTCGGCGGTTCCGGCAGCGGCAAGACCACCCTGCTCCGTGTTGTAATCGGACTCGATGCGCCGGCGGGCGGGGCGGTGAGATTGTTCGGGATCGACCCGCTGAACGCCGAACGCCGGGAACGGCTCTCCGTACGGCGGCGTTTCGGTACGCTGTTTCAGGCTGGCGCCCTGTTCTCGGCACTGAGCGTGTTCGACAATGTGGCGCTGCCTTTGCGCGAACTGCGCGGCCTGGACAAGCGCCTTATTCGCGACCTGGTAATGCTGAAGCTGCACTTGGTCGAAATCGAGCCGCGCCACGCCGGCAAGATGCCGGCCGAACTCTCCGGCGGGATGGTCAAGCGCGTTGCCCTTGCGCGCGCACTCGCGCTCGATCCCGAGCTGCTGGTTCTGGATGAGCCCACGGCCGGACTGGACCCTGATCGCAGCCGCAGTTTCGTCAAACTGGTACAGTCGCTGTCGCGCGAACGTGGGCTTACGGTGTTCATGGTCACGCACGACGTGGACACGCTGTCGATTCTTGCCACTCGCGTAGCCGTGCTTGCAGAGGGCCGTATCGTCGCCGACGGTCCCCTGGACAAGATCAAGCAAGACAAGCATCCGTTTATCGCCAGTTTTTTCGGCACGACGCAGCCGTTGCCCAAACCGACCTGAAATGGAAAGCCGCTCCTACGCCCTGCTCACCGGCTTGTTCACCATCCTGCTCGGCATTGCGCTGGCGGCGAGTTTCATCTGGTTTCGCGGTGACACCAAGAGTTACAGCACCTATCTCGTTGTATCAAAATTTCCGGTCAATGGACTGAACCGGCAGGCAGCGGTCCGCTTCCGGGGCGTCGAAATCGGCAGAGTCGAGGATATTTCAATTGATCCGCGCGACTCGAAGATTATCCTCATCCGCGTGGTGGTGGACGACACTGTGCCGATTACGCGCGGCACGTTTGCGCAGATCGGCTACCAGGGCTTGACCGGCATCGCCTTTGTGGTACTGGACGATGACGGCTCGAATCCAGCTCCCATGCAGTACCCGGCCGGTGATGTCGCCCGCATCGAAGTGCGCGGCAACGTGTTCGACGACCTGGCGCAATCCAGCAAGGCGTTGCTGCAGCAGGCATCCGATCTGCTCGACCGGTTGAACAGGATTGCGAGCGAGTCCAATCAGTCGCGGATCGAAAACACGCTGATCAATTTCGAAAAGGCTTCCGCCCAGCTCGAACCGGCCCTGCGGGCGATTCCCGAAGTCACCGCGCGGGCGAAAAAATTCCTGGATGAAGACAATCAGGCGAGCCTGCGCAGATCGCTGGCCAACATCGAACAGGCCACCGGTTCCGTCGGGCCGGTCGTAGAGGATTCCCGCAAGGTGCTCGCCAACATGCGCCAGCTTTCGGAGAAACTCGACAAGCTGAGCACCGAAATTTCGGTCGAAATCACCGACGGCACCCTGCCGAAGGTCAATCAGCTCGTGGAGCAGCTGGGTCAGGATACGCAGGATTTCCACCGGCTCATGCTGCAGATCGAACGCGAGCCGCAGAGCCTGGTATTCGGGCGCCAGCGGCAACCACCAGGGCCGGGCGAGCCGGGATTCGAAGGTGCGCGAAAATGAAAAAACCGATCCTGTACCTTGTTGTTCTGCTACTGGCCGGTTGCGCCACCGGCAGCAAATTGCCGGTCGAAATCTATGACTTCGGGATCCCCGCTGCGGTGGCCCCGCCTCCTGGACAGGATGTTTTCGTCGCCGATATCCGGGCCGCGGAGTGGTTGGGCACCACGGAAATGCTGTACCGGCTGGAATATCGGAATCCGCGCAACCTGGCGCCCTACGCCGCCAGCCACTGGGCCGGCCCGCCGGCGCACATGCTGACCATACGGCTGCGCCAATCGGTGGGAAATGCAACATCCGCCCGCGGCAAGCAGGCGAAATGCAGCCTGGCGCTGTTCATTTCGGAATTCAGCCAGGTATTCGCGACCGAACAGGACAGCCGCGCGGTCATGCACGTGCGCGCTACGTTGACCGATATGGCTTCTGCAGAGCACGCCCTCGTTCGCGAATTCCGCATCGAGCGCCCTGCCCCGTCGCCGAACGCGGCGGGCGAGGCGGCGGCCTTCGCGGAAATTGCGACCTCGGTAGCCGAAGAACTCAATGCCTGGATAGCGGGAGCAGGCACCTGCAAGGCTTGACCTTCATCCTGTCAATCCTGTTCATCCTGTCCAATCAGGACGCAAGAAAAAGGTAGAGGACAGGATTAACAAGATGAACAGGATGGATGCCAGGTACGACCGTTTGATTCTGCATTTCATCCTATGCCTTGCGCTTCTTCTTCAGGAATCTCGCTGGGTCCAGCGCTTTGAGCAAACTTTCCTCGACCGGCAGCGGTTCGCCGGTAATCCGGCACGCCACGATTTCCGCGGCCAGCGCTCCCCAGGTCATGCCACGTGATCCCAGGGCCAGGCAGGCGAACAAGCCGTCCCGCCCGTTCGCATCCGCCGATGCAGGATCTTCCAGCGCACCGAGCACCGGCAACCGGTCGAAACTCATCGCCCGGAACGCAACGCGGCCGTCCAGCATGCCAGGCGCGATACCGTTACCGAATCCGGGCAGCATTGCTTCCAGCCGTTGCAGATTCGCCATCTGGTCTTCCATCCGCAGCGATGTTTCCGCCATGTCTTCATTGAAACTGGCGCCGATGCAATGCGCGCCGTCGATCGCCGGCGTTACATAACCATCCCTGCACACTGCGATCCTGAGTTTCCGGTCCGCCCGTTGACGCATCAGGCTGACCTGACCACGCACCGGCCGCAGCGGCAGCCACGCCGCCTGCGCAAGCCGGATTGCCATGAAAGCATTGGCAAGCACGACGACCGGCGCGCTTGCCAGCACTTTTCCCGTGCCGTCGAGAACTTCCCACTGGCCGCCGATACGCCGCAGGCTTGCGACTTCGCGTCCATATAAATAACTGACCGCCGCTCCCGAAACATCGAGGTTCGCCCGGCACATGCTGGCCGGGTCGGCCCACACCGCCTGCGGAAACCAGCACGCCGGACCGGCGACCGGTGCACCGGCAAGTTCCGCCGCCTCCGTGGTTTGCACGACTCTTACAAGATCCGCGGGCAGCGCGAACTGCTCGATGATCCGCTGCTGCTTGTCGAAGTGGCTGGCGTCGCGGGCGAGTTGCAGCACCCCTCCTTCGCCATGAATCGCCTTGTTGCCCGATTTCTCGAGCGCAGTCTGATGCCGGCTCGCATAGAGAAATGCGGCGGAGGTAAACCGGCTATGCGTATTCCAGTCGAGCGAGAACACCGGACGCACCAGACCTGCGGGATTTCCGGACGCTTCCTGCGCCGGCGCGCGGTGCCGTTCGACCAACTGCACGCTCCATCCGCGTTCCGCCAGGCGCTGGACGCAGGTCGTGCCAGCCAGCCCCGCGCCGATCACGATTGCGCGCCTGTCCTGCCGGGACGCCGCATCCGCTGCCGCCCCACGATATCGTCCGCAAAGCATTTCCCGTTTATTCGCAAAACCGGGGCGTTTTTCGATCACGAAACCCGCCTCGGTCAATCCGTGGCAAACCGCCGCTGCCACCGTGTAAGTCGCGAGTGTTGCATCCGGACCCGCCAATCGCGCCAATTCCGCAAAAACCTCCCCGCTCCACATGTGCGGATTCTTGGACGGCGCGAATCCGTCGAGAAAAAACGCATCGGCCCTGGCCTGCAACTGCCGCAACACGGCGGCCGCTTCCCCGAACAGCAACGTCAGCGTCACCCGTCCGCCGTCGAAGTGCAGGCGATGAAATCCGGGCAGCAATGGCGGATAGCGTTCGCGCAGTTGCGCTGACACCTCGCGCAACGCCGGCTGGCGCTCGTGGATCCGCTCGAGATCCGGGCGATGAAACGGATGTTTTTCCACCGAGACGAAATGCAGCCGGACGTCCGCCCGGGCGGTCTCCCGCCATGCTTGCCATGTCGCGAGAAAATTAAACCCTGCTCCGAACCCGGTCTCGACGATGGTGAAACAGCCGGGTTGGCTCCAGCGTCCCGGCAAATCGTTGCCGTTCAGGAAAACATGCCTGGCCTGCGCGAGGGCGCCCTGGGACGACGAATAGATGTCGTCGAACGCCGTGGAGTAAAGCGTGCCGTCAGCATTGAAAGAAGCCGCTGCGGGAACGATGGGCTGGAAATGGGGTGACAAGGGAAGGCTTCGATGCCGGAACGTATCAGGATTCAAGGGTCGCGGAAATGCATGCGCGAAACAATGGATGCAGGAAGCGTCTGACTGCCTCTCCGGCATTTTCCGGCGGCTCGGGCAGCATGGCTTTCCAATTCCGCGTCAGCGAGATTGCCCTTGCGGGCGCGCCCGCACGATCTTTGTGCATCAGGAAATATTGCAACGCATCAAGCCGCGGGCCTTCGTCCAACAGCGCACTCGCCAGGCTTTCCGACAGCAAGACCCAGGCGTCCTTCCGCTTCCCGCTCGGGAGCAATGCCGCGTTGCGAATCAGGCCTGTTTCATCATCGATGGGCACGCCAACGGTGCAATAGTGAGGCTTCGATCCGGCTATGGAAGAATCGTCCTTCACCATTGGGAAAGCGGGCTCCGCAATGTCAGATGCGGCGGTGCACAGTAAAGCGGGGCCGACATTCGAAAGACTTGTCGAGGCAGGCGCGCGCAACACACGGTCGCTGGTTGCTGCGCTTCGGAAGGTGGATTTCATGCGCGAAATGATGCCCGATTCCATTGTGCGAAAGCGGCAGTTCCCGATGCGGGCGATTATTGACCGCGGGAACCGGAAAAATGGAACGGCATGCTATACATTTGCTCCTGCATAGGAGTACAGTTTCCGCGCAGCTTTTCAACCTATGACGTACCGCTGCTACGCGACACGATGCAGACACGACAAACCAAAAAAATTTCAGGCTCGATGGAGGGTTAACCAAATGAAACTCAAAGTAAACCAGCAAGAGAGGAGTTACGACGGCGATCCGCAGATGCCGCTCATGTGGTATCTGCGCGATGAGCTCGCCTTAACTGGAACCAAGTTCGGCTGCGGCGCGGGACTTTGCGGCGCCTGTACCGTGCACCTGGACGGCAAAGCAGTCCGCTCCTGTGTCACCGTCATGAAGGATGTTTCCGACCATGCCGTGACCACCATCGAAGGCCTGTCCGCCGATGGCAACCACCCGGTGCAAAAAGCCTGGCGCGCGGCGAACGTGCCCCAGTGCGGCTACTGCCAGTGCGGCCAGATCATGAACGCGGCCGGCCTGCTCGCAGAGAACAAGAGCCCCTCCGACGAAGATATCCTCGCGGCCATGTCCGGGAATATCTGCCGTTGCGGTTGCTATCAACGCATTTTCTCGGCGATCAAGTCCGCCGCGAAGGAGGCCTGAGATGAAAACCACTCAACATACGGCCTATATCGAAAACGTCAGCCGCCGCAACCTGCTCAAGGGCATGGTCGGCACGGGCGGTCTGGTCCTTGCCGCGCAATTCGTGCCCGGCATCGCCGCCGCAGCCTACAAGACCGGTGCAGGTGGAATGCCCGGTGGCGCGGTTTGGGATCCGCATGTCTTCGTTTCCATCGCTCCGGACGGCATCGTGACCATCGTCACGCATCGTTCCGAAATGGGAACGGGCTCGCGCACCAGCCTGCCCATGGTCGTCGCCGACGAAATGGAAGCCGACTGGTCAAAAGTCAGGATCATCCAGGCCGAAGGCAACGAACAGAAATACGGCAACCAGGACACGGACGGTTCGCGCAGCATCCGCCACTTCACGCAGCCGATGCGCGCATGCGGCGCCGCTGCAAGACAGATGCTGGAACACGCAGCCGCACTGACCTGGGGCGTTTCCGACACGGAATGCCGTGCCGAAAACCACAAGGTCATCCATACCCCCACCGGCAAGTCGTTGGGCTATGGTGAACTCGCCGCAGCCGCCTCCACGCTGAAGACGCCTGCCGAGTCGACCTTGACGCTCAAGGATCCTTCGCAGTTCCGCTACATCGGCAAGGGTGAAGTGCAGATCACCGATCTGCGCGATATCACCACGGGTAAGGCCATGTACGCGCAGGACATCCACGTTCCCGACATGAAGTACGCAGTCGTCGCCCGTCCCCCGGTCGTTCTTGGCCAGGTCAAGACGTTCGATGAAGCGGCCGCCATGAAAGTACCGGGTGTCATCAAGGTCGTGAAGATTCCCGCGACACCGATGCCCGCCAAGTTTGCCCCGTTGGGCGGCGTCGCGGTCATCGCGAACAGCACCTGGGCGGCAATCAAGGGACGTGAAGCGCTGAAGGTCACCTGGGATGACGGCCCGAACAAGACCTACAACTCGGATACGTACAAGGCCAAGATGCAGGCACAGGCACGCAAGCCGGGCAAGGTCGAGCGCAACGAAGGCGACGTCGACAAGGCCCTGGCAGGCGCCGCCAAAGTCGTCGAGCACGAGTACTACATTCCGCATGGCGTCCATGTTCCGATGGAACCGCCGGCGGCCACCGTGCAGATCAAAGACGGAAAAGCCGAAGTCTGGGCCTGCGTGCAAAGCCCGGGCGGTACGCGCGGCGATGTGGCGAAGACCCTTGGCTTGAAGGAAGAAGACGTCAAGGTCAACGTCACGCTGCTGGGCGGCGGTTTCGGACGCAAGTCGAAGTGCGACTTTGCGCTGGAAGCTGCAATCCTGTCCAAGTCGATGGGTGGTGCGCCGGTGAAAGTGGTGTGGACTCGCGAAGACGACATCCATCATTCCTTCTACCACAGCGTTTCCTACCAACACGTGACTGCCGGCCTCGACAAGAACAACAAGGTTGTTGCCTGGCGCCATCGCAGTGTTTCGCCGTCGCTGATGTCCAACTTCATGCCGGATCCGAAGCGCGAAAGTGCTCTGGAACTGGGCCTGGGGCTGATCGACACGCCGTTCGACGTACCCAACCTGCGGCTGGAAACCGGCGAAGCCGTTGCCCAGACCCGCATCGGCTGGTTCCGTTCGGTCAACAACATTCCGCACGCCTTCGCCATGCAATCCATGGTGGCGGAACTGGCCGCCGAACTCGGGAAGGATCCGAAGGACTTCCTGCTCGAGATGATCGGCCCGGCGCGCATCGTCGATCCGCGCAAGACCGTAAGCAGCGAACTGTGGAACTACGGCGATCCGTGGGATACGTACCCGGTCGATACGGCTCGTA
>DASWEZ010000274.1:0-8183 GCA_036394495.1 Burkholderiales bacterium
GTGCTGAGTGCGTAAGGGGATTTATTCCTGTATTTTACGGTTCCCAGAAATCGTTTTAGGATTTTTCTCAGCACTCAGTACGCAGCACACAGTACCGTTTTTTCTCATCCCTCTCCCCCAGAATCATGACCCGCCGCCCCCTCGACAGCGTCGCCTTCGCGACCATGGTGTTGTGCTGCTTCATCTGGGGCTTCACCAATGTGGCGACCAAGCTCGCGGCGCCGGACATTTCTCCGGTGATGCAAAGCGGCCTGCGCTCAATCCTCGCCATTGCATTGCTGATGTTGTGGGCGCGCTTTCGCAACATTCCGCTGTTCGGCCGCGACGGCACGCTGAAGGTCGGCCTGGTTGCAGGCGTGCTGTTCGCAGGCGAATTCATGTTCATCTATGCCGGGCTCAGCCACACCGGCGCATCGCGCATGGTGGTGTTCGTCTATACCGCGCCCTGCCTGACTGCACTGGGACTGCATTGGTTCGTGCCGGGCGAACGGCTGCACCCTGCGCAATGGATCGGCGTCCTGCTGGCGTTCGCCGGCATCATCGCGGCGTTCGGCGACGGCTTCGCCTCGTCTCCCGCTTCCCTGCTGGGCGATGCGTTCGGCGTCATCGGCGGCATCCTCTGGGCGGCCACCACGGTGTGGATACGCGCGACCGGCCTCACCCGAATCAGCCCGGCCAAGGTTTTGTTCTATCAACTTGCGATTTCGTCGCTGACCATGCCGATTGCGTCATGGTTGATGGGCGAGCCTGGCGTAATCGCGCTCACGCCGATCGCCATCGCAAGCCTGGTCTACCAGGGCGCAATCGTCGCCTTTGCGACTTACCTTACCTGGTTCTGGCTGCTGAGCCGTTACCTCGGCGGCAGGCTTGCGGTGTTCGGATTCCTGACGCCACTATTCGGCGTGATGATGGGAGCGGTTGTGCTTGCAGAACCACTGCGGCCGGCGTTCCTTGGAGCACTGGCGATGGTCGGGGCCGGAATCTGGCTCGTCAACGCCCGGCGTTGACCCGCCAGATCCCGGAGAGGAAAGAGGCGAGAGGAAAGAGGAAAGGTAAAAGCACCGCGGTCTCTAGCCCTTTTCTTTCCTCTTTCCTCCTTTATCTTTCCTCTGCGAATCGACCGATGAGCTTCAGCGTCGCCTCGGCCGCGCGAATGCTCGCAACGATGGCGATGGCGGTGATCACGACGAATATCCAGTTGACGTCGCCGGTATCGAGAATCTGCGCCAGCGTTACGAACAGCCTCATCACCGATACCAGCAACAGCGTGATCGCCGCGGCAGGGCTCTTGAAGCGCCACAACAATGCGCCGAGGAAACCGAACAGCCCCACGTCCAGCAACGTCTTCTCGCCTTCGATCAGGTAGAGCGCCGCCAGGATCACGGCGACCAGCAGGAACACGATGGACGTGTCGGTGACGACGTTCAGCGCGTCCTGGCGGCTGCGGATCAACGCAAAGATTCCCCTGCGCCTGCTTTCGGACATTGTTGCTCCTTTGCGTTGTGGTCCGGCAAATCCGGCCGGAACGAATCATAATGGCCGCAATGGGAACACTCAATCTGATGGTATATCGCCACTCGGCGTTCTACAGCCCGCTGATCGCCGGCATCGCCGAGGGCTTCTTCGCCGCGGAAGGCTTCGAACCGACCTACACCGTCATGCCGCCCGGCAAAACCGTGGCTGAAATGCTGGTGTCCGGCGCAATCCATGTTTCGCAGACCGCCGTGTCCGGTGCCTGGCCTTGCCTGGAAAAGGGCGAGCGCCCGCCTTTCGTGAATTTTGCGCAAATCAACCAGCGCGACGGCTTCCAGATCGCGTCGCGCAACCCGGTGCCGGAATTCGGCTGGGCCAAGCTGACCAGCGGGAAATTCATGTTCGCCCACGGCGGCCAGCCGCAGGCCATGCTCGCCTATGCGCTGCACAAGAAAGGCGTGTCGCTCGACAAAACCTCCGGTGTCGACGCAGGAGGTCCGCAAAAATCGATAATGGCATTCCGCAGCGGCCAGGGCGACTGGTATCACGAACAGGCCCCCTATCCGCAACAACTGCAGCACGAAGGCGTGGCCGAAGTCGTCGCCTCGGTCGGTGAAGCCATCGGCCCGGTTGCTTTCAGCAGCCTTGCTGCGATGCCGCGCTGGCTGTCGTCGCCGGACGCAATCCGTTTCACCCGCGCCTACCGCAAGGCGCGCGCCTGGGTACAGACGGCATCGCCCGCCGACATCGCCGCGTCGGAACAATCCTTCTTTCCGGACATCGCCCCGGATGCCATGATCGGGGCGATACGCTATTACCAGACACTCGGCTGCTGGGCCGGCGACATCGCAATCGATCCCGCGCATTACGAAACCGCGCTGGACGTGTTTGCGTACTCGAAGCTGATCACACGGCGCCACCCTTACGACAGGGTGGTGGTTGCACCGCCGAAATAGCAGTAGCGGCGGCACCCTGCGCGGCCCGACAACAACGAAAATCATGAGCACGAGCGCGAACCCGCCGGGAGGCAGGCCATCACTCATCGACAAGCTCGCCGCCGTATCGGCATTCGCGGGCGGCGCGATCCTGACCGCGATCACCTTGATGGCGGTCGCGTCCATCATCATGCGCTCGCTCGGCTTCCGGCCGATCCAGGGTGATTTCGAACTGGTCCAGGTCGCGCTGGCGGGCTGCATTGCGCTGATGCTGCCGTGGTGCCAGTTGCAGGGCGGCAATCTCACCGTCGATTTCTTTACCGTACGTCTGCAAAGGAAAAAGCAGCGCCGGCTCGATGCAATCGGCGCGGTGTTGTTCGCCATGATCATGGCGCTGGTGACCTGGCGTACTTGTGCCGGCGCCATCGCCGTCAAAGCCAGCAATGAAAGCACGATGATCCTCGGCTTCCCGTTGTGGATCGGCTACGTCGCCATGATCCCGGGCCTGCTCCTCACGGTATTTGCGGCGCTGCAGACGGCGCGCACCGCGTGGAAGGAAAGCCGGCGATGAGCAATTTCGGCCTCGGTCTGTCCCTGTTCGGCGCGATGCTCACGCTGATGGTCCTGCGGGTGCCGATCTCGGTCGCGATGTTCCTCCCCGGCGCGGTCGGTTACTGGCTGCTCGCCGGCGATTCGGCGCTGCTCAATCACGTGAAAGGCGCGACCTACGCGCGCTTCTCCAACTACGACCTGTCCGTGATCCCGCTGTTCATTCTGATGGGGCAGTTCGCCACCCAAGGGGGGTTGAGCCGCTCTCTCTTCAAGTTCGCCAGTTCGCTGATCGGGCATTTGCGTGGCGGCGTGGCAATGGCGGCAATCGTCGCCTGCGCCTTGTTCGGTGCAGTGTGCGGATCGTCGGTCGCGACGGCGGCAACCCTGGCGCAGGTGGCGCTGCCGGAAATGCGCCGCCTGAACTACTCGGGCCGGCTGTCCACCGCCACGCTCGCCGTCGGCGGCACCCTCGGCATCCTGATTCCGCCCTCGGTACCGCTGGTGGTCTATGCCATCCTGACCGAAACCAATATTGCCAAGCTGTTCATGGCGGCGTTCATCCCCGGCATCATCGCGGCCATCGGTTATTGCATCGTGATCGCGATCACCGTGACGCTGCGCCCCGAACTGGGCCCGGCGCAGCCGCGTGTCTCGAACGCCGAACGCCTGCGCGCCTTCCTCGAGATCTGGCCGATCGCGGCCGTGTTCGTCATCGTGTTCGGCGGAATCTATGCCGGATTCTTCACGCCGACCGAAGGCGCCGCGGTGGGCGCGGCAGGAACCTTTGTCGCAGCCCTGCTGCGGCGCGAACTCAGCGTGAAGGGCATCGGCCGTGCCTTCCTCGGCACCGCGGTCACCTCGGGCATGATCTTCCTGGTCTTCCTCGGCGCCGACATGCTCAACGGCGCGCTGGCGTTGTCCCAGATGCCGAAGGAACTGGCGGACTGGGTGACTCACCTGAGCTGGTCGCCGCTGGCGATCGTGGCCGTCGTCATCGCCATGTACATCGTCATGGGATTTTTCATGGACGAGCTCGCCACCATCATCCTGACCATCCCGGTGATCTTTCCGGCGGTCATGGGCCTCGATCTGTGGGGACTCGAATACACCGAAAAGGCAATCTGGTTCGGGATACTGATGCTGATGGTGGTGGAGATCGGGCTGGTGCATCCGCCGGTCGGGCTGAACATCTTCGTGATCAACAGCCTCGCCAAGGATGTGCCGATGATGGAAACCTTCAAGGGCGTCATTCCCTTCCTGATTTCCGATTTCCTGCGCGTGATCCTGCTGTTCCTGTTCCCGGTCGTCAGCCTGTACCTGGTGCGGCTGATTTTTTAAAGAGGCCACCTCATCCCCGCCTTCTCCCCTGAGCGAAGAAGGAGCTACTTTTCCATCTCCCTCTCCCCCGGTCACGGGGGAGAGGGCATCGCTGACTCGGCGAAAGGGGGTTGCTGGTGGGGCGGGAAGCGATGCTGTGGCGCGCTACCCGCAAACGGGTGATTTCATCACTAACGTGTTCGCGCGCCGGGGTGAGGGGAGCCCTCTTGATCGATCGGAAAATTGCGATATTCTTATCGCGCGCGCCCCGGGCAGACTCCGAAAGACGTTCCGGCGCAACGAAACCGAAGTTGGCCAATAGACCCAACGTCCAACCACGCTCACGATTCATTGCGATCATGCTCGATGCGATTCATTTCTCCTGGCGAGACCGGCTGCGGGCCGGCAGCATTCATTTCCTCATCAGTGCCATCATCGCGGTCGTCGCCGCGCTGTTCGTATTCGTCTTCTGGTATCCCGATCCCTACCGTGAGCTTTCCGGCGGACGCGAACTATTTCTGATCCTGGTGTCGGTCGACGTCATCCTCGGACCACTGATCACCTTCGCGATTTTCAACCGCGCCAAGCCGTGGCCGGTCCTTCGCCGCGATCTGGTTTTCGTTGGCCTGGTCCAGCTCACGGCACTCGGCTATGGCATGTGGACGGTGTTCGTGGCGCGCCCCGTGCATCTGGTTTTCGAGTTCGACTGCTTTCGCGTGGTCCACGCCATCGAAGTGCCCGACCAACTGCTTGCTCAGGCCCCGCCCGAATTGCGCTCCCTGCCGCTGTTCGGGGTCACCGCGCTGGCGGTGCGCCCTTTCCGGAGCGCCGACGAGAAATTCGAAACCACGATGGCGGCGTTACAGGGGCTGCAACTCAGCGCGCGGCCGGACCTGTGGCAGCCCTACCCGGACGCCCGTGTCCGGGTGCTCGAATCGGCCAAACCTGCGACCCAGCTCAAGAAACGCTTCCCCGACAGTGCAGCGTCTATCGACCGGGCGATCGAACGGACCGGGCGCGCTCCCGATGCGTTGCTTTACTTACCGCTCGTGGGGAGGAAGGTGTTCTGGACCGTGCTCATCGATGCCTCGACGGCCGAGGTACTTGGCTTCCTGCCGCTGGATTCGTTCTAAATCTACGGAATGCACTTTCAAACACGTCTACGTCTCACCACGCGCCGCGAGCGGCACAAGTGTTCCCTTGAGACACGAAGAACACGAAGAAACACGAAGAAGGACGGAAATGAATAGTGGACTACTGGATGTGAGCGCAGATTGCAGAGATATACTGGTGCATGTCAGCGATACCGCTGTCGAAAACAATAACCTTCGTCGCATTTGCCTTTCTTCGTGTTTCTTCGTGTCCTTCGTGTCTCAAGGGAACACTTGTGCCGCTCGCGGCGCGTGGTGAGATTTTGACTTAGCTACTAGATATCAGCCAGGCGGTAGCGGGATGAACTCGGTCTCGCCGGGAACCTTGGCGAACTTTCCGTCGGCCCATTGGCGTTTGGCCCGTTCGATGCGTTCCGGCGAGCTCGCCACGAAATTCCACCAGATATGGCGCTCGCCTTCGAGCGGCGCTCCTCCGATCAGGGCGACGCGGCCGGCACCCGTCGCCCGCAGGCTGGCGGGCTCTCCTTTGGCAAACACCAACAGCGTTCCTGCGTCGAAAGCACGGCCTTCGATCTCGATACCGCCTTCCACCACGTAAGCGGCGCGCTCCGCGTATCCGGATGGCAGGTCGAGCGTCGCGCCGGGTTTCATCACCGCATCGACATAGAACATCGGCGAGAACACGCGAACCGGTGATTTCATGCCGAACGCTTCGCCGGCGATCAACCGCAAATGCAGTCCGTCGCGATCGAGTTCGGGCAGTTGCGACAGCGAAAAGTGATGGAACGCGGGCGCGGTCTCTTCGTCGCCGAGCGGCAGCGCCACCCAGGATTGCAGGCCGTGCAGCTTGTGGCCCGCTGCCCGCAACGCAGCGCCCGTGCGCTCGGAATGCACAATGCCGTTGCCGGCTGTCATCCAGTTGACATCGCCCGGACGGATGGTCTGCACCACGCCGAGGCTGTCGCGGTGCTCGATCTCGCCGGCGAAGAGGTAAGTCACCGTAGCCAGGCAGACATGCGGATGCGGGCGCACGTCGATGCCGTGTCCCGGCTCGAAGCTGACCGGCCCCATGTGATCGAGGAAAATGAAAGGCCCGACCATGCGCCCGCCGCCGAACGGCAGGATGCGCCGGACCTCGAAACCTCCGAGGTCGCGGCGGCGACTTTCCACGACATGCGCGATGACGCTCATCCAAGAATACCTAAAGTATAAATCTCACCACGCGCCGCAAGCGGCACAAGTGTTCCCTTGAGACACGAAGGTCACGAAGTGGCACGAAGAAAGGCAAGTACAAGAAGGTTATTGTTTTCGACGATAGCATCGCTGACATGCACTGTACATTTCTGCAATCTGCGCTCACATCCATTCGTCCAACATACTTTTTCGTTCTTCTTCGTGTTCCTTCGTGACCTTCGTGTCCTTCGTGGTGAGATTTAACGTTCCAGGGGGTCAGGGTTTCCACACCGCCGGGCTGGCGCGCACGTAGTTCGGCGCATACGCCGTCTCGCCGCCGAGTTCGCGCGCCGCACGCCAGGCCCAGCGCGGGTCGTCCATCGCCGCTCGCGCAATTGCAATGAGGTCGGCCTTGCCGCCGGCGATGATTTCCTCGGCCTGCGCGGGCCTGGTGATCATGCCAACGGACATGGTCGCGATGCCCGCTTCTTTTCTGATTTTTTCCGCGAACGGCACGTTGTAGCCGGGACCGAACGGGATCTGCTGCCGCGGATCCAGCGCGCCGGAACTTGCGTCGATGAAATCGCAGCCGCGCTTTTTCAGTTCCCTCGCAAATACGACGGTTTCCTCGGGCGTCCATCCGCCATCGATCCAGTCGGTCGCAGACACGCGCATGCCGAGCACGCGATCCTGCGGCCAGACCGCGCGGACCGCCTCGAACACCTCGAGCGGAAAGCGCATGCGATTCTCCAGCGAGCCGCCGTAGTCGTCGGTGCGCTGGTTCGAGATGGGCGAAAGGAACTGGTGCATGAGGTATCCATGCGCGCCGTGCAATTCGATCAGGTCGAAACCGATGCGCAGTGCCCGCTTCGCCGATTCGACGAACTGCTGCTTCACGTCGACCAGGCCGCTCGCGCTCAATGCCTCCGGCACATGCCAATCCGGCCCGAACGGCAGCGCAGACGGCGCAACGGTCTTCCAGGCCCCTTCGTTCGCCGCCAGCGGCTTGCCGCCCTCGAACGGGGAACGCGTCGACCCTTTTCGTCCCGCGTGCGCGAGCTGGATGCCCAGCTTCGCGACGCCGTGCTTGCGGCAGAAATCCACTACATGCTTGATCGTCTTTTCGTTTTCGTCGCTGTAAAGGCCGAGGCAGCGCGGCGTAATACGCCCGACCGGAGATACGTGCGTGGCCTCGGTGATGATCAGGCTGGCCGCGCCCATGGCGAACTGGCCGAGGTGCATGAGGTGCCAGTCGCTCGCCGAACCGTTAATGGACATGTACTGGCACATCGGGGAGACGACGATACGGTTCGGCAGCGTCAGGCCACGCATGGGAAAAGGCGTAAAAAGCTGGGGGCTCATTGGTGTTTGTCGGCATTGCGAAGTTGGGGGAAACGGATTCTAACAGCAGGCAGGGAACCGGCGGCGCGCGGCGGCAGGATATTCAAAGCGATGTCATACTGTACGCATAACCATAGATCCACCGGTACGCACAGGCCGGGAAACAATGAAAAGGGTCGCGCTGGCAGCGCTCATGCTGCTGGCGGTAGTCGTTTGCGACGCACTCGCGGCCACGCTGGAAGGCCGCGTGGTCGGCGTCAGCGACGGCGATACCGTCACG
>DASWEZ010000275.1:0-12912 GCA_036394495.1 Burkholderiales bacterium
CCCAGTTCGGCCGCCCAGTCCCGGATGCGGCCGACCAGTTCGCCGGGGTTCATGTCGGCGGCCGCTTCGGCCGGTTCGGTCGGCGTCACTTGGGACCGGACACCAGGAAATCGAGTTTTCGCGTCTCGCCATGCTTCATCACGAAGAAACGCTCCGGTGCGACGCCGGCTTTCGCCAGCGCTTCGGCGAGCTTGCGCGGCGGCTCGTCCAGCAACTCGTCGGTCAGGCGAAAAGTCCCCCAGTGCATCGCCACCGCGTAACGCGCATGCAGGTCTTGCTGCGCGCGCACGGATTCCTCGGGATTGGCGTGCATCACGCTCATGAACCAGCGCGGGTCGTACGCGCCGATCGGCAGGGCCGCAAGGTCGATGCTGCCGAAGCGCTTGCCGATATCCGCGAGATCGGGCGAGTAGCCATAGTCGCCGCCGAAGAAAAAGCGCAGGCGCGGATGCTCGACCACCCAGGCGCCCCACAGGGTTTTATCGCGATCCCACGGCGTGCGGGAACTCCAGTGCTGCACGGGCGCGAGCGTCAGTTTGAGTCCCATGTGATCGGCGCTGTCCCACCAATCCAGTTCGGTCACGTTGTCGATGCCCTGGGCCTTGAACCATTCCTTCAGTCCCAGCGGCACGAAAAACATCGGCGGTCCGCCCCGCTGCCGGTTGAGCTGCCTGACCGTCTTCAGATCGAGATGGTCGTAATGATTGTGGGAAATCACCACGATGTCGGCATGCGGCAGGGTATCGAAATCGAACGGGGGCGCAACGTGACGCTTCGGGCCCGCAAAGGAGACCGGCGAAGCGCGTTCGGTCAGATGGGGATCGGTCAGCACATTGACCCCGCCGATCTGCAACAGGAAGGAGGCGTGTCCGATCCAGGTCAGCGTAGGCTCGTCGCGATTGGCAGCCAGGAATGCAGTATCCGGCTTCAGCAGCGCAAATCCGTAACCCTGCTTCGGATCCTCGGGCACGCCTTTGGTCCACCGCTCCCACTGCCATTTCCAGAAACTTTGCCTGGGAGGCTGCGGATAGTTGTTGCGAAATCCGGCCTCGGTGTGGTGCGACTTCGCCGGATTATAATGAGGATTGCTGCGACAGGCGGCCAGCAACAGCGCACAGGCGGTGCATAGGATCATGATCGATCTGATTTTCATCGTGCGTGGGTGAGCGGTTCGGTTCAGTGTAGCGGTCAGCCGAAGGCGATGTAAAGAAGTGCCAAGGCGATGCAAGGAACGCGTTCAACGACAACTTGGGAGCGAGGAAATGGCGGCAGGCAAGAAGCAGAAGGCAGGCGTGATCGGACTGGGTTCGATGGGGTTGGGCGTGGCGCGCACGCTGCTCAAGAAAGGTTTCGAAGTGCACGCCTATGACGTGCGGCCGGAAGTATCGAAAGCCTTCGCCAAGGAAGGCGGCATCGCCGCGAAAAATCCCGCCGATGTCGGCCGCAATGTTCCCGTCGTCATCGTGCTCGTCGTCAATGCCGACCAGACCAGCGAAGTCCTGTTCGGCATGGACGGGGCTGTCTCCACATTGGCCAAGGGCTCGGTCGTCATCGCCAGCAGCACGGTCGCGCCGGAATTTGCCACCGACCTGGGCAAACGCCTCGACGCGAAAGGCCTGCTGCTGATCGACGCGCCGGTTTCCGGCGGCGCCGCTCGCGCCGCGAAGGGCGAGTTGTCCATCATGGGCTCCGGCTCCAAAGCCGCCTTCAAGAAAGCCGATGCAGTGCTGAAAGCCATCGCGATCAAGGTGTACGAACTGGGGAGCGATGCCGGCACGGGCTCGAAGGTGAAGATGATCAACCAGTTGCTGGCCGGCGTGCACATCGCCGCCGCAGCCGAAGCGATCGCGCTCGCCATTCGCACCGGCGCCGATCCGAAAGTCGTCTACGAAGTGATTTCCAACAGCGCCGGTTCTTCCTGGATGTTCCAGAACCGCGTGCCGCACGTCCTCGACGGCGACTACACGCCGCTGTCCGCCGTGAATATTTTCGTCAAGGACCTCGGCATCGTGCTCGATTCTGCGAAGAAGATGACCTTCCCGCTGCCCCTGACCGCCGCCGCACACCAGCTATTCCTCGGTGCCGCCGGTGCCGGACTGGGCTATGAGGACGACATCGCCGTGGTGAAGATGTATCAGGCCATGTCGGGAATCAAACTGCCGGGGAAGAAGAAAAGCCGTGAAGGGCCGTGAATAACGTGAATGTCGCAAAGGCCGTGAATGTCGTGAATATCGTGACAAGATGAAACCGTGAATACGTAAAGAGCCCGCTGAGGCTGTTACGACATTCACGATATTCACGCATTCACGACATTCACGGCCTTTCAGATGCGATCATTCTCCAGCTTCTCTTCCAAAGATTGCAGCGCGTCGGCCGCTTCCGATAGATTCGGATTCAGGTCGAGCGCGCGGCGGAAATAGTCCGCGGCCTTCCGATAATTGCTGCGCGTCATCCAGATATCGGCGCAACTGGTCATCGCGCCGAACTGATAGGGGTTCAGGGCGATCGCACGCTCATAGTCGGCCAGCGCCCGATCCTCGTCGCCCAGGGTCGCATAAGCATCGCCGCGGCGATTCCAGGCTTCGGCGAAATCGGGCTTCAGTTCGATGACCTGGTTAAGTTTATCGATCGCCGCGTCCGCCTCATCCTCGACGATCAATTGCATGCCGGTCTGGAACAACGGGTCCGCCACCGGATCATCGGTTCGCATCCAGATTCCCCATATGGACTGTTCGGCGATGCCGCGGATCAATTCCTCGTCGTCCCACAAGGCCGCCAGCAGCACCGGGATATCGTCCATCGTCCCGATTTCCGCGAGGCGGCCGTAGGCGAGGCGGCGCTTGTCGAGCTGGGTGCTGCGCGTCTGCTCGAGCGCCTGTTCGCGGCTGATGGGGGTCCAGTCGCCCGCGGTGGCCGAAGAGCAAACGGCCACGAACACGAGCGATGTCCGCACGATGAGCGCAACGATCCCGCTACTTTGCAATTGCATCTCCCGCCGACAGTCGTTTTTCCAGGCTCGACAGCTTTGCTTTCATCGCCTCGCCCAGGAACATCTGCGGATTGGAAGCCTCCAGTCCCTCCGTCTGTTCGCGCCGGCGGATGGATTCCTTCGCCAGCGTAAACGCCTGCTCGAAGGATCGGGTCTTGCGCAAGGCTTCGTCGTAATAAGCTTTCGAAAAATAGGTGAAGTCGAACGCATCGCCGCAACCGAAGGACGTGTGCTTTGCGTCGGATGCCGTGACGACCAGGGTGTTCGCGTCCTTCAGCGCATCGATGAATCCGCCGGAATAGCATGCCGAAACGACGACGATGCGCCACTTGATTCCGGCATCGTCGAGCGCCGAGCGCAGATCCCCGGGACGAATCGCCTGCAGAGCCAGCGGATAGAAGTCGACGCTCAGTTCATGGGTTTCCGAACCATGGGTCGTCAGGTGAAGCAGGACCACATCTTCTTCCGGGTTGATGCGCTCCCCCACCGCCTGCAGTGCCTCGCGCAGGCTGGTCAGCGTGGCGATCGGATACTTGTCGACGAGGCTGGCATGGCTGATGAGGCTGATGCTGCGCCCGTTCGTGTCAAAGCGTTCTTCCAGCAGTTTGCCGATGGACAGGGTTTCCTTCGTGAACACGTCCTGCGAGGCATAGGGCGCAAAGCCGACGAAGTAAAGATCCTCCACGCCCGCGCGCTCGGGCTTTAACTGTTGCACGGCTGCATCCAGGAGTTCCGTTTGCGCATAGAGCGCGCTTTCGCTGAACGCCAGCCGGTGCTGGCCAGCTTGGCCCGAGGCCTCCTCCGTGTCGAAGGATGGCTCCCACAATGGCTCGGATGGCACGAAATAGGAAGGGAGCAGCACGACAAACGCCACGATCGCGGCCGGCGAAGTCGCCCCGCGGGGTGCCGGGCCGATCAGCCGCCTGATCGCCACCAGTGTCGCCAGGGCCCACCAGGCAAAGAAAAGCTGATAGATGCCCAGTACGCCAAGGACCGGCGGCGGCGCGCGCAACCAGCGATGCTCCACGGCGAACCAGGCCGCACTCGACGCGATGGTGAAGGGAATGCCGATCGCAGCCACTGCAACCGGAACAAGCAAGACATTCCCGGCGTCTTTCATCGTGCAGCTCACAAGGTAGCCGGCGAACAACGCCAGCGGCACCCAGAACAACTCCGATGGCAGTGCCTGCAGGTTGAAGAATCCGCCGAAACCGATCGGGGCAAATGCGCACACGAAGCTGACGGCGAGACTGCTCGCCGCGATTGCAATGAAGTGATTTGCGCTGACGTGAAATTGAAACGCGGCGGGACGGCGGAAAAAAGCCAGGCGCACGCCTTGCGCCATATTCTCCAGCCAGGCCTTCGCGGGACTTTTTCCGGTCTTTGTCTGCGTCGGTTCGTTTGCGTCCATGCTGCCTGTCGATCGGCCTTCGATAACCGCGCCGCTACCGCCGGCTTCGATTTTTCGCCGGGAAGGCAAAGCGGGATGGTTGGTCAGATGAAGCGGCGCCCGCGCTTGACCATGAGCTCGCGCAGCGCATCGATCGAAGCCTGCACGCCGGTCATGTTGGGATTGATCGCGATTGCCTGCTCGAAGTAGTCAAGCGCGCGTTGCAGCTCGCCCTTGCGCAGATAGATTTGCCCGTAACCCGCCAGCACGCCGAAATGCTGCGGGTTTCTCCTGAGGACTTCGTCGCAATCCTTCAGCGACAATTCGTCTTCCCCGAGCAGAAAATAAATGGTGGCCCGCTTGTTCCAGGCTTCGGTGAAATCCGGCCGCGCGGCAATCACCTGGCTGAAGGTATCCACCGCCATCTTCAGGCGGCCGTCGCGCATTTGTTCTACCCCCTGCACGAACAGCCGATCGGTGGCGGCGTCGCCGGAACGGCTCCAGATGGCCCAGATCGCCGCTTCGGCCGTGTCGCGGACGCGATCGTCTTCGTCGAAAAGATGGAATTGAACCAGGGGCAAATCCTCCTGCCTGCCGACTTTCATCAACACCGTGAATGCCGCGAGGCGCTCGTCGGCGTCCCGGCTCTGTGCGTGCGTCAGCGCCGATTTGCGGGTTTCGTCGTCGCCCGGGCGGGCCGCGGAGGCGGAGGCGCAGCCGCATGCAAGCAGCAACGCCAGCGCCGCCATCATGCACCGCGTTCGCGTTTTCCCGGGCAATCTCCGGCTCGTCATGGCAATCCCCTGTCCAAACGCCTAAAATGCGTCGGGTCGATCCGACGCCATCAAATTCTACCCGGCCGCCAACGCGCCATCACCTCTAAATAGGATTGCCGTATGTCGAGATTGTTCCTGATTGGCCTGCTGGCCTGTTCTACCTCAGCCATGGCCGCGCCCTACCCGCTGGGCACCATGACTTGCGCCGACATCGGCAAATTCGCATCCGAGGCGATGGGCTGGCGCAAGGAAGGCCAGTCGAAGGACCAGGCGCTCGCCGCGCTGGAGAAGCGCAGCTACAACGATCCGGTCGAAAAGAAGAATCTATCGATGATCGTCGACCTGGTATTCGGTTCCTACGGCCGCAGCTGGAGCGTCGAGAGCGCCGGCAACGTCCTGCGCACCGATTGCGAGACGGGGCGCTAGGCGCGGCAAACCGGTAGCCGGCCCGCACCCGCTCGGCGCATGCACCGCTCCAACCCGATCGGCCTGGTCTGCGGGATGTTGTTTCTCGCGGCACTCTGGGTCGTGTTCGTCTGGAGCCACGCCCTGCCGCGCCGGCTGCAGTTCTGGAGCACCGAAGCCTGGCTGACGGCCGCCTCCGCGGCCGGTTTCTTTCTGTGGTGGCACGGCATGCAGTTGCGCAACCTCGTATTGGGCGTGCCGACGAGCAAAATCGCGTCGGCGCCCCAGGGCTACGTCGAATTGGCCGGGCGTGCCGCCAGCGCGAAGCGTTATTTTCCGGAAGCCGCGGAATTCTATCTGTGGAAGCGAACACAGGTCGCCACGCGCCAGCGGGCTTCGTCTCTGCGCGAATTCCCGTTCAATCTGTTCTATACCGTCACTTCGGTCGAGGTCACCGAGAATCCGTTCTGGAGGAAGCGGGAATGAACACCCTCTCGCCTTCGCGCGATGGCAGGAAGTTCGTCATTTCCACGATGTTGCCCGAGCAACTTGCCGGGCATTATCGATGGACCCTGAGCATCGGACTCGCGCTGTTTTTCGCGGGACTGGCCGGCGCGGTGATTTTCCCGCGCAGCTTCGCATTTTTACCCTGATCGCCGGCGCTGCCGGCATAGAATAAGACAAATGACTACTCGCCTCCCTCCCCCCGCGCGTCAGGGCATGACGCTCGCCGAAGTCGATACACCCGCGCTCCTGCTCGACCTCGATGCGTTCGAGCGCAACCTCGACCGGCTCGACCGGTCGCTTGCGCAAACCCGCATACGCGTCCGGCCGCATGCCAAGTCGCATAAATGTCCGGAAATCGCGTTGCGGCAGATGGCCCGTGGCGCCATCGGCGTGTGCTGCCAGAAGGTCTCCGAAGCCGAGGCCATGGTGGAAGGCGGCGTGATGAACGTACTGGTCAGCAACGAAGTGGTCGGGGCGCCCAAACTTGCGCGCCTGGCCGGGCTGGCCAAACGCGCGCGCGTCAGCGTCTGCGTCGACAACGAACAGAACATTGCCGATCTGGACGCAGCGGCGCGGGCGGCGGGCACGAAGATCGATGTGCTCGTCGAAGTCAACGTCGGCGCGAATCGCTGCGGGGTCGAACCCGGCCAGGCGTGCGTCGATCTCGCCCAACGCATCGCGGCCGCGAAACACCTGCGCTTCGCCGGCCTGCATGCCTACCAGGGCGCGGCGCAACATGCGCGCACACCGGTCGAGCGCGAAGCCGCGATCGCCAAAGCCGTGCAGCACGTACGCAACACGATCGAAGCGCTACAGGCCAACGGACTCAAACCGGAAATCATCACCGGCGCCGGCACCGGCACTTATCCCCTGGAGGCGAGCAGCGGCGTGTACAACGAGATCCAGCCCGGCTCCTATATATTCATGGATGCGGACTACAACCGTAATCTCGGCGACGATGGCAGGCCGGCGCATACTTTCGAGCAAAGCCTGTACGTCTGGGCCACCGTCATGAGCCACGCCACCGCGGAGCGCGCCGTCGTGGACGCCGGTTTGAAGGCGTTGTCGGTCGATTCCGGCATGCCGCTGGTCGCCGACCTGCCGGGAGTGGAATTCCTGAAAGCTTCGGACGAACACGGCGTATTGAAACTGGCGCAAGGTTCCCGGCTGACCGTCGGCGACAAGATCCGGCTCGTCCCCGGCCATTGCGACCCGACCGTGAATCTCTACGACTGGATCGTCGGCGTGCGCGGCGACAAGGTCGAATCCGTCTGGCCCGTCACCGCGCGCGGCGCTTTTTACTGACTACCCATCCCTTGAACCACGGAGGACACGGAGGACACGGAGGACACCAGAAGGCAAACGGACAGTATAGAAACCTGACATGGTCGCGTGCTGCGGATTGGGTTGACCGACATATCATCCTGTCGATTTTGCATTTCTCCGTGTCCTCCGTGTCCTCCGTGGTTCATCATTTGACTGATTTACGGGGATTTCAATGCCGGGACCGAAGACTTATCAGTTCGACACGCTGAGCCTGCACGCGGGGCAGCAGCCTGACCCGCAGTTCGGCGCGCGGGCGCAGCCGGTGTATTTCACGACGTCGTATGTCTTCAAGGACACCGACCAGGCGGCTTCGCTGTTCAACATGGAGCGCGCGGGACATGTGTATACGCGCATCTCGAATCCGACCAACGCGGTGCTCGAGGAACGCATCGCGGCGCTGGAAGGCGGCGTCGGCGCCATCGCCACCGCCAGCGGCCAGGCCGCGATGCATCTTGCGATCGCGACGTTGATGGGAGCGGGGTCGCACATCGTCGCGTCGCGTTCGCTTTATGGCGGCTCGCACAACCTCCTGCAATACACCCTGCCGCGTTTCGGTATCGAGACCACCTTTGTCGATCCGCGCGACGTCGACGCCTTCCGCAAGGCGATCCGTCCGAACACGCGGCTCCTGTTCGGCGAGACGCTCGGCAACCCGGGGCTCGACGTGCTGGACATAGCAAAGGTTTCCGACGTCGCGCATGCTGCGGGGTTACCGCTGCTGGTCGATTCGACTTTCACCACGCCGTGGCTGATGCGGCCCTTCGACCTCGGCGCCGACCTGATCTTCCACTCTGCGACGAAATTCCTCGGCGGGCACGGTGTCGCCATCGGCGGCCTGGTGGTGGACAGCGGCAAATTCGACTGGGAGAAGTCAGGCAAATTCCCGACGCTGACCGAAGCTTACGCAGGATTCCACGGCATGGTGTTCAGCGAAGAGTCCACGACTGCGGCTTTTCTGTTGCGCGCGCGCCGCGAAGGCATCCGCGACTTTGGCGCGGCGATGAGCCCGATGAACGCTTTCCAGATCCTGCAAGGCATGGAGACGCTCGGCCTGCGCATGGAGAAGCACATCGCCAACACCCGGGCCATAGTGCAGTTCCTGGCGAAACAGGAGGCCGTCGAAACTGTTTCTTATCCCGAACTCGAATCGCATCCGGACCACGAGCTGGCAAAACGAATCCTTCCCGGTGGCTGCGGTGCCGTTTTTACGTTCAGCCTGAAGGGCGGCCGCGCCGCGGGACGCCGCTTCATCGAGGCGCTCAGGGTATTTTCACACCTGGCGAATGTCGGGGATGCGAAGTCCCTGGTGATCCACCCCGCCACGACCACGCACTACCGCATGGACGAAGCTGCGCTACGCGCTTCAGGTATCACCGAGGGCACCGTGCGACTCTCGGTCGGCCTCGAAAATCCGGACGACCTGATCGAGGATCTGAGCCGGGCCTTGTACGCTTCGCAGAAAACCTGAAAAGGCGGGCCGGCCTTCCCGATCGCCAAGCAACCATGCCGATTTACCTGCGTTGCCCGCGTCTATCCGATTATTGCCATGAGCTCGGCATTGCGCTGTTCACGGCCGTGATCGGCGTTTGCAGCATCCACAGCCCGGCGCGCGCTGAAGAACACGCCACCTCGACCGAAGTACGGCACACGAACAGGCTGGCCGACTCGAACGACCCCTATCTGCTGCTGCACGCCCATAATCCGGTGGACTGGTACCCGTGGGGACCGGAGGCACTGGAAAAGGCGAAGCGCGAGCAGAAACCGATTTTTCTGTCGATCGGTTACAGCACCTGCTTTTGGTGCCGCGTCGCCGAGGAAACCATATACAGCAGGCAGGAATTCGCCGATCCGATGAATGCATGGTTCGTGAACATCAAAGTGGATCGCGAGCAGCGACCCGACATCGACCGGCTCTACATGGCGGCAACCCAGGCGATGACCGGGCGCGGCGGCTGGCCCAACAACGTTTTTCTCACTCCCGACCTCAAGCCTTTCTTCGCCGGAAGCTATTTTCCACCGCATGACGATGAATTCGGCCGGCCCGGCTTCGACAGCATCATCAGGTCGATCCACGCGTCCTGGGTACAAGACCCGGCGCGTATGCGTGATACCGCGGAAAAATTGATCGCCACTCTGCGGGACCGGCAGGCGGCGCCAGCGACCGCAGGCGAGCCGATCGACTCGATGGCGTTGTTCGGGCGGGCAGTCGTGGCCTGGGTAAAACGCGCCGACAGCGAACGCGGCGGGTTCGGCGCAGCGAGGGGGCCGCGTTTTCCTCAGCAACCGGTGCTGTCGATGCTGATGGCCGACCCGGGCGGGAATCAGATCGGCTTGCTTACCCGCGCGCTCGACGCCATGGCGGCGGGCGGCATTTACGATCATCTCGCCGGCGGCTTTCATCGCTACGCGTCCGAGCCGACCTGGTCGATTCCGCATTTCGAGAAAATGCTTTGCGACAACGCACAGCTGCTCGCGATTTACGCAAAGGCGTTCGTCCTCACCGGTGACCCGCACTACCGCGTTGTCGCAACAGAAGTGGCCGAGTATCTGACGAAGCGGATGATGGCGCCAGAGGGCGGCTTCTACACCGCGGAAGACGCGACGGTGAACGGCAAGGAGGGCTCGAGCTACCTCTGGACCCGGCAGGAAATCGTTGCTGTGCTCGGAGACGAAATCGCGGCGCGCTTCTTCGGTGACTATGAGCTGACGCCGCTGTCCGACCAGGAAAGCCTGCCAACCGAAGAGCAGACGTGGAACGGCGTATATCCGGGGGTATTGCGCCGCCGGTTGCCGATCGACGAAACGAAAAAAAGCACCGGGCAGCAAGAAGCACGGCGGCAGCTTCTGGAAGTCCGCGACCGACGCCGCCAGCCGGCGCGCGACGAGAAGTTGGTGGTAGCGCTCAACGGTCTCGCGATTGAGGACTTCACGCGCACCGGCCAGTGGCTCGGGATGCCACAGTACATCGAGGCGGCCCGCCGCAGTGCAGAGCACATGTGGCGTGTTGCTTACGATCAGAACAGCGGATTGAGACACGAGATTTTCAATGGCCGGGCACAGACCGACGCCTTCCTGGACGACTACGCGCTGCTTGGGCTGGGTTTCCTCGCACTGCACGACGCAACCGGAGACAACAAGTGGCTGCAGCGCGCCAGCCAACTCGCGGACAACCTGCTCGCGCGCTTTCAGCGGAACGACGGCAGTCTCGCCACGACGACTGCCGAAAAGGACTTGCCGCTGCCACCGCCCGAGGACGGCGATACTATCTATCCGTCCGGAAGCTCCGCGGCGGTCGATCTTCTGCTGCGCCTGGAGCGATCCACGGGGACAACGCGATACGTCGATGCGGCGCGAGGAATCGTCGACCGTCTCGGCCACCGACTCGAAGATACGCCGGAATCCTGGCCCGCACTGCTCCTGGCGCTCGAAGAAAATGACTTTGTGCCATCCGCTCGTGTCGCGAACGGTCCGCTCGATACCCGAGCCGTGGTACGAGTCTCGGCCGTCGTGAAAGCCGAAAGCGACCGGGATGAAGTCGTGGTGACACTGCAGATCGAGGACGGGTACCACGTCAACGCCAATCCGGCGAGCTACGACTATCTGATCGCGACGAGCCTCACCTTCGATGGACTGGTGCCAAAGCACGTACTCTACCCTGAGGCGACGCTGTTCAAGCCCTCCTTCGCTCCGGCCGGCTTGAAGGTTTACGAAGGCAAAGTTACGCTTGAAGCGTCGTTCCCCAAGGGCACAGTCGGAACGGATTCGGAGATCAACGCGGTCGTTTCGACGCAGGCATGCAATAGCGAAATTTGTCTTCCGCCCGCGAAACTGACGGTGACCGTGGCGCGTGACGGATCGCGTTGAAATACCATCACATCGCGGCGGAGATTCCCCCGCGCGATTGCGATGGTTAACCTGGAGATCAGAAAGTTAATGAAGTACCTGGCAAGTTGTGTCTACGTCGCGTCGGCGCTGGCCCTGGCTGGATGCAAACAGGAGCAGACGGCCCGGCGTATACGTCGAAATCTCCCTCAAGAACGATACCATCATGACGGATGGATGACGCCTTTTCCCGACGTCTGCGCATCGAACAGCCGATAGGCTTCCGCCGCCTGGTCCAGCTTCCAGCGATGCGTGAAGAGGCGATCGACGTCGATTCCGCGATCTGCGATGTAGCGGGCGCAGTCGGCTTGACCGACGGTCGAGAAAGTCCACGACCCGATCAGCGTGACCTGCCTGCGAAGCAGGTCGTTGCTCACGTCCAGCGTGACGGTATCGCCCTCGCCGACAAAACAGGCCTTGCCCCAGGTTCGCACGCAGCGCACGGCCTGCGCTCGTGCCCCGGGGGAGGACGAGGCGTCGAGCGCGAGATGGGCGCCGAGACCGTGAGTCAGGTCTTTGATTGCCTGCACCACGTTTTCAGTGGTCTTGGGATTGATCAGAAAGTCTGCGCCGAACTCCTTCGCCCGGGCGAGCCTTTCCTCGCTGGTGTCCAGGGCGATCACGCGGGCGCCCATCTCGGCTGCGAGCAGCGTGACCGAAAGTCCGACCGGCCCTTGGCCGAAAACGGCGATGGTGTGATCGCCCTGCAAGTCGAGCCGGTGCAGCGCGCTCCACGCGGTGCCGGTCCCGCACGACACCGCAGCGCCGGCGTCGAATGACAACTCATCGGGAAGCGGGACCAGAGTGCGCGCCGGACATTTCATGTATCTCGCATGGGCACCGTGGCCGGTCGCGCCGTAGACTTCGGCGACGCCCTCGATGCAGAGCTGCGTCCACCCCGTCGAGCAATGCGGACACACGCCGCAGCCCCGGTAGTGATGTTGCATAACGCGCATGCCTACGCGCGCCTGGTTTTCGGGAACGCCGGGTCCAACTGCCGCCACCACCCCGCAGGGCTCATGCCCAGCGATCACGGGACCGCCGCTGGTCTTGAAGCCCAGGGATGCGGCGCCTCCAGACGCGCGGTAGTACTTGAGATCGCTGCCACACATCCCCGAAGCTTTGATTTCCAGCACCACCTCGCCGGGGCCCGGGGTTGGGTCGGGGAACTCGCGGATTTCGACGATACGGTTTCCGGGCAGAACGACCGCCTTCATGATCGTCTCCTCCTCACTGTTGTGAGTACGTCTTTGTGCGCGTCGCCGGTCGTGCAGAAAGTGGGAATCGGCGAGCGGAATGCGCTGCGTTGCGCCGGCAGTGTCTCCTGCAGCTCGCGATCGCCCATGTGAACTCCGGGGACCGGGTGTCTGTGCTGTTCTGTCATGGCTCTCCTCCTTCAGTGGATAGCGATCTCGCAATGTACGCCATCGTGGTCGTGATCGGCTGGAAGAACTTCGGCAGCCGCCTGCTGCCGCTGCTCGTTCTCACTTTTCGCGTCGCAGGTTCGCCCGGCTGATATACCATGCGCACGGACGCCAATATAGAGAGGACGACGCAATGGACCTACAGCTGAAAAATCGCCACGCCCTGATCATCGGCTCGACAGCAGGCATCGGTTTCGCCATCGCGCGCGGCCT
>DASWEZ010000276.1:0-1841 GCA_036394495.1 Burkholderiales bacterium
CTGGCGGTGAAGCAGTCCGGCGCGGACGTTCTCGGCACCTATTTCACCTTCGAAAACGATCTCGGCATTTTCGCTCGCCAGCTGCGCCAGCTCGGCGTCAACATTCCCTGGGTGGGCTCGCCTTCGGTGGTGGCGGTATCATCCACCAAGCTGGCAGGTCCGGCGCTGTATGGCACCTATGGGGTTGCGGACTACGCGGAAGAGTCCAGCGAGGCTTCGAAGGCCTTCGGCAAGGCCTATCGCGAGGCTTACAAGACCGCGCCGGACAACCAGAGCGCCTGGCCGTACGATGCCGTCACCATCCTGTCGGCGGCGATCAACAAGGCCGGATCAACCGACCCCGGGAAAATCCGCGAGGCGCTGCTTGCCACCAAGAAAACCCCCGGCGCGGAGGGCGAATACAATTTCGACCAGAACGGCGACGGTCTGCACGGCTACAACGTCGTGAGGAACGAGAAGGGGACGATCGTCTACGACAAGCATATCGACTTCAACGATTGATCGCGTCGCCGGCCCCTCCTGATGCGGAGGGGCCGGCAAGGTTTTGATGAGCAGCGCCCGTACCCCCGTTGCCGTCGGTCGTCCTTCCAAGCGAATGCTGTAGCCGCAGACGGCTTGCAGCTTCTCTTAACCGAGCATTTCCATGGATCTCGCGCTACAATTGTTGTTCACCGGAATAGGCATCGGCGCGGTCTACGCGCTGGTCGCGCTGGGTTTTGTGCTGATCTTCCGCGCCACCAACGTCGTGAACTTCGCGCAGGGCGAATTCTCGATGGTCGCGGCTTATTTGATGGTGGTGTTCGCCGTCGATCTGGGATGGCCGTACTGGCTCTCCTTCCTGCTGGCGCTGGCCGGCATGGCGCTATTGGGCGCGATCTTCAATCTCGGGGTTTACTATCCGCTGCGTCACCGCACCTTCCTGCCGGTGATCATTGCGACCATCGGCGCCTCGATCCTGCTCGCCAACTCGGTGCTCGCGATCTACGGCCCGCAGCCGCAGGTGCTGGAGGGGTGGTTCGAGACGCCGGGCATTCAGCTCGGGCCGGTTTATCTCGACAGCCAGTATCTCCTGATCATCGCGGTCACCATCGTACTGGTGATTTTCAATTACTGGTTCTTTGAACACACCATGCTGGGCAAGAAGCTGCAGGCTACCTCGCAGGACAAGGAGATGGCGTCGCTGCTCGGCATCTCCGTGTCGACCATGATCATGATCACCTTCATCTACTCGGCGGTGCTCGGCGGTCTCGCCGGCCTTCTGGTGGCGCCGATCCTGTTCGTCTCGATCCAGATGGGTTCGACCATCGCGCTCAAGGCATTTGCGGCCACCATCATCGGCGGATTCGGCGACGTCGCTGGCGCGATTATCGGCGGACTGGCGCTCGGCATCATCGAAACCTTCGGGGCGGCCTACATTTCAGTGCCCTACAAGGATGGCTTTGCCTTCCTCGTGCTGGTGTTGTTTCTGATCTTCCGGCCTCAGGGCATCTTCGGCGAACGCGTTGCGGAGAAGGCATGAGCGCCCCCAGCGAGAATATGCCGATCGCCGCGGTCGTCCCGCGTGTAAGGCCGCTGCTGTTGCGTCATCTGCCGTATTTCATCGGCGCCGCGATCCTGGTGGCGCTCGCTGCCACCATGCGATTCGACGGCTACATCCACAACATCCTGATGCAGGCGACAACCTTTGCGATCGCCGTGTTCGGTCTCTCGGTCGTGCTCGGCCTCTGCGGCCAGATCAATCTGGCGCAGGCTGCGTTTTTTGGTTTGGGCGCCTATGCCGTCGGCCTGGGGACATCGGACTATCATCTCAGCTATTGGCTCTGCCTTGCGGGTGGATGCGT
>DASWEZ010000277.1:0-8627 GCA_036394495.1 Burkholderiales bacterium
GACGTTGGCGCCGAATTTCTGCGTCTGCACCAGCGCGCGGCCAGCCAGTGCCATGCCCGAGATGCCGGTCGGGAAGCCCAGATAGTTTTCGATCCTGGAACTCGTCCCGGCCTGACCGCCCGGCGCGTTCTCTTCGACCACCAGCACGTCGAGTCCTTCCGATGCCGCATAAACCGCGGCAGCAAGCCCCGCCGGCCCGGCACCGACCACGACGAGGTCGTGAACCTTGGTATCGTCGATGGCCGGATTCATCTGCAGGAATTCGGCGACCTGCGCGATGCTCGGGTTCTTGAATACGCGTCCGCAGCGGCCGATCAGGACGGGAACCTCGTCCACGGTGACGTGGAAGCGTTCGAGCAAGGTCTGCACGTCGCCGTCGCTGTCGATGTCGACGCTGACATACGGATAGCTGTTGCGCGTCAGAAATTCGCGCAGCCGCAGCGTACCGGGCGAGTAGCGCGAACCGAGCAGCATAGCTTCGCTTTGCCCCGACGCCACCAGTCCCATGCGGCGCAGGATGAAGGCGCGCATGAACATTTCGCTGACCTCGGCATCCGTCTGCACGATGTTGCGCAGGTTTTCCTCGCTGATCGACAGGATCTCTCCGGCATCGCGCACGCGGATGCGGCTGAAGCCCGGTATGCCGCGCAGCGTGCTCATTTCCCCGGCGAAATCGCCCGGCTGCAGCACGGTCACGATTTCTTCCCCGCGCATGCCGGGAAGCGCTACCTCGAGACTGCCGGCCAGCACGATCACCATGTCGTGATGGCGTTGTCCCGGTTCGACCAGCACATCGCCGGCCTGGGTTTTCACGCGCCTGCCATGTTCTTCGAGGCGGTCAAGCTGCGCCGCCGTGAGCTTGGGAAACATCTGCTCGCGGCGCTTTTCGTAAAGATCGTTTGCCATTGCCGTTCTCCTGACTTGCGGTTCACTTCAGCAGCAGTCCCACTTCGTCGATGAAGCACCAGCTCCAGTCCTCGCCCGGTTCCAGCGAAGTCATGATCGGGTGCTTGGCCGCATGGAAATGTTTGGTCGCGTGTTTGTTCTTCGAGCTGTCGCAGCAGCCGACGTGGCCGCAAGTGCGGCACAGGCGCAGATGCACCCAGGTGTCGCCCATTGCGAGGCATTCCTCGCAACCGTCGCTGTTCGGCTGGTCGGTATTGACGAGGCTCAGATGCGTGCACTGGACGTTCATGGATTACTCCATCCGGCTGCGGGCTGTCGATCGGGACTGCAAAGGCGTTGCACTATTCTATTATCAGTCATCGAGATCCGTGCAAAGCGGCCATCGCGGGATTTCGCATGCCGGTAAGATGCCGGCGCCATCTTCCTAGGGTAGCGTTGCGTCCAAGTACGGGGCATCAGCGGTCTATCGGACGTCCCTGCGCCAGCCACGCCGCCATTCCGCCGGCCAGGGGGCGGACGTGACGGAAGCCTTTGTCCTTGAGCTTTCTCGCCACGATCGCAGCCGACGCATCGTTGGGGCAATCGCAGTAGACGATGACTTCGCTTTGCGGATCCAGTTCAAGCTTGGAGATATCCAGCACGTGAATGGCACCGCGGATCCAGCCCTGCTGCGCACGATTCTCCGACGTCCTGACATCGAGTATGGTGGTGTCCGCCCCCTCATCGATCAGCGCGCCGAGCTCATCGATCGAGATGCGCGACATGCGGATCTGCAGCGCGAACCGGTATCGCTGCCACCATTTCAGGGCGACGAACAGCGCAATGCCGGCGAGCAGCAGAACGAGGGCGTAACGACCCAGACTTTCCAGTTCCAGAAGCAGTACGCCGACGGCGGTATGGAAAACCACGCCGAGTGCGACGGCCCCTCCCACCCACAGGGCGGCCCCGATTCCGTCATAGAACACGAACCGGCGCAGACTCGTGCCGGTCTCGCCGGCGAGCGTCGTCGCAACGGCGGCGAAACCCGGGACATATTTGGAAACGATCAGCGACGGCGCTCCCCAGCGGGCATAAATGCGCCGCGTGAGGCCGACGCAGGAATCGGGGGACAGCGACAGCCTGCACATCTGTCGCAGCAAGGCGGCGCCGAAGCGTTTGCCCCCCGCATACCAGAGCAGATCCGCAATAATTGCAGCGAGCGTGGCGGAGAGTATGAGCGGCAGCAGTGGCTGGTCGAGGTCTGTGGCAATGGCCGCGGTCACGATGATCGGCGGATAAGCCGGAATGGGCAGTCCGCCCTGGTCGAGCAGGACGCAGATAAAGACCACCCAGAGGCCGTAGGTTTCGATGACGGTCAGGAGGGCTTCCATGAAGATTCAGGTGTTGTCGCCGACAGCCATCCCGTCCCCGGGGCAGATTTCGGGCAAAATATCCTCTGTCATTTTTGAGACTGTGCACCCGGCAGACCTGACGCCTCGTGCAATCGCAAATCATGATTGTAGAGAACATCAACGCGGGCCTTCGTGTTTTTTCAGTTTCCGCGCGACATCCTGCGGCCATACCCCGAAGCACTTATCGGGATTAGGGATATCGGTCCCCGCGGGCCGTTGCAGGATGACCGCCCGCTCCCGAGCCTGCACCGAACGAAACCCGTAACATGGCGTCTGGCGCGAAAGCGGGGTCCGCCGATGACGCTTCCCTCGATCGATCTGCAACAAATATCCTCCCTGACGCTGGAGCACTACAACCAGCGCGCCGAGGATTTTCGCAACGGCACGAGCTCTCATGATGTGAGCCAGAACATCGCCGCGTTGCTGGGCCATATCGAGGCCGAACCCCCCTTCACGATTCTTGATTTGGGCTGCGGACCGGGGCGAGACCTCAAGACGTTCACAACGCTTGGCCATGTTGCGATCGGTCTGGATGGCGCCGCGCGCTTCGCCGAAATGGCGCGAGCCGATACGGGGTGCGAAGTATGGGAGCAGGATTTCCTCAAGCTCGATCTGCCCGACGGGCGCTTCGATGGCGTATTCGCCAATGCCTCGCTGTTTCATGTCCCGTCCCGCGAATTGCCGCGCGTGTTGCGACACATACATGCCACATTGAAGCCCGGCGGCGTATTGTTCAGCTCCAACCCGCGCGGACGCAATGAGGAGGGCTGGAACGACGGCCGTTACGGGGCCTATCATGACCTCGAAGCCTGGCGCGCCCGGATGGTCGAGGCGGGCTTCATGGAACTCGGGCATTACTACCGGCCGGCTGGTCTGCCGCGCGAGCAGCAGCCATGGCTGGCAAGCGTGTGGCGCAGGCCGGCCCCGCAGGAATCAGGAAGAATTCCGCATGAATGAACTCTTTGTCGGGTTGATCGCCGGCGCGTTCGGGATGGCTTATTTCGTTTACGGCAAGCGGCAGACAAAATTCGCGCCGATGATTTGCGGCGTTGCGCTCTGCGTGTATCCCTACTTCACCGATAACCTGGTCTGGTTGTGCGTCATCGGCGCCGTGCTGCTCGCCGTGCCGTTCGTGACGGACTATTAGATGCTGCATCAATGACGGATTTGAACAGGAGAAAGCGGAGAAAGCAGAGTTGAAAGGTCAAGGACGGGACAGGATTAACAGGATGGACATGTTGGACGGCGAGAATTCAAACCGTGTTGAACAGGAGGTAACAGAGGTAACGGAGTTGAAAGGAAATTCTCTGTTTCCCATCAGGACAGGGCTTTCCGGATGATGGTCAGGAGTGACCAGTTGCTCCCGCGTTTCATCCTGACAATCCTGTTAATCCTGTCAAAATTTATTGAGAGCATGTGAGATAGAATCTCTCGGTTTCCCCTGATTCCTCCTGTTCGATCCAGTCCGAATTTTTGTTTCTGTCTCTTTGCTTCCTCTGCCGGCTCCTGTTCAAATGTCTGAAGCTTTCTTTTGCCCATGAAATCAACCCCCGGATTGCGCGCCGTCGCCGTATACGAGGCGGCGAAGGGCGCCCTGGTCTTCATTGCCGGATTCGGGCTGCTGTCGCTCATGCAGCACGACATGCAACACTTTGCCGAGCAGTTGATTGCGCATCTCCACCTCAACCCCGCCAAGGGCTATCCGCGGATTTTCATCGATGCCGCGACCAACGTGACGAATACCCGGCTATGGTTGCTCGCGGGTTTCGCGCTCGTCTATGCCTTGGTACGATGGGTCGAGGCTATCGGCCTGTGGCTGGGCAAACGCTGGGCGGAATGGTTTGCCGTCGCCAGCGGCGCCATCTACGTGCCCGCGGAGGTTTATGGGCTGGTGCGGGGCGTTACCTGGACGAAAATACTGCTGTTGGCCGTCAACGCCTGTATCGTGGCGTATCTGATCTATGTGTTGTCGCGGTCGAAGCGCAATCGGATGAAACAGGGGGACGCAGGCAATGCATCCTGAAGCCCCGATCCGTGACGCCGCTGCACGTATTTCAAAAACCTGGAAACATTTTCCCTGGAGGAATAGTGAATATCTCGATGTATCAGGCTTCCATACCCGTGTTTTCCCGCGCGCTCAACAACCTTGCCGCCATTCTGGAGAAAGCGGCCACGCAAGCCGAGGCCAGGAAAATCGATCCCGCGGTACTGGTCAATTACCGTCTGTACCCGGACATGCTGCCGCTTGCCAGGCAGATCCAGATTGCGACCGACGGCGCCAAGGGCGGCGTGGCGCGTCTCGCAGGCACTGATGCGCCCAAATTCGAAGACAACGAAGCGAGCATCCCCGAACTCATAGGCCGCCTTCGCAAGACGGTCGCCTACCTCGAAACCATCAAGCCGGAACAGATCGACGGTTCCGAAGACAAGACCGTAACCTGGAAGACGCAGACCACGAACAGGTCCATGCAGGGCATGCCGTACCTGCTGAGCCACGTTACGCCGAACGTCTATTTCCATGTCACTACGGCCTACGACATCCTCCGGCACTGTGGCATCGACATCGGCAAACAGGATTTTCTCGGCAAGACCTGAGCTTATTCCCGGCTGGCGGACGACTTCGCGCTGGCCGGTTCATTGCCCCGGGAAGGCAAAGCATGGACCACAGCATCAAGAGCAAGCTGCTGAAGAAGTACGAAGCCGGGCTCGATGTCCGCCATACGCAAGGCGAGAATCCGGCCATGGATTTCTACTCTCCCTTCGGCCCGATGATCGCAAAGGTACAGGTGCCGCCGGCCTTGCTCGATCGCATCAATGCCTATGCAGACGCAAAACTCTCCAGCGGCGAGGGCAGGGAATTGATCGTGCCTCGCGAGGTCTGTTCCGAAGGTGGCGGGTCGTCCCTTGCCACCCACACCGCCAGCATGATCAGGCGGTATCTCGCCGGCATGGAAAACACGCGCGTCAGCCGGGTGGATTTCGAAACCTTCTGGATCGTGAGCCAGTACGCGGGTACGCCCAGCCCGGTTCACTTTCACACCGGGGAACCGTTCCGTGGCTCGGGCGAGAGAAGGTCGCCGGCCTTCAATGCCTTCGTCGCGACAGAAGAATAATCGCCCACTGAAAGGTCGAACCCGATGATCGTCGTTCACCATCTCAACAACTCGCGCTCGCAGCGAATTCTCTGGCTGCTGGAAGAACTCGGCCTCGAATACGACATCAAGCGTTACCAGCGCGATGCGAAAACCATGCTGGCGCCGCCCGAGTTGCGGGAGGTCCATCCGCTCGGTAAGTCGCCGGTCATCACCGACGAAGGCCGCACGATCGCCGAATCCGGTGCGATCATAGAATACCTGGTGGGGCGTTACGGCAACGGCCGCCTGATTCCCGCCGCGGATTCGCCGGAGCGGCTGCGCTATACATATTGGCTGCATTACCCTGAAGGGTCGCTCCAGCCGCTGCTGCTGATCAAGCTGCTCTTCGGCAGGATCGAAAAGGGGCCGATGCCGTTTTTTGCGAGGCCCATCGCGAAAGCCATCGTGGGGAGGGTTCAAGACGCATTCCTCTTCCCGAATCTGCAACGCCACTTCGACTACCTGGAAGGCGAACTGGCCCGCAGCGCCTGGTTTGCCGGGCCGGAGCTCACCGCGGCCGATATCCAGATGAGTTTCCCGCTGGAAGCGGCTGTAGCTCGCGGCGGGCTCGATTCGAAACGCCCGAACCTCATGGCGTTCCTCGAGCGCATCCACGCGCGGCCCGCTTACAGGAAGGCAATCGAGCGCGGCGGCGAATACGCCCTGCTGCGCTGAAAGCGGCAAAGCGATCGAAAGTATCCTGACAGGCAGCAGTACATGTACATGATCAGAGGAGCATGCATATGAAGCAGATTTCATTGATCGCGTGGGTCGCCGCAGTGGCGCTGGGTTTATCGCCGGGTGCGCAAGCGCATGAGGACGAGCGCATACCGACCGGTGCGCCGGACAAGCTGGGTGAAGTCATGTTTCCGGTTTCTTGCAGTCCCGCTGCGCAAGAGCAGTTCAACCGCGGACTGGCAATGCTGCATTCCTTTTTTTATCCGGAGGCAGCCAAGACCTTCTCCCGCGTCTCCGAGCTGGATCCCTCGTGTGCAATGGGCTACTGGGGTGTTGCCATGAGCTGGTGGTATCCGCTGTGGTTTCCACCGACGCGGGAATCGTTCCAGCGGGGCAAGGCCGCTCTCGAGAAGGCAGTCGCTGCCGCCGCACCCACGGAACGCGAGCGCGCTTACATCGCGGCCCTTGGTGAATTTTACGGCGACTTCGAAAAAGCGGACAACAAGGCCCGCAGCCTCGCCTATGAAAAGGCGATGGCGGCGGTGACCGGGAATTTCCCCGACGATCTGGAGGCGGCGGCCTTCTACGCACTTGCCCTTCAGGCTACTGCGAATCCGAACGACAAGACGTACGCCAATCAGCTAAAGAGCGCCGCCATCCTGGAGAAGATATTCGCGGAGCATCCCGACCATCCGGGGATTGCCCACTATCTGATTCATGCTTACGACTATCCTGAACTGGCGCCGCGGGCGCTGAAGGCCGCACGCCTCTATGGCGCCATTGCCCCCACCATGCCGCACGCGCTGCACATGCCTTCCCACACGTATATCGCGCTCGGGCTATGGCAGGATTCGATCGAGTCCAACCTGGCCGCCGGCGCCGCTGCCCGCAAGCTTGGCTGGGTACCGGAGGAGCTGCACAGCGAAGACTATCTGGTTTACGCGTACCTCCAGCTTGGCCAGTCCGCGTCAGCCAGTGATGTCCTGCGACAAATCTCCGAGGTCAGGGCCGAGGAAAGCGCGCGTACCCTGCCGGTCGACTACGCAGTTGCCGCCGCTCCGGCGCGGTATGTCCTCGAACAGCAGCGATGGGAAGAGGCCGCCGCCCTCAAGCCGTTTGCGAGCCGCTTTCCGGCAACCGAGGCTTTGACGCACTTTGCGCGCGCCATCGGGGCCGCGCATCTTGGGGCGAGACGCGAGGCGGAGACGGAAATCGCGCAAATCACCCGGATCCGAGACGCGCTCGTGCAATCGAAGCAGGATTACTGGGCCAAGCAGGTCGAGGTGCAGCGCTTGTCCGCGCAAGCGTGGCTGGCATGGGCGGCCGGCGATGCGGCGCAGGCGATTGAACAGATGCGTAGCGCGACCGCTCTCGAAGAATCGACCTATAAGCATCCGATCACGCCGGGCCAGCTTTTACCCGCGCGCGAACTGACAGGCGATTTATTGCTGGCGCTCGGCCAACCGGAAGCCGCACTGGCAGAATACGAAGCCTCGCTACGCGCCAACCCAAATCGCTTCAACGGGATTTTCGGCGCGGCCCGCTCGGCGGAATTGGCCGGGCTTGGCAGTAAGGCCGCGGATTATTACCGCAAGCTGCTTGAGCTTGCACAGACGGCGGAAAGTGAACGCAAGGAGATCCGCCAGGCAAAGCTTTTCCTGTCGAACAAATGAATCCTGACCGGAGAAGACATGCTGCCAACGCTTGCGCTCCCGTACTAAGATGCCTGCGCCGTGGACGCATCGGCCGGCGGCACGCGAAGATCTGCCGGCCATCGTCGAAATCTACAACGCGACCATTCCGTCCCGCCTGGTGACGGCGGACCTCGACGCGGTGTCGGTCGAGAGCCGCATCGGCTGGTTCGAGCAGCACAAGCCGGATTTCCGTCCGTTATGGGTGGCGCAGCAGGACGGAACAATCGCCGGCTGGCTGAGTTTCTCTACTTTCTATGGCCGACCCGCCTACGACAAGACCGCCGAACTGAGCGTCTATGTCGGCGAAGCGTTCCGCAATCGTGGTCTGGGTTCCTACTTTCTTGCGCAGGCCATCGTCCACGCGCCTTCCATCGGCATAGACCGGCTGATCGGGTTCGTCTTCGGCCACAACCAGCCCAGCCTGGAATTGTTCCTGAAATTCGGTTTCGAGCGTTGGGGGGAATTGCCCGGCGTCACGCTGCTCGATGGCGTGGAGCGCGATGTGATCATCCTTGGCCGCCGGGCGGGGAGTCCGGCATGAAAGCGACCATGAGCCTGGGCGCACAGGATGGCCGGATCTCAGAGACCGATTTCCCGTGAGGTCAGCACATACCTGAAATTTTCCGGATCGAGGCTGTCCACCCGCTCGTCACCAATTTCCGCCTGCGGATACATCAGGAACCCGATTGGCTGGCCTTTCGAGCCCGGCAGTTCGACGTCGTGCGCGACGTTATAAGGCATCCAGTTCATTTCCCAGGCGCCGAACAGTCTCGCCCGCGCCTCCCTGACCAGGGGATCGTCGAGCTTCAATCCCGGTTTTTCTT